>CALXCQ010000075.1 GCA_944386835.1 uncultured Oscillospiraceae bacterium | reverse complement strand
AAGGATATGTGGATTATAAACTTGTGAAAAGGCCACAGAACCTGATATAATCCTCTGGTTTTACTGTTTCCGGAAAAATGGCGCCCCTGAAATAGAAAGAAACCTGCTTTTGACCTAAATCAAAAACAGGTTTCTTTGCTGGTGCCGGTGACCGGACTCGAACCGGTACAGTGTTGCCACCGAGGGATTTTAAGTCCCTTGTGTCTACCTATTCCACCACACCGGCACACCAATGATGGCGCATATATTGTACCATTGATGACCCATGGCGTCAAGAAAAATATCTTTTTCCTTGACTTTTCCCTTTAATCCAGAATACCTAAACAGACGCTTCCAGTGTCTCAGAAAGCACAAGTCCTGGATTTCTTTTGCAGATATAATCAATAGACCAAGTAGACGAGAAGACCAAAAGATTATGCCCCCGATAGTCTTCTAAGAGCTCTGCATCTGAAGAAAGATTCAAATCTTTTAAGTCTGCAACAGGACTCTTAAGAATAAACCGCAATTGCTCGTAGGGAAGATGATCCATACGTAAGTCTACGCCGTATTCGTTCTTCATTCTGTAGGAAAAGACGTCAAACTGCAGCGTTCCCACTACACCTACAATGACTTCCTCCATTCCCGTATTGGGAACTTTAAAAATCTGGATGGCGCCTTCTTGCGCTATCTGTTCGGTACCCTTGATAAACTGTTTCCGCTTCATGGTATCCCGCGGACTTACTCGGCAAAAGTGCTCTGGCGCGAAGGTCGGAATCCCCGCATACCGAAACTTTTTCCCAGGTGTCGTAATCGTATCTCCGATAGAAAAAATTCCCGGATCAAATACACCGATAATATCCCCTGCATAAGCTTCCTGAATAATCTCCCGCTCTTGTGCCATCATTTGCTGTGGCTGAGACAGCCGCATTTTTTTATTGCCCTGCACATGAAAAACTTCAGCTTCCCGCTCGTATTTTCCGGAGCAAATTCGCAAAAATGCCAACCGATCCCGATGCGCCTTATTCATATTCGCTTGAATTTTAAATACAAACGCCGAAAACGGCTCGGTAAATACATCGATCTCTCCACAATCGGCAACACGAGGCAATGGCGGTGTCGTCATCCGCAAGAAATCTTCCAAAAACGGTTCTACACCGAAGTTTGTCAGCGCAGATCCAAAAAATACAGGGCTCAATTTCCCGCTTCGGACAGCCTGCATATCAAAGTCACGACCCGCCGAGAGGAGCTCTACCTCTTCTATCAGCTGCGCATGCCGCTGCGCTCCAATAAATTCCGCAACTTTCGCATCTTCCAGATCTACTTCTACTTTATCTGCCCGATTTTTTCCGGAAACTCCTGAAAAGAAGGCGATTTGACTTTTTTCCCGGTTATACACGCCCTGAAATTCCTTGCCAGAGCCGATAGGCCAATTAATTGCATACGTATCGATTCCCAACTCCCTTTCCACTTCTTCCAGCAAATCAAAGGGATCCTTGGACTCCCGGTCCATCTTATTGATAAAAGTGAAAATAGGAATGTGACGCATGGCACAAACTTTAAACAATTTTCGTGTTTGAGCCTCTACACCTTTGCTGCCATCAATCACCATCACAGCTGAGTCCGCAGCCATCAAAGTTCGGTAAGTGTCTTCTGAAAAATCCTGGTGGCCGGGGGTATCCAAAATATTGATGCAATAGCCCTCGTATTGAAACTGCATGACGGAGGAAGTGACAGAAATTCCACGTTGCTTTTCAATTTCCATCCAGTCCGATACTGCCGCCCGGGAATTCTTTTTTCCCTTGACCGCCCCCGCCTGGGCAATCGCTCCTCCATATAGCAAAAACTTTTCCGTCAATGTCGTTTTTCCCGCATCCGGATGGGAGATAATTGCAAAGGTCCGGCGGCGGCTGATTTCATCTCGAATGGTAGGCACAATAGCCCTCCTTCAAATACTTTACTTTCAATAACCGATGTATTTTACCATATTTTCTCCCGTTTTACAATAATTAAATCCAATTTTCTAGATCCTTTGTAGAATTGAGAAGGGATTGACAAAACAGGTCTAATGGATTAAACTTTCTATAAGGTTTAATGAGATCAACCTTATGGAGGTGAGAATATGGAAACTCCCAAAATTTTTGAAAGTGAATATAGATTCTGTCAGATACTTTGGGAACACGAACCCATAAGAAGCACAGAGCTTGTACATTTGTGTGCCGAAAAACTTGGCTGGAAAAAGGCTACTACTTACACGGTCATTCGACGTCTGGCCCAAAGAGGCGTTTTAAAAAGTGAAAACGCAATTGTTACGTCTCTGGTCTCCCAGGAGGATGTTCAGGCATCTGAGCTGGATGCCTTTGTACAGAGGACTTTTGATGGTTCTCTCCCTAAATTTATCGCTGCCTTTACCCGCAGCCAATCTCTAAGTCCACAGGAAGTTGATGAGCTGAAGGCCATGATAGAGCAGTATTCGGAGAACTAGCTATGGAGACAATATTTTTACAATTACTCAATCGGAGCGTCGCTGCAAGCTGGCTGATTCTGGCGATTTTATTCCTTCGGATTGTATTGCGCAAGGCTCCAAAATCTCTGTTTTGTATCTTATGGGCGTTAGTCGCCATTCGTCTGGTATTTTCCATTTCTATTTCCAGTGGGTTTAGTCTTGTTCCCAGTGCAGAAACCATTTCGCCTACTATACTGTATGAGACCACTCCCACTATAACCAGCGGAATTCCGGCTGTGAACGCAGCCCTTAACCCTGTCATTTCCAAATCTTTAACGCCCGTGCCTGGTGACAGTGCCAACCCCATACAAATTCTTCTTTCCATTATTTCCCGCATCTGGGCCGCGGGTGCACTTATTTTGTTCGTTTATGCCGTATTTAGTTATCACAGACTGTCTCGTAAAGTTTCCACAGCAGTACGCCTAGAAGACCGCATCTACCAATGCGATACGATAAGTACCCCCTTCGTACTGGGCTTTTTCCGTCCTAAAATATACCTTCCCTTTCAGTTACCTCAGGACATTCTCCCATTTGTGATTGCCCATGAAAAAGCGCATATTGTCCGCCGGGACCATTGGATAAAGCCCATTGGATATTTCATTCTATGCCTATACTGGTTTCATCCTCTCGTCTGGGTAGCCTATGGACTTCTCTGCCGGGACATTGAACTGGCCTGTGATGAACGGGTAATCCGCCATTATGACAGCAATACTAAAAAAGCGTATTCCCTGGCGCTTTTACAATGCAGCAGTACTCACAAAGCCATTACCGCATGTCCCCTGGCCTTTGGGGAAGTGGGCGTGAAGCAGAGAATCCGCTCTGTTCTTAATTACCGGAAACCGGCCTTTTGGATTGTCATTCTGGCTGTGGCCGCTTGTATTGTGGCCGCACTTTGTTTTCTTACAAATCCTCCCGGTGAAGAAAGTCCAGATCTTTCATTTTTGAATTATAAAAACGCAATCTCCTTATGTATAGATCAGCCAACAATTCAGGCCATTTATTATCCTAACAATGAGGAAAAAGATGTCAGCCATATTTCACTGGGAGAAACTTCCGGCTCTGCACTGGCAGCTTTTCTTGCAAAAGACTGGTCGCAACGTAAGATGCCATCCCAGCATCTTCCCAGCGCAGGCTCCGTGGAATTTATCATCCGGGATGACTACCGAATCACTTTTTATCAATCCAAATTGGCTATTGTAAGTCGGGGAGAAGAACAGCGCTGTTATAAAATCTCCGAAAGCGACTATTGGGAAGCCGTGCAATTGGTAAAGCCTATAGGCCTGGGAAATTTAAATGGGCAGTATGTAGTAGAAGCAATTCTTTACAGCAATCCCTTTTTTTCCTCATACCCTCCTGGCTTGGATGCTGTCTATGAAATCGGTGACAATCAATTTTTGGTTTTGTCGACTGATACAAAGCAGGTCATAACTCAGTATTCCGATGTAAGTTGGACTTGGGACCCCCTTTCCAATGAAGCCTTTTCACAACTCTTCCCACCGGATACCGCATACCCCAATATCGAGGCATATGATGGGAAATCCCAAAGAATCGCAACAATTTCCGAAACCTACCGGTTATTATCTATAGATGGCCGGTTATGGCTCCTTATTTTCCAGGACGACGGTTTTGTCCGGGCCGTCTATCAATTGACTCCCGCCTCCGTGCCGTCTGACACGGCAGCCACCTCTTCTGCGGCAGCTGCGCCTGAACCCACGGAGGAAACCAATCTATCTTTAGAGTCGGCTGTCTCTCAAGCCATTGTATCTCACAGCGATGGGGATGTTCCGGCCAATGGGCTGGCAACCCAAGCGCACACCATTTTGTTAACGGATTACTCTGCCTCAACCGGTGTGATTACTGTGTACGCAATCGCATTATATCAGGAATTTCTCTTGGAAAATAACAAGATCCAGGCAACTGTCGGCAGTCATATGCCTGTTGCGATCACATTTGATACCGCTCCGACGGCCGATGATACTGCAGCCTCCTATCGGCTTTTGGAATACTGGATACCAGAAGATGGCGCAAACTACCAACGCTCTCTGCAAGAAAAGTTTCCCTCCAGTATTTATGAGCAAGCATTGGATATTCAGGCGTATGCTCTGCCGCATATGCAGGCCTGTTATCAGCAAGCTATCATTTACAGTAGTGTTGATACAAAGTCTGCCATTGCCGGTCTCATTGAGGAAATCTGTTCGGAGCCGGCGGCAATGTCCAATCCCGCAGCCTATCTGTCTGCGCATCCCCTGGAAGTGCAAGAGTTGACATATTATGGGGATTATACTCTGGATTATTGTTTTTCCCGTTTTGAAAGCGGGCAGGAAGTGGGTCTGGAAGGTCACATTATGGCATATGTATGCCAGTTGATTCTGAATGAACAGAATATCCGACTGGAATATGAAACAGGGCAAGACTGGTATGCAGCCTATCTGGAATATGCGCTTCAACTACAATCCAGCCATGGAGATACCTGGATGCAAGTCCATGCGCCTGCGGCCTGGCATCTGCTTGAAATCCACACTGGTAACAGGTCAGATTTTTTTGTTACAGAGAACTCTTCCGCAGAAGAGTAGTACTTAAAATTGCAGACGAAATTATGATATATACACAGGAAACAGAAGACTGGGACACCTGCTACAATCTACCCACCCAGCTTTCAAATCCCGAATAAAGGTTATTCTTCCCATAAGGCCTTCGCTCAGGCAAGGACTGGCCGACAAGCTCTGCAAAGCCTACGTATCCTCCTCGCATCTTCAACATAGGCAAAGCGATCTCTTGTTATATATTAGCGGTAGGTATGCTTAACTTCCCTCAAGTTCTCTATATAAGCAACACATGTATTTGTCGATTATTGGCACTTCCTTATACTTCTGCATGAGTAAGAGACAATCTGCATATAACCATTGATTTTCAAATCTTTTCCTTCTAACTTTTAACACAAAAAAGCCAAACTCAAATCCATGAGTTTGGCTTTTTATGTAACAGGTCTTTTAACTTTTAATCCACACTGGCATAGGCCTTCTCATGCTCTTCCGCTTGATGAAAAGGATCAAGTCCCAACTTAAATTGGGTAATCATCTCCCCCGTCAGACTTATCTGAGAGTAATCAGCGGGGATTTCTTCCCGATAGAACCATTGCGCCATGGCCAGTTCATCCTCTTGCAACCGGATTTGAGAAGATCCTCGTAGACGTACAAAGAAACCCATCAGCAAGGTATCCGTAAATGTCCATGGTTGTGACTTGTAAAACCGTAAGTCTTCCACCTCTAGCCCCACCTCTTCCATCACTTCTCGGGCTACTGTTTTTTCGATACCCTCGCCGATTTCAGCATAGCCTGCTATCAGTGCGTATTTGGTATTCCTACGTCCAGCATATTGGGTTAGTAAAATCCGGTCCCCATCTACAACTGCTACAATCACTGCCGGACATATTTTAGGATATACGGTATTGCCACAAGCAGGACATACCAGAGCCCTTTCTTTCGAACTTTTTCCCATAGGGCTACCGCAGTGTCCACAAAATTGATTAGCCTCTCGCCACCGATGCAGAGATTCTGCCGCTCCACAGGCAAATGCAAACATTTGTGGTTTCAAATTTCGATAAACCACACTGCCAATATACTCCCACTTTCCAAAGGGTGTTAGAGCTTGACCTTCCCACAAATAATAGTGATCGTCATCTATTGTAAACAGGTGGGAAGATATCTGCACCTCTCCCAGATTATCTTGTAATTGCCACATCCGGGGAAGGCGCAGACTACCATCTGCCTCTCGACAAGCTAAAACACGGTCACCTTGAAATACAAACAGGTAATCTTCGGGTGCAATTTCTTTTTGACAAAACTCGTTGTGATAGACATGGGGAAAAATATCTTGTATCATATTGCTCCTTCTATCGTTCATCCCAGAAGTTTTCAATTTCTTTACGTTTCGCCTGCAAAGATCCCTGGAGAAAGTCGGGTTTTCCTCCGCCGCGCCCATTTAACTTCTCATTCATTTCTTTTACCAATTGGCGCATATCCCCTTGCGGTGTGCCCACACAATATTTATAGCCTTGCCCATCTTCGCCGGAAAAAACGGCACACCACCCAGCACAGGTTTCTAAAATCGCACTAGCCATTTTCCGCACGCCTTCTGAAGTTAACCCGTCTTCAAAAATAACTACGTTTCCTTTTCCCTTCAGTTCCTGTGCCTTTTGCGCAAATGCTGTCTCTTCCATCTTCCCAATACGGAATTTGGCTTGCGCAAATTCGTCATGTAGTTTCTGTACAACAGCGGCTGTCTGCCGTTCCTTGGCCGACAAAAGTACAGAAATCGCGTGATTCTGCGCAAATACGTCTTGCACATAGTGAAGCGCCCTGTTTCCACATACTAATTCAAGCCGAACACCGTCGTGGAACTTTTGGCTGGACAAAATTTTTATCAGTCCAATTTCCCCTGTCCTATGTACATGGGTTCCGCAACATGCACAAATATCCGCTCCCGGAAAAGCAACAATCCGCACCGCACCATTTAATTCTTTTTTACTCCGATATTCTAAATGGTGCAATGTCTCTTGGTCAGGAAATATAATCTGCGTTTCCACATTTTTCCATACCACTTCATTAGCCTTTTGCTCTAAATTACGCAGCCCATCTTCTCCAATCATTCCATTAAAATCAATGGTTACCGTTTCGCTTCCTAGATGGAAACCCACATTGTCATAACCATAGTATTGATGAATCAAGCCACTAAGAATATGTTCACCGCTATGCTGCTGCATGAAATCGAAACGCCGGTCCCAATCAAGTTTTCCTATTACTTTTTGTCCTACTTCCAAAGGTCCATCACAAAAATGAACAACCTCATCATTTTTCTCATGGACTTCCAGTACTTTTACGCCACCCAACTCACCTATATCGCTGGGCTGACCGCCCCCTTCCGGGTAAAAAGCTGTCTCATCCAATACAATTTCATAAAATTTTTTTCCCTTTTGACAGCTTAATACACTAGCCTCAAATATTGTTTCGTAGGCATCCTCATAATATCGTTTCTGTGTTACCATCTGCCCCACCTCAAAAATGCATACAAGCAACTTTTAGAATAGTTTTATCATAACACAAATGCTGTAAAACGGAAACTTATTCTTTCTCAAAAACAATTGGCTTGATTCCCCTGTTCCTCTATCTGAAGACTGTAAGCTCTATAAAAGTTCCTTGGGCAAAGGTTGACAAACAAAAAACTATCTTTTATTATAAAGATTAGGGATTTTTCCTGAACAATACTTTTCTTAAAGGAGTGAACGAGATGGATGCAGGAAGTAGTACCGGCACAGCTGCAGGCCGAAGTAGATTCCGGCTAAAAGACGGTGGTTGCACCATCTTGTTTGCTGGAAAGATAAAATTGTAGCGGCCTTGTATGTGTCTTACTTCCTATTTATGCAAAATAATATTAGGAGGAAAGAACCATGGCAGAACACAATGTCACTGTAGAAGCAACTCTGCAGGCTTTGTTAAAAGAAAAAAAGTATGCTACTTTGCGCGATATCCTTTCTACAATGAATCCTTCGGATATCGCGGCCATTTTTGATGGTCTGGAAGAATCCAGACTACCACTTCTGTTTCGGTTGCTTCCCAAAGGCTTGGCAGCAGATACCTTTGTGGAGATGGAACCGGAAGCACAGGAATTGCTGATTCGCGGCTTTTCTGATCAAGAACTAAAAGAGGTTATTGACGAACTTTACGTAGACGACGCGGTTGATATCGTAGAAGAAATGCCGGCCAATGTAGTTCAAAGGATTTTAACACAGGCTGACCCGGATATGAGAAAACAAATCAATGAA
Source organism: uncultured Oscillospiraceae bacterium (assembly GCA_944386835.1). Lineage (GTDB taxonomy): Bacteria > Bacillota > Clostridia > Oscillospirales > Oscillospiraceae > CALXCQ01. Next base: position 3,910 of record CALXCQ010000075.1, on the reverse strand, counting down.
ATCCTTCGCTATCCGGAAGACAGTGCTGGCTCAATCATGACGACAGAATATGTATCTCTACGGCCAACTATGACAGTAGAGGATGCTATTTGCCGGATCCGCCGTACTGGCATTGACAAAGAAACAATTTACACTTGTTATGTAACAAAAGGGCACACACTCATTGGTTTGGTAACCGTCAAAACGCTTCTTCTCAGCGAGGAGGAAGCGCTAATTCAGGACATTATGGAAACTCACGTCATTTCAGTTCCCACAGATGCCGACCAGGAACAAGTTGCACAGATGTTCTCCAAGTATAATTTCCTAGCTCTTCCCGTTGTGGATCAGGAAAATCGTATGGTGGGTATTGTCACCTTTGACGATGCAATGGATGTTATGGAAGATGAGGCCACAGAAGATATTGAAAAAATGGCCGCTATTATTCCCTCTGATAAAGTCTATCTAAAATCTACCATTTGGGAAATCTGGAAAAACCGAATTCCGTGGTTACTTCTTCTCATGGTTTCTGCAACTTTTACTGGGATGATTATCAGTAGTTTTGAAACAGCCTTAGCTGCACAAGTAGCTTTGGTAGGCTTTATTCCCATGTTGATGGACACTGCAGGTAATTCCGGCTCTCAGTCCTCTGTTACAATTATTCGTGGCTTATCTCTAAATGAATTAGAATTTAAAGATCTGCCCAAAATTGTATGGAAAGAGATTCGTGTTGCCGTGCTTTGCGGTCTTTCATTGGCATGTGCTTGCTTTCTGAAAATCTTGCTGGTTGACAAATTACTCCTACGTAACGGAAATATTACGGTACAAATTGACCTCATCGTCTGCTTAACTTTAGCGGTTACCGTTCTGTTTGCTAAAATTGTAGGTGCTACCTTGCCCCTATGTGCCAAGAAAATAGGGTTTGACCCCACGGTAATGGCTAGTCCCTTTATTACAACGATTGTAGATGCACTTTCTCTTTTAGTCTATTTTGCGATTGCTTCGATTATTTTAGGACTATAAAAAAGACGCCGCTTAAAAAAGCGGCGTCTTTTTTATACAAAGTGTCAACAATAAAAATCTTTAATCTTCTTGGCCCGGCTGGGATGACGAAGTTTCCGAATCGCCTTATTTTCGATCTGACGAATTCGCTCTCTTGTAACACCAAATATTTGTCCAACTTCCTCCAGCGTATGGGTCCTCCCATCATACATTCCGAAACGCATACGCAGCACATCCGCTTCTCGATCTGTTAACGTGCCTAAAATTTCACTGAGAGCCTCAGCCAACAGAGTATTGGAAGTGGCATCGGCAGGGCCCGGGGTATTATCATCTTCCACAAAAGAGCCAATAGTAGTGTCTTCTTCATCTCCTACCGGAGTATCCAAAGACAAAGTATCTGCCGCAGTGCGATTTGCCTCAATAATTTTTTCAATGGGCAAATTTAATTCCGCTGCAATCTCTTCCAGAGTCGGCTCCCGGCCCAGTTCCTGCACAAGTTTCCGATTACAACGGGTAGCCTTGTTAATCACCTCAACCATATGGACCGGTACGCGAATCGTCCGAGCTTGATCGGCAATCGCCCGTGTAATTGCCTGCCGAATCCACCAGGTCGCATAAGTTGAGAACTTATTGCCTTTTGTATAATCAAATTTGTCAACTGCCCGGATCAGGCCGGTGTTACCCTCTTGTATCAAGTCCAAAATATGTAATCCCCGACCGGAGTACTTTTTTGCAATTGATACCACAAGACGCAAATTTGCTTCTGTCAATTGATTCTTAGCGTCTTGATCTCCCTCTGATACCCGCTTTGCCAGTTCAATTTCTTTTTCTGCAGAAAGCAGTTTCACTTGCCCGATCTCTTTTAAATACATACGGACCGGATCATCCAAATTATACTCGGCAACCAGCTCTACTGGATCAATCAGATCCTCTTCTTCCTCTTCTAATTCCTGAAGTTCTACTGGATCGATATCTGTGGCTAAATCTACATCCAGATCCAGTTCCGCTCCAATGATTTGAATGCCCATTGCCTCAAAAGATTCATAGACCTGTTCAATTTGTTCCACAGTCAGATCCATTTTTTCCAGTTCAGCCGCTAAGGCAGAAGCAGAAATCGTCCCATCTTTTTTTGCTTTACTAATAAGGGCTGTCATCTGCGCCATGGTATTTTCAGTTGTCTTTGTCACTTTCTTGGAGCTTCCCATACTGCACATCCTTGCCACTGAATTCCTGAACAACTTGCTTCAAAAATCTGCATTGTTCGCACATCTAGCCCATTATATACCTTTCTTTTAAGCCTGACAATACTTGATTGTAAAATTATTTACATTTTTTTGCAAGTATTTTACAAAGTAAAAATAAGTTTTGACAAATTTTTTTGTTTTTAAACAGGAGACGGCGGGAGCAACGGTTTTTCCCGTCACTCCCGCAAGTTTTATTCTCCTTCGACTTTTGTAGCACTTACGATCTCTGGATCTTTGGGTTTCTCACTGCTTTTTTCTAAAACAACTGCCTCGCATCGATAAATGGGTGCCCCCAACTCATAAAACCGTTCTTCATATCCTGTCATGACACCAACTACACCTTGTTCATGTAAGTTTCGTGTTAAATTTCTGATTTGCAACTTACACAGTTGGAATTCTTCCAGAGAAAAGTCAAACAGCTTTTCATTATCTGTTTTAAAATGGATTTCGCCGCCGCATTTTAAAATGTATTTATATTTTTCTAAAAAAGAACGGTAAGTTAATCTTCTTTTCGCATTCTTAGTTCGTGGCCATGGATCACAAAAATTGATATAAATTAAGTCCACTTCGTCCTTTGCAAAAAAATCATGGATCTTTGTTACATCCATTGCAACAAAAAAGACGTTTTTTAACTCTTTCTGCACAGCCGCCTCCATGGCGATCACCAGAGCATCTTTTACTCTCTCAATGGCAATAAATAAAACATTCGGTTCTCTTTGCGCCATCTCAACCGTGAACTTACCTTTGCCACACCCTACTTCCACCCGCAACTCCTGGGCCTGCGGCATCAAGCTTCTCCAGTTTCCCAGCAGTTCTTCTGGATTTTGAATCCAAACACTCTGGCACCGCTCCATTCTGGGTTCTACATTGTGCCGTTTTCTCATTCTCATTGTGTTACACTCCATATTCTTTCTTTTCAGCTGGGATTATAACAAAAAATTTTTTCAGCGTAAAGACTGCTTTCGAATTAAACTTGCTTTTTTTTAATTTCCCTGTATAATAAGGATTGCATGTGCATCAAAAAATTTCTGTATTTTATCTTTAACCTGCGCATATGTTTTTAGAAAAATAAAGTTGTTGGCTTTTCATTTCTTCTATGTTATACTATCATAGGTATCCGGGTGTAGCTCAGTTGGTAGAGCGCGTGGTTTGGGACCACGAGGCCGCTGGTTCGAGACCAGTCACTCGGACCACGTCGGAGCAAAGTCCGCTTTGCTCCGACGTCTTTTTATGCCTATGGCAAAAAAAGACGTCATCCGCCCGCTCCCTTGCTCCTCCTTTCCAAATCGAACCCGCTGCGCTGGGCTTCGATTTGGTTTTGGGCGGAAACCTGGAGGCATTGGCATCTATACTGTTGCGATATTTCAGCTCATCGCAAGCGACATATCGCTTGCGACGAGCTTTTTCATTTTATTACAAAGCTCATCGCGCGCTCATTCTGCTGCTCCTCGCTTCCAACTGCGACCCGCTGCGCTGGGCTCGCAGTTGGTGGGCTGCCGGCAGCAGGCCGGTTGAGACGCCGCTGCGCGGCGGTTCTATTTCGTCACGAGAAATCGGGGGGTCGGCTTCCGCGCAGGCGCTGGACCGCCCAGGAAAAATTTCCCTTGTATTGTTTGCCGCCCGCCGGAAATGCTGGTTGGCGAGGTGATCTTATGGCAAAGCAAGGCATGTCCAGGCCCGACCGCACC
>CALXCQ010000074.1 GCA_944386835.1 uncultured Oscillospiraceae bacterium | reverse complement strand
TACTCCCTGGATGACTTCGCCAGACAGCTTGCTTCCCACAACCGCCGCTCCAATAACTTCCCTATGAGGCCCTTAAACTACTGCTCGCCTTCCCAGTTCGCCGTCCAATATGTTTGACAAACCTACAGAATACCGGAACATAAAAAATTTAGCAAATTCCCCAACCGATTTATGGGTGATAAAGCAGATGCTCATAAACTTCCGGCGATTGAATCACAAATTCCGGACTTCCGGTGCTTCCTGGTCCTACCTCATATTCATTAAAGGGAATGACCAGTTCACCATTTTCATTAAAATAAAAATTATGATCTTCGGAAATGGCCTGGAATTGCCATTGGGCAACCTCAGTCGTCCCCTCCAGCCAGTAATATTCCTGGGGATTATCCTCCATCCGTTGCCGCATCTGCTCCTTTAACTCCTCACTAATGACAGACACATAGTCAAAATCTTCCGCAAACAGATCGGATAAGGTTTTCGCTTCACCTGTCGGCACATCAATATGATAGAAGCGGACTTCTTCGGCAGCACCAGCCATAATCACAGCTGTCCGGACCTCCAACGTAAACCAATTTTCCGTATTGGTCACCACATCCCAGTCCACATTCAAATTAAAGTATCCATCTGCGTGCATTTCAGACTCATAATCTGCAATAAGCCGGCTTGTATATTCTGCCACTTGCTCATTAATACTTTGGGCGCCGGCATCATTCTCACTTTGTGTAGTCACCTGGGGGACCTGAATTGACACCTGATTTTTTCCATCCTGGACTTCGTAAGTACGGAATGTGATTGCCTGAAACAACTCTCCCACAACTGGTAACGTCCCCATGGCGTAGGCAATTGTAGGACTTAAGTTGGGAAGCGCAATCATAATTGCAATTGCTGCCGCTATAGAGCCACCAATCCTTCGAATTGTCTTCCAGGGCTTGCGCTTTTGTGGTAGGTTTTCCAAGGTGTCATCAATCCTCTGCGAAAAAGAAGCTGGCACAGTCTTTTGCTCACTATTGGCCATTTCCTTAAGTTTCTGATGAAAATTCATGATAGTTCCTCCATAAGCAAAACTCTCAATTGTTTTCTGCCGCGTGAAAGTCTTGCTTTTACATTGGCTTCCGATAATTTAAGAATGGAAGCAATTTCCTTTACACTGAAATCCTCATAGTAGTACAACACAATGGTCGCACGTAATGTCTGCGGAAGTTTCGATACAGCGCAAAACAAAGGCGTTTCTGTCTCTTCGCTTTCTGGCGCCTCAGGCTCCGGCACAACATCCAGAGGAATAATTTTTTGCCTTTGGCGCAACATTGCATAGCAAGTGTTCGCAAGAATTTTCATAAGCCAAGGCCGAAATTTTTCCCGATTCCGTAATGCTGATAATTTTTGATAAGCAATACAAATGGCTTCTTGGGCTGCATCCGCCGCATCCTCTTCATCTTTTAAAATACTATAGGCAAGGCGATACAGGCTAAGTTCACAGGCCTTGACTTCCTGGGTGAACCAAGTCTTTTGCTCCAAATAAATTCCCCCATCATACCCCGTTCTCCTGGAGCCAATCCGCCCAAATCTGGTAGCCGTCACCGGTCGGGTGGACACCATCAACTGTAAGTGTTGCATCGAAATAACCATTTTCGTCACAAAAAAGAGGATTGGCGTCAAGATAGTATATGGACTTTTCATCGGCCAGATCCTGAATGCTGTCGTTCAATTTCTTGACATTCTCACATGTCAGCCAGGAAGCATATTTTGTCTTTTCTTCTGTTACATTCAGATTTGCACACAAAATAATTTTTGCATCCGGTTGTGCTGCCTGGATTTTCTCAACAACACTTTGATACTGTTTCATCAGGCTTTCCATAGGGTATCCCAATTCATTGATGCCAAGCATCAAGTAAATCTTACCATACTCATTCTGAGACAACAAGGTGGACAAATCTGTTTTAGAAAAATTCGTGTCAGATGCTGCCGTGGTAAACAAATTGAATACCGACATTCCTACATTGGCAAAATAATCCGCTTCTCCTAACCTCCCATATTGACTTAAACCAACCGTTCTGGAATCGCCAATAAACAATGCATCATCAAAATAAGACTCTTCCACTTCATGGTATGGGCTTTCTTCCGCCGCCCCATCCTCCGATGTCGAAGTTGTTTCTGACTCTACTTCCACAGATTCACTGGTTTTATCTGTGGAAGATGCCTGAGGAGTTTGAACGACGGTTTTACTGTTTGATAAAGAGACATCACTATTGGGAGTGTCTTGTACGAGATAATCAACAGTTGTTTCGGAGGTAAACAGTGTACTTTCCTGAATCACTGCAATGGGCATAGACGATGGAAATTCCTCTGGCCTTGGATTATAGGGAAGTCGGTCCCGTTGGTAGGATATGACCGCAGTCGCTCCACTACTTATTGTAGTCACCGCCAAAAGGGCTACTAAGATTTTTACTGGTTTCAATCTCATAAAAGTTCCCCCTCCTTGAAACCGGGTTTCCGGCACAATTTTCGTTTCTATCTATAAGAGTCTAAAAGACGACAAAAGGTGACAAGATAAAAAATAATTTTTTAAAAAACCGCAGCACAATTTTGTAGTGACCCCCAAAAGTTAGACAATATATGAAAAAGGAACTTGTTTAAGCAGCCGAAAGGGCTTGTTGTCTGTGAATTGCAGGCGGCAAGCCCTTTAACTTTGCCTTGATGCGGCGGTTGTTGTAGTAGTCCAGATAGTCCAGCAATTCCTGCTCAAAGTGTTCCAC
>CALXCQ010000073.1 GCA_944386835.1 uncultured Oscillospiraceae bacterium | reverse complement strand
CAATAGTCCCATCCCATATTGTCTCCGCCAAAGACGCGAAGATCCGTGGCCAAAATATAGTAGGTTCCAGTTTGAGGATTGTAAGTCAAATACGGATCCCGCACACCCGTAGTTCCAAGATTAGAGGCTAAAATAGGTTCCCCCTCATTTAATGGATCCCACTGCTGTGGATTATCCCCTCTGGAAATGTCCAGAAAAATCTTTTCGCTGTACCCGGCACTATTCTCAATAAAATGTACCATCAGATAGCCATAATCCGTATTCTCCGGGATCTGAGGCTTTACGGTAACCTGCACCTGTTTTTCCATCTGCTGTCCGCCATATGACAAAATAGCTGTAAGCGTTCCGGTCACTGCTTCCTGCCCGATTTCCGGCTGTGTAATCTGTGCGGTAAGACCGTCCTCGCCAATCCTCACATTGGAACAATTTGATCTCCAGGTCACCAGCCCCGAATAGTCCGGAAGTCTCCTGGACGCACTGTCTAAGACAAGATCCTGAATGGAATCTGCCGTCTGTTTCAATACCATTCTGGCAAAGGCTTCCGATACCTGGGGCAGTTCATCCCCAGAGTAGGCTTTCTTATAGATTTTAACATTATCAATCCAGCCTTTGAAATACTCGCCGCTTCCCCAGTTGGCCTTGCCTATATAAAGGATGCTGTCGCTTCCCAGGATATCTGATACGTTATAGGTGCTGTCCACTCTGGACTGTTCCACGCCGTTTACATAGATTGCCGTGTCCTCTTTTGTCACCACCACATCCACATGGCTCCAATCGTTCCCTGTAGAGGCAGACGCGCTGGCCGGCCTGGCTCCTGCATTCAGATAGCGTTCGGCCGTGGTGGTGCCGCCGCTCTCCAGTATACCCAGATACTTTTCCTGCAAGTAATTTTGTGTGCCGCTGTTGGGGGCCGCATACATTACCCAGTTTGTGGCGGTTCGATCCGGTTTCATCTCATAGGAAATGGTCAGCTCATCCAACCCGGTCAGAAGGCTATCCCCTGCTTCATCTGTCACAGTCAAAAAATTGGAAGCAGACCCGTCCAGATACAAGGCCTTTCCGTCGTAACTGTCTGTTAGCGTGTAAGTTCCGGAGGCCTTAGCCCTTCCGCCCGTAAATCCCCCGGCATCGCTGTCGAAATCAAAATCCGCCAGAATATCCGCATCCGCCGCTTCGGTTTTCTCTGTCTTGGCTAAGGCACTGTACGGTATGGACGTGGCCATCAATGCCGCAGCCATCACAAAGGCCGTTCCTCTTCGTCGCCATAAATTTTCTTTTCTCATATCTTACCTCCTGTCTAACATTCCTGTACGGTTTTGCAAGTTCCATTATACTGGATTCAGATTTGGAAAGACTCGGTTTTCTTATCAATTTTGTTAAAATTCTTTCGAAATCTGCCCGCAAATCCAGAAAGGGAAACATGAGACAGGTCTCTTCTCTTAGCCCTGATTCTTTTTCTTATATTCCTCCACAATGGCAATTCCGCTGCTGGTGCCGATTCTGCTGGCTCCAGCCTCAATAAATGCCAAGGCCTCTTCGCAGGTGTGGATTCCTCCGGCCGCTTTGATCTTTATACGGTCTCCCACACACTCCTTCATCAATTTTACATCTTCCAGGGTTGCTCCTCCCGTTCCGAAGCCCGTAGATGTTTTAATAAAGGTTGGGCCTACCCTCAGGGCAATTTCGCACAGCTTTCGTTTTTCTTCATCTGTCAGGTAGCAATTTTCAAAGATTACCTTGCTGGTTACCCCATACTGATTGCATACATCCACAATACTTCTCATTTCCTTCTCCACATAATCCCAATTGCCGCTTTTGACTTCCACAAGGTTCACCACATAATCCACTTCTCCGGCTCCCTTTTCAATCACATCTCTGGTTTCAAATACCTTTGTCTCAATTGTACACTGTCCAAGAGGAAAGCTAACCGCAGCGTCACACAAAACCTGACTTCCCTCCAGCTCCTTCTTGCACAGAGGAACCGGAGCGTTATTAATAGCTACTGTTTTAAAACCATATTTTATTGCCGTCTTACAATGCTCCTTTAGATCTTCTTCCGTCACATAAGGTTTTAATAAGGTCTGATCAATCATCCCTGCCAATTCTTCCACCGTTAATTTCATTTCTGCATCCTCGCCTTCCTTGTTTTTTCTATGCTCTGCGAGCTCTTCCCAGGGCATCTGCCATTTTCATTGCGTCAAAAATCATCTGCGCCGTCACCTCAAAGGGTTCCACATCCCAGTAGGATTTCAAAGACTCTTCGGCAACCTTCATAAGCTCTTCATCGGTTACCTCTTTAATCCCCAACATTTCAAAAGTACTGGGAAGCCCCACTGTGCCAAAGAAGTCATACATTTGCTCAATCTCATCCTTTGGCCGTCCCTCGATCACCAGTTGCACCAGGACCCCAAAAGCTACAGCTTCCCCGTGGTACAGCTTCCCACACTCAGGAATGATCGTGATCCCTTCTGCAATCGAATGGGCTCCCGCACAGCTCGCATTCTGCACCCCAAGTCCGCTTAACAGAGTGTTGGCTTCTATTACATCTTCAACATCCACGGTACATAGCCCGTTTTTTACCGCCATCAG
>CALXCQ010000072.1 GCA_944386835.1 uncultured Oscillospiraceae bacterium | reverse complement strand
GTCAATGAGGTGCAGGGCATCAACCGCATCGTCTACGACATCACCAGCAAGCCCCCCGCCACGGTGGAGTGGGAGTGACGCTTCGCCCCGCAAGCCCGTTTGGGCTTGCGGGGTCTTTTTACCGACTGTACGCGGGGCAAGCTGGTTTCGGCCTGGAACGGGCGAATCCGTCAAACAGAGGAATCATGCACAGGAATGCAATAAGCGATCTCGGCGCTCTTTTGCCCAGGACAGATGGTAAAAGAACAGAAAGACTAACCAAGAGTTATGGAGGACCTAATACAAATGGAACAAGGAAGAATTCTTGTGATTACAGGATCGCCAGGAACCGGAAAAACTACAATATCATCTATTATTGCGAAAGAATCCAATATGGAAAAGTCTGTTCATATGCATACAGATGACTTTTATCATTATCTAAGCAAAAACGCCATTCCTCCACATCTTCCGCAATCTAACGATCAAAACTTAGTAGTGATTGAATCTTTCTTAGAAGCCGCCAAGCGCTTTGCCTGCGGTGGATATGATGTAATTGTAGATGGCATTATCGGCCCGTGGTTTCTGGAGCCATGGCTAAATGCCGTTCAAGAGGGGTATGAGGTCCACTACATCATTTTGCGAGCGAATAAAGAGGAAACCAGGAAGCGGGCGACTGGGCGCTCAAAATTAGACAGCGCCACAAATATCCAATTGGTAGAAACGATGTGGGAACAATTTTGCAATCTCGGAATATACGAAAAAAATGTCATAGACATTACTCATCTTTCGATTAGCGATACGGTTCTCGCAGTAAAAGAAAGTATTGATGAGAAAACCTGCTTGCTGCATCCATAGCCTTCGATATGTTCAACCGCAGCAATCCTGTCTAGGCCGTCAGCGGTCCCAATAAACGGCACACCTTTTGTACCGTCATCGACCGCCCCGTCCGGACTGCGCTCCGGCGGGGCGCAGAACCGGAAGCAGTTGCATTTCCGCCGGTTCTGTGATAGGATTTTGGTGCGAAAACAGCCGAAACTGCAGGCGGACGGCGGAGGGGCCGGAAGGGCGAGCCGTCCCGCACCGAACAAGGAGGAATGTTTTATGGAGAGCAACAAACGCCCGGAGAGCATGGAGCGGATCACCACCGCCGCTCTGGCCGAGCAGTTCATCAAAGAGCAGGTGGAGGCCGTCCGCGCCCAGGTCGGCGACAAGAAGGTTCTGCTGGCCCTCAGCGGCGGCGTGGATTCATCTGTCGTGGCCGCCCTTTTGATCAAAGCCATCGGCAAGCAGCTGGTGTGCGTCCACGTCAACCACGGCCTGCTGCGCAAGGGCGAGCCGGAGCAGGTCGTGGAGGTATTCCGCAACCAGATGGACGCCAACCTCATCTATGTGGATGCGCAGGACCGCTTCCTGGACAAGCTGGCAGGCGTGGCGGAGCCGGAGAAGAAGCGCAAGATCATCGGCGCGGAGTTCATCCGGGTCTTTGAGGAGGAGGCCCGGAAGCTGGAGGGCATTGAGTTCCTGGCCCAGGGCACCATTTACCCGGATATTCTGGAGAGCGGCCCGGTAAAGGCCCATCACAACGTGGGCGGCCTGCCGGAGGATCTGAAGTTCGAGCTGGTGGAGCCCCTGAAGTTCCTGTTTAAGGACGAGGTCCGTGTGGTAGGCAAGGCTCTGGGCCTGCCCGACGGCATGGTCTACCGCCAGCCCTTCCCGGGTCCTGGCCTGGGGGTGCGGTGCCTGGGCGCCATCACTCGGGATCGCCTGGAGGCCGTGCGGGAGAGCGACGCCATCCTGCGGGAGGAGTTCGCCAAGAATGGCCTGGAGGGCAAGGTGTGGCAGTACTTCACCATCGTCCCCGATTTCAAGAGCGTGGGCGTGAAGGAGGACAAGCGCTCCTTTGAGTGGCCTGTGATCATCCGCGCGGTCAATACGGTGGACGCTATGACCGCCACGGTGGAGGATATCCCCTTCTCGCTGCTCCAGCACATCACAGCGCGCATCACCCATGAGGTAAAGGGTGTCAACCGCGTGTGCTATGATCTGACCCCAAAGCCCACCGGAACCATCGAGTGGGAATGACACGGATTGCTGCTTAAAACAGAAAAGGGTTCAAACTTTCATAGGGGGCCAGATTGCCACAGGAAGAACTGAAACAGACGTTGTGTTCCGTCGTGGCAGAAATGGGCGTAAAACTCATGGGAGTCGCCACCGATTTGTCCGGAATTGTAAGCAACGAACTGCAAACATCTGTAGCTGTGGCTGTTCCTGTCCCCCCCAATGTGGAATACTTGCACGAAGCGGGAGGACCACTTTTATTAGGAGGTCTGCAAGAAGCTGCAGATGAAGCAGATGAAAGTGGCCACCGGCATCAAGGCAGACCTGTGCGGCCTCTGTTTTTCCGTGTGTCCCTTTGCACAGAGATATTGAAACAGGCGGGCTTAGTTTAAAACGCGAAAATTAAAATGCCTGACAGGAAGGGGATACTACCTCTCCATTTTGTCTCAGAGAAAAGCAACCCTCCAAAGTCAACGCGTTTCATGTCAGTTTTATCCTCAGGAGCGGGGATAAGCCAAAGGCGCCCCCCATGGTCTCTGTCTTGCTGGGACCATGGGGGGATTTCACTTCTTGTCGGTAGGTAATCCGACACATCCCTGAACCAGGAAGAGCCGTAAAAATATGGACGCATGAACAATCTTGTGTTATATTATCTGCAAATTCCAGAGCGCCAAATCAAACTTTCAGGAGGCGAGAGAGTTGTTGACGATCCGCAACGAAGAACCCAGAGACTACGAGACCATAGAAACTATCACACGAGATGCATTTTACAATTTGTATGTCCCCGGGTGTGTAGAGCACTATCTTGTTCACATAATGCGAGCGCATCCGGACTTTGTCCCTGAATTGGACTTTGTTTTAGAGCTGGATGGTAAACTCGTCGGCTATATTATGTACACTAAGGCGACGTTAACAGACATTGAGGGAAATGTAAAAAACATTCTGACATTTGGCCCTCTCTGCGTAGAACCGGCGTATCAGCGCAGAGGTTTTGGGAAGCTGTTGATGCAGCACTCCTTTGAAAAAGCGGTCTCTATGGGGTATGATACCGTGGTCATCTTCGGGATGCCGTCCAATTATGTATCCAGCGGGTTTGTGAGCTGCAAAAAATACAACATATGCAGGAAAGGGGATAAATTCCCGGCAGCCATGCTGGTGCGGGAACTAAAATCGGGTGCACTGGATGGCCGAAAGTGGTATTATGAGGATAGTCCAGTGATGGATGTCCTGCCGGAAACGGCCAATGCTTATGATGATACCCTGCCGCCAAAGGAGCGCCGACATACCCCCACGCAAGAAGCGTTCTACATTATGAGCCAATCCTTTTTGGAGTGATGCAGTCTCCGGGTCCAAAATCCCGCAGGTATGCCTCCATTCTCACAAACAAGGACCACGCAGCAGCTGTCCGCAGGGTTCTGCCTGTTGCGGCCCCATACACCTATTCACAGGAGGAGTGCAAGAATATGGCAGAATGGGAAAAGATGCAGAGCGGCGAGTGGTACGACGCCAATTTTGACAGAGCTCTGTTGGAAGCGCGGGGACAGGCCGACCAACTGTGCTACGATTTCAACACGGCAAGGCCCGGAAGTCCGGAACAGCTTGCCGCTCTGCGTGCATTGTTGGGCACAGAGCTCCCGGAAGGTCTTACGATATTGGCGCCTGTCTATTTCGATTATGGCACTAGTACCCATCTGGGAAAGGGTGTTTTTGTCAATCATGGCTGCTACTTTATGGATGGCGGGCGGATCAAAATAGGAGATCATGTTTTCATCGGGCCATTCTGCGGCTTTTATACTGCAGGCCATCCATTGAACTATAGTGACCGAAACCAGGGGCTTGAGCGGGCTCTCCCAATCACGATCGGAGATAATTGCTGGCTCGGTGCAAATGTATCGGTCCTGCAGGGGGTATCGATCGGCAGCGGTTGTGTCGTCGCTGCCGGAAGCGTGGTCACAAAGGACTTGCCGGATAATTGCATCGCGGCGGGAGTCCCCGCTTCTGTCAAAAAATATATTGAGCAGTAGAGGCTGTCTCCTGACCGCTATTGGCTTCTTTTTCTCCTAGCATGCCCAACAGGAAGAGCGGGACGATTGCTGAAAAGAAATATTTCCTCGCTCCAAATCTCCGCATGTCCGGCTTTTGATACGCAACGACTCCACCATTTCTTCTTCCAGCCCGCGAAGTGTCCGGGGCGTGTCTGTGTACTCTGTGAGAAGGTCTTTCGCTAATATCTTGTAAAGTTTTATGGGATAAACCTCCATTTTGAAAAATTCTATGGAAATCTTATTCAGGGAAGAAGTGCACTTCCAGGTAGCGCACTTCTTCCCTTATAAAATATTGTTTTGAGACCTTTTGACTCCTACGGCAAATACTTATTATGTGAGGAGAGCTGCCGCTTGTTTATTTTGTTTTCAAACAACAGGAGACATCCATGTCCCGATGAGGCGCAGGCACCTCCTGCATGGAGCCTACATGCCTTTTTACTTCTTACTGCACAAGCTCTTACGAAGTGCACTCATAATCACTTTAAAGTGGACGAGGCAGATAAGCAAAAGACATATGCTGGAGAAAACTGGCCACAGCGGAATGTCCTTTTCCACCAAAATACATTGAATACCAAGAATTAAGGCACTGATTAATAGTTTAAAGCTATTGTACCGGACTCGAAGCATAGTTTGTGTATGGATAGCCCGCACGACAAAAATTAGGATATAACTCAGAAGTGTGGAGATGGCGGCACCCATGGTCCCCCAAAGCGGAATCAAGAAAAAATTTCCTGCAAGATTGCACACAGCACCAATCATTGTTGTGGCCAACGTAGCGGCACTGCGCTGTTCTACCATATAGATCGAGGACAAAAAGGAGCCCAGGCAAGCAAAAGTAGTGGCTAAGGTGAGGATAGGGACATATCTCCACGCCTCATAATACGCAGGTGCGGCCAGTAGATCTGTGGAAAGTTGAGCGGTTAGAATAACGCCAGAGGCTGTCATAAAGGCAATGGCGGAATAAACTGCGTACACATTTGAAAAAAATCGCTCTTTTTCTGATCTGAGTTGATCGGCTAAAGCAGAGATTTGCCATGCAGATGTAAAGATGCCGGCGACTGTCATAAGAATATTTGGGACTTTATTGGACACTGCATAAATGCCAGTTGCGGCATTTCCAATCAGCAGCGCGATCAGATAGCGGTCGGAGATATTGATGATCCAACTGCAAAGGGTACTAGGAACCAGAGGTGCACTATATTGAAGCATTTGACCGGCATCCTTCCGGGTGAGAGCCGACAGTCGGAAATAGCGCCATTGCTTTGCCCGGATGAAAACAAAAGCCGTGGTGATTCCGTCGGCCAGCACATTGGCCAGTACATAGCCAGTGACTCCCATTGGAAACACTGCCAGCAACAAAATATTGAACAGAATCGTCAAAACCGTGCGCAAGACACCGTCCAATGCGAAGAGTCGGACATGCCCCATAGATCGTGCAAACTGGTTACAGACGGAATGAATATTAGCCGCCAATACATAAAAAAGGATCAGCCACATGTACCCGGAGAGAAA
>CALXCQ010000071.1 GCA_944386835.1 uncultured Oscillospiraceae bacterium | reverse complement strand
AATAACAGCATGAGTTTACTAAATGCCAAGCCGGTTATAATTCCCAAAGTCAGGGCCCCTATTGCAATCATAATGGTTTCATAGAGCATTACTCTGGCCAAATGCCGTTTTTCCATTCCCAGAATATGAAATAACCCAAACTCTTTCTGCCTCCGTTTCATGAGAAAGCTATTGGTATAGTAAAGAAAAATTGCCGCAAAAATTCCGACCACGATCATGCCCAATCCCAGAATTGTCAGCAAAATATCTCCACCTCTTAGGTCGAAGATACCAGGATGATACGTCAGAAATCCCATAATATAAAATAGCGCTATAGTTCCAATGCAGGTCAGCAAGTACGGGAAATAAAACTTCCCATTTTTTTGTATATTACGCAAAGCCAGGCGGGAATAGAAAAATTTACGCATATCGTTCACCGCCTATAGCAATCATGGTTAAGGTGTCCGAAATCTTTTGATATTGTTCTTCCACACTGGATTCTCCGCGGTAAAGCTGATGGAACACTTCCCCATCTTTAATAAACAAAACCCTCCCTGCATGGCAGGCCGCTGTCACAGAGTGCGTCACCATCAAAATTGTCTGCCCCTCGTGATTTAACTTTCCAAACAATTTAAGCAAGCTATCTGTTGCTCTGGAATCCAGGGCGCCGGTAGGTTCATCAGCTAGAATTATCTGTGGCTTTGTAATCAGTGCCCTGGCTACCGCACAACGCTGTTTCTGTCCGCCAGAAACTTCATAGGGAAACTTTTTCAAAATATCGGAAATTCCCAGCTTTTCTGCGATTGGTTGCAGTCGCTGATTCATTTCTGAATATGATTTTTTCGCCAGCACCAGTGGCAAAAAAATATTATCTTGTAAATTAAACGTATCTAGCAGGTTAAAATCCTGAAATACGAATCCCAAATTATTTCGGCGAAAAGCAGACAACTCCCGCTCTGAAAGATCTAAAATCCGATTTCCGTTTAAAAGGACATCTCCACTGGTCGGCTTGTCCAAAGAAGCCAGAATATTTAACAGGGTCGTTTTTCCGGAACCGGATTCTCCCATAATGGCTACATACTCCCCTTGCTCTACAGAAAATGTAACATTACTCAAAGCCTGAATCTGTGTGCCACCAAATCTGGTTGTATAGATTTTTTTCAAATTGTTGACTTCCAAAAGCTTCATGGGTCTTTCCTCCCTTGCAATTACTTTTTTAGGATAAACAAAAAGGAAGAAAAAAGCCATAACAGGAACCTTACAAAAAAATCTCCAATCTTACAATTTTGTAAGATTGGAGATTTTGGCGTTTGTTGCTATGCACATACCGGTTCCCCTATTTGGGTCAGAAAATTTTTCACTGCATAAAACAGCATTTTCTGTCCTTCCGTATTGGGATGAATCCCATCCTCACACAGAAAATCTGTATAATTTCTCACGCTTAAAAAGGAAGACCTAACATCAATGACTGGTAATTGTTGCTCTAAAGCCAAGTTCATAATCTGTTGGTTATACAATTCATGCCAACGATAAATATATTCCACACTTCCCCCCAGCCAAGTCAACACATTGTTCTGGTTTAAATGCCCACAAAACCAGTCAAAAAACTTCTGTGGATCAATTGGGGGTAAATTCATAAGCGCCACTTTCTGCCCCAAAGACTTTAATTGGCAAATAAGTTTTCTATACTGATTTTTAAATTCTGTAAGCGGCGTCTTTGGCAGATGTTCCAATTCCGGGTGCGCGGAAATTTCTTCCCAGTTATGGTCAGAGTCGTTTCCGCCAAATTCCACAATGGTATAGTCTGCACAGGCAATGGCTTGGCTGTTGCGTTGAAAAACTCTCAATCCTTTGGAAATTGTACTGCCAAACTGAGCGTAGTTTGCAACATGAATCTTCTCTTCTTCCAATAACGTAGTCATGCTGACTTTCCCATGCGTGTAGCGTTTTTTTTCTGGATCTAAAATGATACCTTTGCACAGGGAGTCTCCTAAAATACACAAATGTTTACTCGTCATATGGCAATTCCCCGAATCGTTAAATATAATTTTTAATATTATATTACCCAATTTGAAAAATGTCAATTCACAAAACAAGGATTGCAGTTTTATAATTCCTGCGATATAATAAAAAAAATTATTAGAAAGGGTCTTTTTATGGAACTTGCAGAGCAATTGCTTTCAAAACTGTCACAAATCGCGCCTGCTCCCTATGACACATTCCCTGATATTGAATTGTACATGGACCAGGTGTTGGAATATTTATCCCGCATACCGGTCTCTCTACGCCAGGACGATAAATTGACCGCCGCCATGATCAATAACTATACTAAAGATGGCCTTCTTCCAAGGGCCAATGGCAAACGGTACTCTCAGGAGCATTTAGCCCACCTGATCTTGATATCCCGGCTGAAGCAGGTTTTATCAGTAAAAGATACCGGTGCGCTACTCCAAGCCAATAAGACAAATGGATCTGAAAAAGATGTGTATGCGCAATTTTGTAATGCTGTAGAAAGTGTCAATCAAAACTTAATGCAATCCATAGAAACATATGGCAATCATATTGCAACAATTGCCATGCGACTTGCAGTAGAAAGTTATATCTGTAAAATTGCCTGCGAATTTTTAATTGATCAAGGGAAAGCTCCGCAGGAACACACAAAGTAATTCCCTATTTAACCGTTATCGCGCTGCACATAGAAAATATGAAAGGCGACACAGCATTACACTGTGCCACCTTTTATCGTCCGGCAGATATAAGTCGAAATTTAACAAAAAAATAACACGGTTGTGTCTGAAAATTTTACCAGCCTAGTATACTATAGAATTGGTGAAATTTGATAATCCTAGGAAGAGAGGAAGCTCATGAAAACTAAGATTAGAAAGTAGGAATTTTATGCACTATGCTTTAATAGATTTAGGTTCCAATACTGTCCGGTTATCTGTCTACCAGGTAACATCTGATGGTACCTTTAGTCTGCTCCTGTCTGAGAAAGAAATGGCAGGCCTGGTCAGCTATATTACAAACGGCGTTATGTCCCAAGATGGCATCAACAAAGCTTGCGCAGTTTTATTGGATTTTGTCAGTCTTCTCAATCAAATTGGTATGGGATCACCTCATGTTTTTGCAACTGCTTCCCTGCGTAATATTCAAAATAGTGATGAAGCACAACAATTAATTCGGCAACGAACTGGCCTGGAAGTTGATATTATTTCCGGCCAGGAAGAAGCACGTCTGGGATATTATGGTGCACTCCATTCCACAAAAATTACAGATGGAATTCTCTTTGATATTGGCGGTGGCAGCACGGAATTTGTTGAAGTAGGCAGTGAAAAGATTGTCGAAGCACAGAGTATTCCTATCGGCTCTTTAAATCTGTTTAACCATTTTATTCAGAAAATATGGCCTAAAAAACAGGAGATGCGAGAAATTGAACAGCAAATAGAAGCCAGTTTGTCCACGGTAATTCTGCCCCGCACCACTTTCTCTCACGCCTGTTGTATTGGCGGAACGGCACGGGCTACACTCAAGATTGCCAATATGTATTTTCACAAGGAGGAGACAAACCGCGTACTCACCGTCTCTCAATTGCGGCAACTTTTATCCGTTATGAAGCAACGAGACACTCAGACGCGGAAATTGATCCTCAACGCCTGCCCCGATCGCCTGCATACGATTATCCCAGGAATGATTCTTCTGCAAATGCTGACCGACCGACTATGCAAAAAAGAGATTTTTGTCAGCCCATACGGTGTCAGGGAGGGATATTTGTGCCAGAAACTACTAAACACTACGACCTGAGTTACACACAAAACCGTGAGCTTAGTTGGTTAAAATTCAATGGACGTGTTCTGGAAGAAGCTTCCGATCCTACCGTTCCCCTCATGGAACGCCTGCGATTTATATCTATTTTCACCAGTAATTTAGATGAGTTCTTTATGGTTCGTGTCGGGAGCCTTTTTGATTTATCCATTATGACACCCAAAGAAGTGGAGAACAAAAGCGGACGTACCCCGAAAGAACAGCTGGAATGTATCTATTCTGCTGTACGTCCTCTGATTGCCACCCGGGATACAGTCTATCATGATTTAAATCAACAACTAGTTGAAAAGGGTGTACGGGATGTTCCTTATGAATCCTTGGCCGGAGCAGAAAAAAGTGCTATTCTGCAATACTATAAAGATAATATCCGTCCTCTTTTGTCCCCTCAGATAATTGATCCAAGTCATCCATTTCCCCATTTAAAAAATAAAGTCCTCTATGCCGCTGCCGTACTCACTGATAAAAACCGCGCATTTTTGGGAATCGTAGGTCTTCCAGAGTCCATTCCGCCCATTTTATTTTTACCAAACAAATCCTGCGAATTTGTCCGAACCGAAACCATCCTGGCAGCTCATTTAAAGAAGATATTTCGTATCTACACCGTGGAAGAACAATCCATAATTTCCGTAACCCGCAACGCTGACCTAAGTTATGATGAAGAAAAATTTGATGACGACATCCCGGACTTTCGAAAGCATATGGAAAAGCTTCTCAAACTGCGGGAACGGCTGGCACCAGTTCGTTTGGAAATGCAAGGTTTTGCGCCCAGGCTTCAGCAACTGCTATGTCAAAGACTGAAACTTCAGAATTCTCAGTGTTACCATAGCACATGTCCCTTATCTCTGGACTACGCATATTTATTGAATCGCTGTGACCCCTCTCTTTACTACCCTCCCCATATTCCACAGTATCCACTCTATTTACACGAACACATTCCCATTTGGGAACAAGTTCGTCAGCGAGACGTACTTCTCTTCTATCCCTACCAGAGTATGCAGCCCTTTTTGGAGCTTTTGCGGCAAAGCGCTCGCGATCCCCAAGTCCTTTCAATTAAGATCACAATCTACCGCCTGGCGAAAAATTCTGGCATTATTCAAGCGCTTTGTGACGCCGCACAAAATGGAAAAGAAGTAACCGTTATTATGGAATTACGGGCTCGTTTTGACGAACAAAACAATATTGAGTGGGCCAGTATTCTGGAAGATGCTGGTTGCAAAATTCTTTATGGACCTCAGAATTATAAATGTCATTCTAAAATTTGCCTAATCACCCGAAAGGAAGCCTCAGGCCTTCGCTGCTTAACACAAATTGGTACCGGAAACTACAATGAAAAGACATCCGCCCTTTACACTGATTTTAGTCTGCTTACCTGTGACCCGGTCATTTGCGAAGATGCAGTTTCTTTTTTTCAAAATATGTTAATCGGCAATTTGTACGGAACTTACACAAAATTATTAGTTGCTCCAATTTCCATGAAAACTACTATTTTACGATTAATTGATGGGGAAATTGCCCGTGGCACAAAAGGCCGTATTATTCTAAAATTAAATTCTATTACAGAAAGAGATTTAATTGACAAGCTCAAGGAAGCCTCCTGTGCAGGGGTCCAAATCGACCTAATTGTACGTGGAATTTGTTGCCTGGTACCTGGTATACCAGGTAAAACGGAAACCATTCGAGTCACCAGTATTGTCGGTCGCTTTTTAGAGCACTCACGCGTTTATAGTTTTGGAGAAGGAGATTTACAACAAATCTACATTTCTTCAGCCGACATGATGACGCGGAATCAGGTGCGGCGAGTAGAAATTGCCTGTCCAATTTCCTCCCCGGAATTAAAATCCTGGTTTTCTTCCTATTTAAACCTGTTGTTATCAGATACTACGAAAGCAAGGCGCTTATTGCCAAATGGGAATTACATCGATTTGCGTACAGCTTCTGCCTCCGCTGTCAACTCGCAGCAATATTATGAAGAGCATCCGGTCGTCCTGGAATCCACTGTCATGCCTCAGGTAAATAAGAGGGAGGGCGCTCTTCGCAAATTCTGGAAGAAACTCCCCTGGTATCGTCTGCCTTCCCAGAAATAATCTCTGTAAAAATGGAAAAAAGAATCAGCTAAGGCGGCCAGCCCTTAACCGGGCTCATTTTACGAATGTCTGAATTCCTCGCAGATATTGCTTCAGAGGCATCTGCGGGGAGCGCCTTTTGTTTCATAGTCGCTCCACCGCTGCCGATTTTCCGGATGCTGCCCTGGATAAATGGCTCGTTAGGAAGCAGTTTTGCAAACACTGGCTTCACAAAATAATGTATGGCAGCTCAGATTCAGGGAAGCGGAACACGGCACAGAGGGTACTGTATTACAGGGTTTTTTCAGGCACTGTGTCACTGTGTAAACTAGCTGTTCTGCTAGCATAAAAAGGCCGTTGTCTCCAAAACAGAGGCAACGGCCTTTTTAGTTGGTTTTCGTTTCATGAAAGGCCTCAAGGAACCATCTGCTAGTCGCTACAGGCTCAGTTTTGCTCCGAAAGTAGGCCGGCTGATGCTATTCTGTGATCCAAATGGAGAGTAACCGGGTAAATTACCGACTACATCCTTTCCACCACACGTTATCGTCGACTCCTTTTCCATTTTGGCACTATTCTAAAATTCGGACAGAGGTTTCCCCTAATTCTATCGATACTGTTGTACCCTTCCCCAACTGAGATTCTATTTTAATGGAATGTCCCAATTTCACCAATATTCTTTGGCACAAATATAAACCAATTCCTGTTGATTTCTGATTCAAACGGCCATTGTAGCCGGTAAATCCCTTTTCAAACACACGGGGTAAATCCTCTGGAACAATTCCAATTCCAGTGTCCTGTATCATCAAAACACGATCTTCTGTCAAAATGGTAATGGTTCCTGTCTGCGTATATTTTATGGCATTAGACAGTAATTGCTCAACAACAAACCCTAACCATTTTTCATCTGTCAAAACCTGCTCATGACTCTCTTGAAAATTTAAAGTCAGTTTTCTCCCCACAAATAATTTTGCATATTTCCGTACAGCCTGGCGCAGAATGCTATCTAAATCATATCGACGGATTACAAAATCTGTACTCCCGCTGTCTAACCTTAAATAGGATAATAGCATTTGTACATACTGTTCAATTTTGAATAACTCTGCGCTGCACGTCTCACTAAAAACGGATTTTTCCGTTTGCAGTAAAAGGTCCAGTGCTGCAATTGGAGTTTTTATCTGGTGCCCCCAGAGTGTATAGTACTCAATCAGATCTGCCCGCGCCTGATCTGCCTGAGACACCGCTTGCCTTTTACTTGCCTGCAGCTGTCGCAAAATGTTCTGATAATCCGTCTCAATCAGATTTTGAGATTCCGGCAGTTCTTCCAGCGCTGCTTCTAAAGATTTCCTGATGCGCTGTAATTGAATGTGTTTTCTATAAAATCTCCAAAAATCATATCCCGCGTAAACTCCAACCAAAAGGATTGACAATAGCATAGCATAAAGCAGCCAATCTATCGGCAATCCATATAAAAAAGCGATAAGCCAAGATGGAAAACTTCCCAGGAGAATGACCAGCAAAACCTTCTTGCGAGCAGACAGGTAGGCATAGAACATGTTTTCTCTTTCCATTTTACCACACAAATATCCAATTCTATTTACATCTTACCAAAAATGACGTAACCAGTTTTCTTTTTCGTCCTACCGTACAAAATACCCAATTCCCTTTTTTGTCGAAATAAAGTCTTCTAATCCCAGCGTATCCAGTTTTTTTCGTAGCCGGGCAATCCCTACAGATAAGGCATTTTCATCTACAAAGCTGTCACTTTCCCATAATTTTACCATAATGGTGTCCCTTCCCACTGGCTTCCCAGGAGACTCCATGAGCAGCTGTAAGACTTTTAATTCGTTTTTCGTGAGGCTTAACTTTTGGCCCTGATAGGTCAAGGATGCATCTGCCACATCCAAAATTGCACCGCCGTGCTCCAAAAGATGCCGCTGACCACTAAAATGGTAGGCTCTGCGTAACATAGCCTGAACTTTGGCAATCAGCACATTTAAATCAAAAGGCTTGGGAATAAAATCGTCTCCACCCATATTCATTGCTACAACAATGTTCAAATTATCGGCAGCCGATGAAAGGAAAATTACCGGTACTTGCGATAGTTTTCGAATTTCACTGCACCAGTGATATCCATTGAAAAATGGCAAAGAAATATCCATCAAAACCAGATGGGGGTCAAACGATACAAATTCTGATAGAACATCATGAAAATCCTGCACACAGGAGACTGCATAGCCCCAGATACCTAGTTGCTGCACAAGGGTATTCGCAATGATTTTGTCGTCTTCCACAATTAGGATTTTATGCAACCTGATTCCCCTTCTTTTCGTCTAATTGGTAACCCTATGAAAATTCATATCTGAATTGTATTCACGACTCTATATTTTTGTCTCAATCCCAGAATAAAAACTGTAAATTCAAAACACAATTCAAAACACAGAGGGAATGGAAAACCAACTTTCCTTCCCCAGCCAGATAGGTGATTCCGTTTTGCCTGTCTCAACAAGCCCAATCCCACCACACCAAAAAAGATTGGAATTCCCTAACTTCCCTCAACACCGTAATTATTATACCACAATCCACAAAATCATGATATACTCTTTTCTTAGAAACACCTGATAGGAGGTCATTATGGAACTTCTTTTTAAAGAGCGTTTATTCTCCTGGTTCGACAGTTACGATATATACGATGCCCAGGGAAACACTATTTTTCAGGTTCAAGGTCAACTCAGTTGGGGACATTGTCTGCAAATCTATGACGCTGCCGGTAATCATTTGGGTACTGTAAAAGAGAAAGTCTTGACGTTTTTGCCCCGATTTGAATTATATGAAGGAGAAAAGCTGATTGGCCACGTACAAAAAGAGCTGACATTTTTCAAGCCGCGATACGCTATCGATGTCCGTGGTTGGGATATTACCGGAAATTTTTGGGAATGGGACTATCAGATAACTGATCTCAGCGGCAATTTCATTGCGAGTATTTCTAAGGAAATCTGGCATTTAACGGATACTTATGTTTTGAATATTGCAAATTCGGAAGATGCTCTGCATGTTCTGATGCTCGTTTTAGCCATAGATGCAGAAAAGTGCTCGCGAAATTAGGAGGAACTATGGAGACAATTCAACAAGCTCTGAAAACAATGGCCGACCCAAAATACCGTGAGTTTACCTGCAAACTAATTCCCACAGTTCCAAAGGAGAGCGTCATTGGAATCCGTGCCCCTATCTTACGTACCTATGCAAAAAAAATCGCGAATACCGAATTGGCAGAAGCATTTTTACATCAACTGCCTCATAGATACTTGGAGGAAAATCACCTGCATGCCTACCTTCTGGCCTTGGAAAAAGACTTTTCGGTACTTTTAGCCAGAACTCAGGACTTTCTTCCCCATATCAATAACTGGGCCACTTGCGATACTTTTTCCCCAAAACTGTTTGCAAAACATCCCACTGAAACTTATGCGGCTATTTTAGAATGGATCTCCAGCAATCATACCTACACGGTTCGTTTCGCCATTGTCAGCCTGCTCCAATTCTTTCTGGATGACAACTTTCAGCCAGAGATGTTAGAAGTTGTCTCTCATGTCTTTGTTCCGGAATATTACGTACAAATGGCAGTAGCCTGGTATTTTAGCTTTGCACTCATCAAGCAGCCGCAACATACCCTTCCCTATTTTCAAACACCAGTTTTGTTACCTTGGACACACAACAAAGCTTTGCAAAAAGCGGTAGAAAGCTATCGTATCCCCACTGATCAGAAGCAGTTTTTGAAATCTCTCAAACTTTCTTCTGCGCCATCACCCTTTTGCTCGTGAGCCGTTCTGCCGCTGGCAGGGTAACCGCGCTCTGGCATAAGCATACCCAACAGTCCAAATATTTTTTCAAAAAAGGAAATGTCCAGTCAGTTCTTCCCTGACTGGGCATTTTGTATTTCCAACTGAACTTCTATTCGCTTGTTTTCAGTTTTGTACGGTAAATGGCTCGTGTAAGCCAGCCAACCCCCACTGCCAATAAGGCCAAAATAATTTCTGTCACAACCAAGGACATGATACTGTTGGACAGAATCAAAATGGTACCAATAAACCACTGAAGGACGAACACCAATCCGAAATAAAGAAAGTTCCTGTTTCTAACATAGGTAAACATGAGAATAGATATTTCAATTTGCAGGCTCAAACGTACCAAAGATTCTATAGTAAACCAAAGAACCGTCACTGGGGATAGATTGCACAGGAACTGCTGTATCTCTTCCCATTCACTACGATTTGCGCCTCCCAAGAGATAATCAGGGCTATAATTAAAAATGAGTGAAAAAACGAAGTAGGAAAGCATGTTAATGCCAATGGCGATTATAATTTCTATACCGCCGTAGCCCGCACCAAACATGATAGCATTTTCTCGTTCCGTTTCGTGATTTTGAGGCATGCAAGCACCAAATCCTACCAGTCGTGCTGCACATCCTAAAAGTGCAGTGGTAAACCCACTGATCCCCGCATAGGCCCAAAGATTCCCTCCCAGTCCCGTGAGCCCGAAGAGCGCTTTATCCACAAAGTACTTTCCAACTGTAATAAACACTAAATAGAGTACCATTCCAGCTGCAAAAGGAGACTTCTCGGCATAAAATACCTTTCTCATATAAATTGCTACACCAATTGGAGCTGCAAAACAAATAAGTCCGCATAGCAGAAAGTAAACCACCGAAATTATCGGAATCATAAATCTCTCCTCTCTTCTTTCGTAACCAAACCGCTGCTATCTTGTACTCTAGACAGTCCCTTCCGGATCATACTGGGTTATACTCCCGTCGTTTTGGCTAACCAAGTAGTTTCCCACATAAGACTGATGCGCTCCCGTTTCCGAAATAAGTAATCGGGATACCCGGAAGTTGTAGTACGAAACGCCATCTACATTCAACTCATTCTCCAAGCCCAAAGTATATTCTTCAGTTGTACCCGCTTCTACGACGGTGTCCAGGGTTGATAAGTATTCCAACAGTCTCTCTTCCGCTTCTTGTTGGGAAAGTACTTCCGCCATTTCTTCCTCTTGTGTTTCTAATTCCGCTTCCTCTTTGTTTTCCTCAGTACTTTCTGTGCTTTCTCCTTGCAAAGTTGACTCCTCTTTGGAACCGGCTGGTGGCTGCTCCACTTCCTGAGGCAACTGCATTTGCTCCTGATTTTCAGAAAAGTCATCTTGTGACTCTTGTTCTTCCAGCGTTTCCTTCGATACCACGCCTGAACTTTCGCAAGCAGTCAAAAGGCACAAAGCCAATGCCAGCAAGATGCAAAATACTCTTAAATTACCCAAGTTCTTGCCTCCTTTTACCGGTAAATCCTTTTATGGTTCCCATAGAAAATACAGTTTTTTGACACATCCACTCTGTGTAAATTGAACACCTTCCGCTTCTAGCAGCGCTTTCTGCCGTTGGGCCGCCAATGCATCCGGTATTAGGCCCCCCTCCCGGTTCACTACACGATGCCACGGAACTGTCTGATCGCAGTTGTGTAATGCCCATCCCACCTGGCGAGCCATATGCTGATTTCCTGCCAAACGTGCAACCTGGCCATAGGTGACAACTTTTCCGCTTGGAACTGCGCGGACAATTCGATATACCTCTTGAAAAAACTCCACTTGCAAGCTCCTCTTTCTTTATAAAACACAAACGAATGATGTCGCCAAACTAGTCGTTTGCTTCATCAGGGTTGTAGTATATCATATTTTGGAGCAAAAGTATACCAAGCACTTTCCGGGTAACTTCTTGTATCAATCGTGCTCGTAATGCCGTCTATATTTTTCGGTGGCCTATTGACATTTTAGTTAGTTAGTGCTAACCTAATAATAGTGCTGATCTCATGTACCATTACAGCAAAATAAAGTGTCCTCCTCCAAATGACACATAACACAACCGGTACCCAAAAGGTACCGGTTGTGTTATGTGTCATAATTGCATTCTCTCCAATTTCCCGCCCAATAAAGGAAACCCAGATATTTCCAAATAACTGGGTTGGGAGATGTTTCGGTTACCATTCTCTTTTTGGGGAAGCAGCTAACGGCCGTATCCCCAAACTGCGTTCCAACCAATTCCACTTTTATAACAGATGCACGCAAAACAAAACTTCCAGCTTGATTCTTTCAAAGGATCTGATATAGTGAAATTAACAGAGTTTTCCTTCTCGATTGGGCCTACTGTATCTGAGTCCCGAAAAAAGTGTTCATGCAAAATAGGTATTGGAGGTATCCAGTATGAAAATCTTGGTTATCAACCCTAACAGCGATGAAAACTTTTCTAAAGACATGGAAGTATGTGGAAGAGATTTTATGGGAAAGCGTCACGTTGTGGATGCGCGTTGTGTCCCCTCCGCTCCTAAATTTATCGTTACAGACTATGAAAAGTCTCTTGCAATCCCGGGTTTAGTCAAATTATTTCAAGAGGAAGAGCCTCACTATGAGGCCTTCATTACAGCCGCATTCTGTGACCCTGCAATTCATATTTTGCGAGAGTTGACATCCAAACCGGTTCTCGGTATTGGCGAGTGTTCTATAAAATTGGCTACCATGTTAGGCAGTAGTTTCTCGATTTTAACTTTTTATGATCGCTCTATTCCTTCACTCCATGAGCAGGTAGCTGCATTGGGCATGGAAAAGTACTTGGCCTCTATACGAGTTCTGGAAGAAGATGATCCATCACTCCCCTATGAAGAACGATTTTACCCTTCTGCACAGAAAGCAGTATACCAGGATAAAGCAGAAGTTCTGATTCTGGGTTGTGGAGGACTGACCAACGGAGTGGACAAAAAATTGTCCCAAAGACTTCACGTGCCTGTTTTAGATGGGTTAATCTGTGCCCTGATTGTGGCTTCCGGTCTGGCGGAATACGGCGTCGGAACCAGTAAAATTTGCCGTTATAAAAAAGAGTATTGACCTGTAATCTCACAAAAAGGCCTCTGCATATTGTTGCAGAGGCCTTTTATGGAGGATAGCACAAGCCCTATGATTCCCTTAATAAGGCCGACTGCCAAAGTAGCCAGGCCAATTTACCACAAGGAGGTCCTCTATGAATTGGTGGAACCTATTGACATTTTGTGTAATACCGCTCTTGTCTGTTGTCGCTGTTTTCTGTGTTAAGAGAAAATTTCTGTGGCTAGCCCCCTTGGTTTCAACGGGGTTAACCATCCTGATCAGCATAGGGGCAATGCCCACAATTTTAAGTGATACCGAACATCGCTCCATGTTTTTTTGGCATCAGTCTTCCCCTACACCTGGCAGTTGTGATTGTCTTGACTGGGGCTGCCCATGCAACTGCTTATGTCTTAAACAGGAAAAGAACACGGAAATAGTAGAATCCTCTGGAGCCGCTGCAGCCTTGCCTGATTTCATCCACTACTGGATCCATTCACATTTTTAAATACTGCTGTTCATGGGATAGAACGGCTCAATTTTTTGTCCTTGCAGCCATTTGTTGTACCAATCCACATAGTACGGTTTGATATCCTGCAATAATTGGCGGTAAACCTCCTGTTCCTGGGTGCGCCCCCTGCTTGCTTCTTCCACTGCTTCCTGATACAGCGCCTCCACGTCAATTGTCAGGAACTTTCTGTTTTGCATGATCAGGTTTCCTGCCACAACCACAGTATTGACATGGCGGCCAAGTGCTCGATGTAAAATGAGATTTCCCAGTTTGGCATTCGGATCCGTCCAGGGGGCATGCAGGATTTCGTCCAAGTCAACTAAAATAGCATCTGCCTGCATGCCTGGCACCAGAGCCCCGATTTCTCCCGAATACCCGGTCACACGGGCAGCATTTTCTGTTGCCATCTGTAGAACCGTATATGCGTCCAGCGCTGGCGTATATAGATCATGGCTGGGTATTCTATGCAGGAAATAGCACATTCGCATTTCCATGAACATATCTTCATCATCGTTGATTCCTTTTTCATCAATTCCCATGCACACATTAACCCCATGCCTGACCATGTGGTAAACTGGGGCGATCCCGTTTCGCGTGGCTAAATTGCAACTAGGATGATGTGTGACAGAAGCTTTTGCAGCGCCTAAAAGTTCAATATCCCCTTCATTCAAATAAACTGCGTGCCCTAACACCAAATTGTCCCGAACCAGTCCCAGATCCTCCAAATGGCCTACCAAGGATTTCCCATACTTTCGCACACCATAAGCCTTTTGAACCGGAGTTTGCAGCGTATGCAGATGAATCGGAAGATTACCGTGTTTTTGGGCCCCCTCAGCCACGCTCTGTAAAAAGTCATCTGTAGAGCCCTGTACCCAGTTGGGGCCATAGAGAATCCGCACGGTTTTCCCATTGCATCGACAATATAGCTCTTCAAAACAGTCCAAATAATACTGTACCGCAGCCTTCTTATCAAAGTTCAATAAATAAGCTGTTCTCTTTTGTAACGTGTCAGGCAATGTCTGGAAAAATCCTTCATCCTCGTACGCCAAAATATTCTGATTGCGGGTTCCTGGGGAAAAAGCCAGTCGAACCCCGGCCTTTTGATATCCCGCTATCATAGCTTCGCTGTCTTCCACTTCTTTTTCATACAAAGGCATTGTCCAGTTGTTTTGGTGAAGCGTGGTACACCCATTCCGTAAATGGCGTACCGCATTGAGTTGACTATTTACCGATGGCGAAAGACTCATGGTGCATTCAAAATCTAACAAAGCTTTCTCTAAATAATCATACTCTACTCCTCTTTGCACAAAAGACAATCCTGCCCCATGGGTATGGGCATCCACCAAGCCTGGCATAAGAAGTTGTTTCCCATTGCCCAAAACTTTTTCTCTGGGATAGCGGCGGCGCATTTGCTCAAATGAGCCTACTTCGTGGATACAGTCACCTACAATATGAATAGCACCATCTCGTAGGATTCCGCTTTCGCCCTTACTGGCCTGGGTAACGACGTATTGACCGCGCATAATCATAAGCAAGCTGCCTCCTTCATCTCTCGATCTCTTTCCCATAAATGGTCTTCCAAGGAGAGTGTACATCTTGCTCAAAAGTAAGGCAAGAGAATCCTGAATTTTCGGCAATTTTACGAAAATTCAAAAATCTTTTTATGGATTTTCTCTGATTGTTTTCCCACACCTTATTTGCTTAACTATGCATTTTGCAAGCTATGAATCTTTCTCTGCGTCCAAAGCCGCTGTGCAAGCACGCAGAACGGAGGCAGCCATTTGGGTACACACTTGGCTGCCGGAACCGGCATCCTGGACTACAATCACGAAGGCAAGCGGATATTCCTCGTCCTGCACAAATCCTGCAAAGGTAGCATTGGGCAAGCTCTCTCCTCCGACTTCCGCTGTACCGGATTTTGCGCAGACCGAAAGTGTGCCAAAATTTCCCTGACCATATACCGTTTTCACGTTATTTGCCATCATTTCCTGTAAAGTTTTTGCGGTCTCTTCTCCCATTACCCGACCGGTAGATTGGGTCTTTGCTCTGTAAATCTCTTTACTTTTCGTACCCACTGACGACACTAAAAACGGTTCCGCAGCCTCCCCGCCGCCGGCAATGATGCCTACAAAGCGCAAAAAACTACATGGATTTATTAAATCGGTAGACTGTCCCACACCGGCCCATGCAATTTCTAAATCTTCTTTTCCCAATACATCAAACTGGCCTGCGGCAGTAGTAATACCATCAATCTCCAAAGACTGCGTTAGGTCATACCGTTTGACATATTGATTTAGTGTCTCGCCTCCTAATTCCATTGCCAATTGCCCAAAAGCTATATTGCAGGATTTGGCCAATGCCGTTTGAAAGTCCAAAACGCCATGGGTATCATTACAAATCAGTTTGCCCCCGTCTATGGTCTCTTCACCTTGGCAAGTAAACTGCCGCTCCGCTACATCTTCCAGATTTTCCAGCGCTGCTGCCGCAGTCACCAGTTTAAAAATGGATCCCGGAGTAAAAGTAGCGTTAAAAAAACGGTTGACATAAACTCCGTCGTAACGGCCTGATGTATCTCCTGCAATATCCGGAACCTGGTCCGGATCATAGGTGGGCGTGGATACAGCACATAGAATTTCGCCTGTACGATAATTGTAAACACCAATCGTTCCCCGATAGTTGCCCAATGCCTCCAAGGCAGCAACCTGAACGTTGGCACTAATCGTAAGTTTCGCCGATGTTTGCACCGATTGAAAGCGATAAACGCCGTTAACCGGATCAAATCCAGCCAATTCACTGGCATATTCCGTCAGCAAAGGTGCTGTAATATAGCCATCTCGATCACCAAGAAGATGCAGCGTGGCTTTTCTTACTAATGCATCTTCTGCATAACTCCGACCATCCGAGTTATCCATCAATACTGTACCTGCTCGATCTACTACCGTCCCCTGGGACAATTGGCTACCGGAATAGGTATAGGGATTGCCGGGAAATACAATCCACTCTTCCCCCTTTACAAAAAAGATCCCGAAAAACAGTAGTAACCCTACCAGTAGAATTCCCAGAAATACCAGCAACGCATTGGAACGGTCTGAAATTTTTTTCATCTGCTTACCTCCTCTGCCCTGGCAAACGGATGGCAAAACTGGCATTCTGCCGGGTATCACATGCCTTGATAAAAGCCAACAATCCCCATGAGGAAAGCATGCTAGAGCCTCCATTGGAAACAAACGGAAAGGTTACACCAGTTAACGGTAGAAAGTCAATGGTTCCAAACACATTGAGCAACATCTGCATCAGTAAAATAGTACCGGCAGCACAAGCGCCAATGGTGTGAAAGCAGCTTCGTCCCACAGGGGCCGACCGCACAATGAACGCGCAAATGCACACTACAGACAATACAGAAAAAAGGGCCATAAGCAGTCCAAGTTCCTCAGCAATAAAAGCAAAGACCAAATCTGTATCCGAAGCGGCCACATATCGTAGCCACCCGTTTCCAGCTCCCAAACCTAGCAAACCACCTGCTGCAATACACATCATGGCCCTGGTCTGCTGATATCCGGTCGTCAACGCGTTTTCCCATACATGGCCCCAAGCTGAAAAGCGGTTTAAAATATAGGGTCGGAAACGCAAAACCAGCACACCAGCAAACCCAGTCCCTGCACAGATCAAAGACAGCGTTGCAAAATCACCGGAGCGCAAATAACAAATTACAAGAAATGCTACAAAAAACACCAGCGCTGTTCCAAAATCGTTCATTAAAGCCAAGCACAGACAAATTGCCCCGGAATACAGCAAAAACAATACAATATTCCGTTTGGAAACCAATCTGTCCAATGTAGACGTCCCTGCAAAGATGAAACAAATTTTAACCAGTTCAGACGGCTGAAAAGACAAGGATCCAATATAAATCCAGTTTTTAGCTCCATTGATTTCTGTTCCAAAAACTAAATTTCCGGTTAAAAGCAAAAGTCCTGCTCCGGTCGCAAAATAACGAACTAGTTTGGCTCTTTCCAAATCACGTAATGACCAGCCTACTACTAAAAATACAGCCAGTCCCAACCAAAGCGCAAACAGCTGTTTCGGCAATTCCGCCGGTGTTGAGGAGGCAATGATAGAAAATCCCAATGTGGTCAGGAAAAAGGCTAGAACTTCCAGATCATACCCTTTTCGATGTGCCAGCTTCTGCAACCAGAAAAGGCCCCATTGTGTTGCAATTAGGCCAAAAAAAGTGCCAAAAATTGTCGGAGCGTGAGAAACATCTTTATGCAACACCAAACTTACCATCAAAAAGATCTGAAACAGCGTTAGAAACCCCAAGCTTAGCCCGGGCTGCACAAAATAGGTCTGCTCACTTCTGCGTTCAGCCTGCTCTATTTCCTGCTCCTGAGTAATGGGAACCAAGGTAAACTCTACTCCACCCAGTGTAAATACATCACCAAATTCCAGCGCTGCAACGGTGATCTCCTGTCCATTGACCATGACACCACCTTTCGATCCTGCATCTCCGATTGTCCAGCTTCCGTCAT
Organism: uncultured Oscillospiraceae bacterium; assembly: GCA_944386835.1. Taxonomy (GTDB): domain Bacteria; phylum Bacillota; class Clostridia; order Oscillospirales; family Oscillospiraceae; genus CALXCQ01. Next base: position 2,272 of record CALXCQ010000071.1, on the reverse strand, counting down.
CATAACGGGTCAGGACTGCGTGAGTTCTGGAAATTGTCGGATACTCTACCTGGATGTCGCATCGCTTTCCGCGGCCTATAATATTTTCCCAATGGGTAACTGGCAAACGGTCACCGGTGGGTAAAGTTACCCACGCCCAAATTTCCGGCTGTCTCCGAAACCGGAGCAAGGAAATAGCGCTTCTGACGACGATCACTGCCGCCAAAAGCAACAATAGGTACCGCATAAGAAATGTAAAAACTGTATCCAGCATCGGCAACGACTGTAGCTCTTTTGCCCAACTGGTAAGTTCTAACTGTAACTGAGTCATTATTGTCAATATCATTTGCACAGTCCTCTATATCTCTCCCTGTGGTTTTAAAACAAAAAGCAGGCTCCCTTACGGTTGCCTGCTTTTTCGCTAGTAAGGCCTCCTGGGAATAACCAGTGCTGCTATTAAATAGGCAAAAAAGCCCACTCCATAGACAAAGGTTAAAATCGCCCATATCAACCGAATGATCGTCGCATCAATTCCCAAAAATTCACCAAGGCCGCCACAGACACCCCAAATTTTTTTATTTTCAACTGATAAATACAGTTTACGCTCCATCTTTCATCCTCCCTTTTCAAATAGTATTGCCGATTGTTCCCCGTCATATTTTATGAATTTGTAGATTCTTTATTGCATACTGTCCCATTCACTTGGAAATTCCAACTTCTGGCTGGCTTGTGTGCAGCCGGCTGATAAAACAGTTTTTTCATTATCCCATTGCGCTTAGCTTTCGTTTTCATTTTCGTTGGAAAAAGTGCTATCATTTTTGTCTGTTTCCATTCCCTCCACTGGTACTGGCTGCACAACCAGTTGATCCAAGTCAGCCACGCGCTGAATTCCATAATAGTGTTCGGTAGTTGTTGTCTTTCCCTTCTTCTTCAGCTTATGACAAACGATATCGCTGATCAGCATATAAAGAACGGCAAAAACAGGAACTCCCAAAATCATACCAGCAAATCCGAAAAGTCCGCCTGCAACGGTAATGGATACCAACACCCAAAATCCGGAAATTCCTACTGTATCGCCTAAAATGCGCGGACCAATCACATTTCCATCCAGTTGCTGTAAGGCTAACACAAAAATAATAAAGTAAATACATTGAATAGGACTTACCAACAGCACCAATAATGCTGTAGGAATAGCACCAATAATAGGGCCAAAAAATGGAATTACATTGGTTATGCCAATGATCGTAGCAATCAAAATTTGATAAGGCATTCGCAAAATTACAAGGCCTAAATAGCACAAAACCCCGATAATTGCCGAATCAATCAACTTTCCGATTACAAAGCCGCTGAACACCCGATGCGTCTGCCTTGAGACTTCCATAATATAGTCGGCAGTCTCTTCTTTGAAACCTGCCACAACCATCTTTTTTGCCTGAGCAATGAACTTATCTTTAGAAAGCAAAATATAGACCGAAACGATAATCCCTATTACCATGTTGATGACTTCTCGGATGACAGAATATACCGAGGTTGTCACTGTAAGTAAAAGTGATTGAATATTTCCCAGGAAATCTGTTTTCACAAGATTGGAAAAATAGGCATCCATACGGACAATTACATTATTGATATAAGGCTCAATCTTTGGATTGTCCTCCAAAATGTTTAAAATCCAAGTTTCTGCATTGCGAAAGTATGTAGGTAAATTCCCGGCCAAAGTTTTTAACGTGATCCCCAGTTGGGGCAAAATCAAAGATATGGTTGCATAGATAATCAAAATCGCTACCAATAAAGCTGCAACCACGCCAATGATACGTCCAAATTTCTTCCGTAGCTCTGGCGCCATATTTCTTTTCACCATCCAGGGCTCCAGACACCTTTCCGTCTGATTCACAATTGGATTCAGCAAATAGGCAAATACCGCCCCATATGTGATGGGCGAAAGGATTTTTAAGCCTGCACGCAAAGTAGCTAAGAATCTGTCCAAGTTTAACAATATCATCAATAAGATAATACTGGCCACAATCACACTCAAAAGCGTGAGACCCCATTTTACATAACTGTTTGTGGACTGAATTCTCAAAATGCAAGCACCTGCCTTCCAACTTTTAGGGTAACACACCTGCTATCTTTCGTCAAGGAAGTTTCCGGAACCGGATAGAATTTGCCTGTAGGTTTGTCAAACATATTGGACGGCGAACTGGGAAGGCGAGCAGTAGTTTAAGGGCCTCATAGGGAAGTTGTTAGAGCGGCGGTTGTGGGAAGCAAGCTGTCTGGCGAAGTCATCCAAGGAGTA
>CALXCQ010000070.1 GCA_944386835.1 uncultured Oscillospiraceae bacterium | reverse complement strand
GGCTCTTGATTCTCCTGATAAAATTCTTTATGCTATTAAAATACATATATATCTTTCTGTGTTTTCTTGATAACTTTTCTTGCTGAAATTCTCTCAAATCAATTTGTCAGCTTTCATTTACAAAGGAGACTGCCTATGGATTATTGTATCATCAGCGACGGCTCTTGTGATTTGCCTGCCGAAGCCGTTGCAAAACACAACATTACGGTTGTACCCTTTTATACCTCCTTCGATGGAAAGACCTATGAAAACGAGGAAGTCGGCTCTAAAGTGCGGGCTTTCTATGCCAAAATGGTTGCTAACCCTGGTTTGTATCCCACTTCTTCCACCCCTTCACCCCAGGACTATCTGGATGCGTTTCGTCCAAAGCTTGCCGAAGGACTTGCCATTATCTGTATCTGTATTACCCGAAAATTCAGCTCTTCTTTCCAGTCGGCTCAAATTGCTAAAGAAATGATTTTGGATGATTACCCTGAGGCAAAAATCGAAATCATTGACTCTACCATCAATACTGTTCTGCAAGGCCTGTTTGTTCTGGAAGCTGCCAAGCTCTGTCGGTGCCACGTCCCCTTTCACCAGGCTGTTTCCCGTCTTTTGGAAATTCGGGAGTCGGGGCGTATTTTCTTTACGATCGGCAGTCTGGACTACTTGCAAAAAGGCGGCCGCATTGGAGAATTGGCTAACAAAGTTTCCTCTATTCTCAGCATTCGCCCTTTGATTGCCCTTTATGGAGGAGAAATTCACCTGGCGGGGATCGCTCGGGGACGGAAACGCTCCCTGGAATCGGTCATCGATATTACTAAAAAATATGTGGGAAAGCAGCAAGTAAATTGTGCAGAGTATGCCATCGCCGTAGGGTATGGTTACGACCGGGAAGAAGCGGAAGCTTTCCGGGCACAACTGCTGGAAACATTAAATTGGCAGGCCTATGGCGATCAGATTCTTCTGTATCAAATTGGTGCTACTATTGGTGTCCACACAGGTCCGCACCCATTGGGAGTCGGGTTGATTCGTCACTGCAACACGGATATCCAATGATCCCCATTGACCCTTCTTTTTTATTCTCTCCCTTCCTTCTAACTTTGGAAACAATTTATGGGAAAATATCTCTGCCATCCAGCCACTGGTGAACACAAGGGAACTAGCTGCGATACGGTAAAATAGACTCTGCCAAAAGAGCCATGAGAAATTTTACAATCTCTCATGGCTCTTTTTCTGTTTCCTTTGCACCATCGCAGCTCCGTTTCTAAAAGCTTTTGCACTTGTGTCGTTAAAATTTTCTGTTTTGGATCCGTTTGGCTTTTAGATTGAAAACGTGCAAACCGGTGCCAACCGGTTTGAAAAACAGTAACTACAAGTCTGGGTCCAACAAGAACCGTCATGTATATTGTCGACTACACTGACGATCCGCTCTGTGTTATTGTCCGCCAGCTTTTCACTCCTCTTGTAAACTCTGCGCCATAATTTTGGCCCACTGTTCAAAGGCCATCGTGTACGTTTCTGAAGTTTGATAAAAGTATGCCCGCAGCACCAGATTCCCTTTCTGAATGAGAATTGTGGGAAAGTGTAATTCGTTTTTATAGGCCGCAACAAACTCTGCATCCACAGCTGGCGCCTGTATTTCCTGAAAATTGTCTTTCCTTTTATCCAAACGATAGTACTCTCTCGCCAGGAGCCTAGCAATGACAGGGCTGGCTGTCTCATAATATGCCACATACAAGCCCCCATTTAAAGTCCGACCGTCTGAGAGGGTGATTTCTGCATGTTCTCCATAGTCCAGGCACCTGGGTGCAAGCCAATCAGACCATTCCTGGACAGTGTTAAATCCCATTTCCATTCCCAGCATAGTCATCCGGTAATCTGTGGCTTCCGCCCCTGCAAAGTCCGCCATTGTAGCAAAGGGAATCTCCCCTCCATACTGGTCCAATTGCACTTTGTCCTCTGCCAGAACTGACCTGCTCCAATTTTGGAGCAGGAGGCCCAAAAGGACAACCGCCAAGACAATTTTCACTCCCTTCTTACTGAAATAAACCACCCTTCTTTTCCGCCAGCGACACCCGGAAGCCAGCGTTCTTCCCTCTTGCAGCCTTTTTTGATATCGATTGAAACAAACCAGCCCAATAAGAGCATCTGCAAGCATCCAAAGGGCAAACAAAACGGCCAAGAGGAAAAACCAGGTCTTCATGTGAATTGCGGTAATCAGAATTCCCCCATGCAACATACACAGCGGATACACAAAAGCCCAAAAGAAAATCTCCATTACGGCGCCGAACTGTCTCTTTTTCACTGCATTCAGCGTCAGTGCCTGCACCTGGGGATCAGTATTCAGTTCCCGTGCGTCGGCATAAAAACTTCGGTAAATATAAAAATTCCCCCGTTTTGTCACATATTCCCAGGTGTATTTTTCACTGAGCTCCACTTGTTCCGGATCGGGCTCCCCTCCGTCTTCTGCCCAAATGCTGGTACTTTTTTGAGCTGCTTCCAATCGATATTGGGCATTGCAAGGTGTGCCAGATTCAAAAGTTGCAACACCAGCAAAAATTCCATCTTTCGCAAGAAACCATCCTCTGCGCGCCATATCCGTAAGCCAGCTTTCCATCCCCTCTACATCGTAAGCCGGGCATGGCGGTAATCGATAGATAGTATGCCGCTTCCTATCCTTTTTGAGTTCCATCTCTAACCCCCTCCTCCCGAATTCTCTCTGCGTCAGCAACACATTGGCGGAGTCTTATCAGTTCTGCTTCATATGCTTTCTTTCCCATTTGCGTCATCTCATAAGTTCTCTTTCGCCCTTCCACTACAACTTCCCGGATATATTTCTCCTTGACAAATTTGGCTAAAATTGTATAAAGGGTTGCCGGTCCTATTTGCAATCTTCCTTCTGTGAGGGTATCGATATAGTCGGCAATATCCGTACCACACATCTTGCCTTCCTGAAATGCCATCAACACATAAAACATAGATTCTGTCAAAGACTCCATAGCTTTTCTTGGCAAAGGAATCCCTCCTTGCAATATCGTTAAATGATATCATATAACGATATTATATTCATTCTTCTTTCTCTTGTCAACAAAAAGGAGGCTGTTGGATTTCAAATTTGCGGCCTGCAGTACGCCTGCTTTAAGGTACCTACTGCCCTGAGCACGCGAAGTTTCAGATCCTACCGCTCTCTGACGGCTCCCCTTCCATACTTGCGGTTTTCACACCAACCGTATTCCCGGAAATTCACAGACCTCCGAGCGCACTTTTCCCGGAAGGTTTTTCCGCAAAACACAGGCCCAAAGTTCCCATTCCGCAGAAAGCACATCTCCTAAAAGCACTGGTTTTGGGAGTTCTCATCCTGAAAATCCCAAGCTTTTTTATGGATACTTTCCCTATCAATCTCTGGTGAAAGGCCACCCTGATCCCACCTCTAATTTTTCCGGCAGCATCACAGTTGGGCAAATTGAAAAGGAGACGCTATTTGGTAGCATCTCCTTTTCAATAAACTTTCTATGACGGCTCCGACTCTTCCGCCAGAATCTTAGCCTGGGCAAAGGTCAGTTTCTGTTCCCGGGCCAACTTCACCACATCTTCATATTCCGCTTTTGTTTTTCGGATGGCGCCGTCAAATGCTGTCTTCAGCCGAACCGGGCCATAGGCCGTTTGCCGTGTCTGGGTTTCTCTGTGTAACACATACCGCCGGCAAGCATACTCCCGTACCCCTAACGTAGTGGTGTGCTGCAGCAATAATTGAGCCATCTCCTTTGCCTGAAATTTCCGGCACAGGCACGAAAGCATACATCCGGGTCTGGACTTCTTCATACCGATCGCCGTGGTATATACATCCAATGCCCCCGCGTCCCAAAGTACTTCTTGGGCAAATCCAATCGCCTCCGGTGTCATATCATCCAGATTGCAGGCAAGCTCTACAATTTCTTCGTCCGCTTCTTGCGCCACCGTCTCTCCCCAATGAGCCCGTACACAGTTGGCTGCCGGAAAAGACTTTTTCCCCATACCGTACCCAGTCCTTTTTAGTCTTATAGACGGCATGGAGCCAAACCCATCGGCAAAATACTTTAAGAGGGCCGCCCCGGTTGGCGTGCACAATTCCGCCATGACCTGGCCTCCATAAATGGGCACGTCCCGCAATAAATAAGCGGTGGCTGGAGCTGGTACCGGCATAATCCCATGGGCGCACCGCACTTGCCCTGCTCCTACATGGATAGGAGACACCAGTATTTGATCCGGCGCCAATTGCTCCATTGCCATGCAGACACACACAATGTCTACTATAGCGTCTAAGGTCCCCACTTCATGAAAATGAATCTCCTCCACAGATCTCCCATGGGCATGAGCTTCTGCCTGGGCCAGAAGTCCATAGACTGCCAAAGCCTTATCTTTGACCTGCTGACTCACTGGCAGTGACGCTATCACTTGCGTAATCGTATGCAGTGTTCCGTGAGAATGGTGGGCATGTCCGGAAGACGTCCCTTCGTTTTTCCCAGGAGGCATCGCTCCAAAATGTTTATGGGGGTTCTCACCCAAAGTCTCCCCTTGCCCAGGTACATCCAGACTCTCTTCTTCCTGTCCATGGACGGTCACTTGAAACCGGGAGCCTGCAATGCCGCATTTTTCCTCCGGCTTCAGTTCTGCCTTAACGCCTTCGAGTCCCAAATGATTTAGGGTGCATAAAATTTCATCTCGGTTGTCCAAAAGTTCCAGGAGCGCAGCTGCCAGCATATCGCCGGCCGCTCCCATATTACATTCCAGATATAAAACTTTCATGCCTTACCCTCCAAATGGTTAATCATACTTGCCAGATATCCTGCGCCAAAGCCGTTGTCGATATTGACCACGCTCACCCCGCTGGCACAGGAATTGAGCATGGACAGCAATGCCGCAAGACCGTTAAGGGATGCACCATATCCTACGCTGGTAGGCACACCGATAACCGGACAGTCTACCAATCCTCCAATGACGCTGGCCAGGGCCCCTTCCATACCGGCAATGGCTATTACTACCCGGGCCGACATCAATTCTTCTAAATGCGCAAGCAAGCGATGAACGCCGGCCACTCCCACATCGTACAGTCTTATTACCTGGTTCCCTAAAGCTTCCGCCGTCAAAGCCGCCTCTTCGGCGACGGGGATATCGCTGGTTCCTCCCGTAGCCACAACAATGGTCCCGATCCCATCTGGCTCCGGCATCTGACCCAAAATCCCCATGCGGCTGCTTTGGTCATATTGCACCGAAAGCTGTGTCTGTATCTGCTGGGCCTTTTCCGGAGAAAGGCGGGTAATCAGCACAGTTTTTTGTCCCTGTTCTTGCAAAGAGGAAGCTATCCCAATAATCTGTTCCGGTGTTTTTCCTTCCCCGTAAATTATCTCTGCCACACCTTGCCGCAAAGCTCTGTGCTGGTCAACTTTTGCAAATCCCAAATCAGCAAACGGTTCCAGTTTTAGTTGTAGCATTGCTTCCTGCGCTGTAAGTTTTCCCTGCTCTACCTGACGCAAAATTTGCAAGATTTGCCGGTTCATTGATTCTCCCCCTAACGCGTTTTTAAGTCTAATACTATTTCCCCAAATTGGCCCTCCAGACGTTTTTGGAGTTCCTGGCGCATTTCCATTGCCATGGGCAGCTGAGCCGCTTTCAGTTGTAATCTGGCAACTTCTGACAAAACGCGCACTCGAAAGTCCCGAAACCCCATAGCGTACAAAATCTCCTCTGCTTTTTCTACCCGGCTTAACATGGATGCTTCTATCGCCGTACCGGTTGGAATTCGGGTTGCCAAACACGCATAGGCCGGCTTCTCCCAAGTAAACAATCCCGCCTGTCGCGAAAGGCTGCGTATCTCCTCTTTGGTAAGGCCACATTCCCGTAGCGGCGACCGAACATTCAGTTGTCGCAAAGCTCGCATACCAGGCCGGTCCGATTCTACATCCGAGCTGTTGGTTCCATCTATCATGATTGGAAAGCCATCTTGTAAAGCCTGCTTGTAAATGGCAGAAAAAATCGCCTTTTTACAGTGATAGCAGCGATCTTCTCGGTTTTCCTTTACGCAGGGTACTGCCAGAATATCCAACTCCAAGGGTGTCAACGCAACTCCTAACTGTGCAGCAATCTTTTGCGCATCTCGCCATTCAAAAGCAGGTTGAAAAGCCGTTTTCACATAATATGCTCCTACTCTTTGGGCATATTGGCTGGCAGCATATAATAAATAGGAGGAATCTACACCTCCGGAAAAGCCCAACGCCACTTCTGGGTTTTGGGCGAAAAAATCCTTTAACGTCACAGGGCTCTCTCCTTTCCCCCGAATTGAATTTTATTATACCAAATTTTTCTCTGTCTTTGAATAGTGGTCACAGGAAATTTCCCTGGCGTTCGTTATCTGTTGTCTTCTTGACAGTTTCTTTCCACCTTTGGCTTCACTTTTCTTTTTACCTACTGAATTCTTTCTTCTTGAGAAAGCACTTTTGCCCCAGGTCTACCGTCGATTGGCAGGTGATTTGACACTTTTATGCATGGCGACAATCCCCCAAAAATACCAAATGCTCCTTCTGTGGTACACAAAATACATCTACAGCCGGCCATAGGCACAATCTCCTTGGTTGTTGATAAGCCCTCTTTTCTGATCAAACACTGACGAAACTAGCGCATTTTGTAATTACTCCCTACATCACTGAGTCTGACACCCACTGATAACTACGCAAGTCAGCATCGCTCTTTCACACTTAACGCATTTGGGGGCCCAATCCAGGTACCGAAAATATAAAAACAGGACCTATTGAATTTTCTGTGTGTTGATAAGCAAGCTATCAGTAAAATTGGCAAAAGTCTGTGTAAATTCCATAGGTGTATACTTGAGCACAGTTTTCTACATTAAGATTTCTAACTCCGCCATCGCCATTTTCTGTTTCTCCTGACACATAACACACCTGCGGCGCAATCACAGGGATTCTGCTCTCTTTCAAAAGTCCTTATTTTGTACTATAGCACCTGGAGTTTGCTCCAAGTCAACCCTCCCTATAGCATATGGAAAGATATCTTTTCTACCGAGGTACCTCACTCCAGTTCCATGCGGTAGGTCTTTTCAGATCGAACACAAAGCAAAAGGGATTTTGCAATATCTTCCGGCATTCTGGCCTTACGACAAAATTCGGGATGAAAATAGCCCTCTTGCCACAAGCATTCAAAAGCAAAAAGAACTCACACGCTGAATCTTTTGATTCAGCGTGTGAGTTCTTATTTCGCGGCACCACAAAATGCCACGGTGATTGCTTTTTAAAAGTTATGCCTGAGGGCTAACGGGCTCTGGCTGAGGCGTCAATTTTTCGCAGCCGGTGCAAATATCGCTGTCGGAAGCACCAATGCAGTCTACAAAGGCATCTCCCACAGTTGCAACAGCACCAAATTCAACAGGAACTGCCACACAGATATCTTGGGAAATTGTAAAGAAACAAGAACCATTCTTTGTGCCGTTACAAACATCAAAACCTGATGTGACTACCGGAGTGCCACAGCATTTTGTCACCGTAGAACCAGTCTGGGCAAATGGTGTGACGGTAACCGGCACACAAATCGATGCAGATCGATAGCCAATTGCCGGGCAAGTCTGGGTTTCGCTCAGTACATCTGTGTTCAAATTCGTAACCATAAAAGGTCTCCTTTCTGGCCATAGCCATTCTCATAATATATGCATATAGGAAAAATGTGTTCCTCACCAAAAAGCAGAAGCCCCGCATTTTATAAGAAATGTTTTGTAAAGCAGACATTCAAAATAAGAATAGTTTTTTCCATTTTGTGAAACTCTAAAAGAAATATGCTATGGAGGAACAGCCATGGACTCTATTTGGACACAGATAAATAAGCCCCAGTCTTTCGACCGGCTTACGACACCGGAACAAACCGACATTTTAATTATTGGCGGCGGCATGGCGGGGATTTTGTGTGCCTATATGTTCCATCAGGCAAACATACCATATCTGTTGGTGGAAGCAAATACTGTTGCCCTCTTTGTGTCCACCCGGTCTGAAAAAATCCGCAAAATTCAAATTTTGCGGATTTTTCTTATGATGATAACGATAATTACTCTCAGAGCATTCCGTCGAAATGCTCATTCGTTCACACGCTCTGCCCAGGCCATCAACTCTGACACAGACACGCTGGCCTTGAATACCTTGCCCTCCAATAACTTAGCATGTGGGCAGCTAGGTTTCAATTTTTGATTCGTTTCTCCCATTCCACTGCTTCCAGAAGTGGCAAAGGGTATTACTGTTTTTCCTTCCAGACAATAGCTCTCCAAAAACGTGTTGATAATCGTAGGTGCCACATACCACCAAATAGGGAATCCCACAAAAATGACGTCGTAATCTTCTAAATTTTCACATCTCCCGGCAATAGCCGGACGGGAATTGGGGTCTTTCATTTCTAAAGAACTGCGGGATTTTGGATTGGTCCAATCCAGGTCCGCTTTGGTGTAGGGTACTTTCGGGATAATTTCATACAAATCCGCACCCACTGCCTGTGCCAGAGTTTTCGCAACTTTCCCGGTTATTCCACTGGCTGAAAAATATGCCACTAACTTCTTTGCCATAGTGTTTCTTTTCCCCTTTCTTATTGCTCTACTGATATAACGGTAACCATGACAGATACCCCGGCCCCATTTCTTTGCCGCCTTATCCCCCTTTTCCTCAGAGTCGCAAGTATGGCAGAGCACCAGCGAATCCAAATTCTGCCAAACCGCCTGGTTCCTACATATTTTTATTTTATCTGATAGAAAACCCTATCGCAACGAAAAATCAATAAGTTTTCCATTTCTCCTCTTCCTGAATACCAACCTTTTGCCCCGTTCCAGAAATCTCGCTGATAATAGGGCGCAAGCCAAAGTTTTTGAGATAACAGTCTGCAAAACATTGAAAAGACGTGCCATCCACAGCCGAGTCCATACAGAAAGGTACCTTTGGAGGTATCCATACAAGATCATTCCTGTTTCTCTGTAAGGAGCCGGCTTTCTCTTGTGATTTGACCCATCTGACACTCTGAAAGGCGTATTCTACTGCTGTTCGATTGCGAAAATACGATCCATACGTTACAATTTTTCCGAGGTGAAAACTGTGTATCAAATCAACCGAGAAAAATTTGGAGAATTTATAGCCCAGCTTCGTAAAGAAAAGGGGTATACACAAAAACAGCTGGCACAAAAATTATATATCTCTGACAAAGCCGTAAGCAAATGGGAAACTGGTGTCAGCATTCCGGATACCGCCCTTCTCATTCCCCTGGCCCAACTTCTGGATGTTTCCGTCACGGAATTACTCTTGTGCTGTAAGAAACCTGCCCCGGCTCCCATGGACGATACTACGGTGGAAACCGTAGTGAAAACTGCCATCTGCTATTCTGCAGCTAAGACAGAACGGCCTTATGGTAAAAACCGAACCTGGCTGGTCTGGTATCTGGTCTGCCTGATTGTCGGAAGCTGTGAAATGTACGCCATACACCGTCTCGGACTTCTCAGCGATGTCCTTTGGACTGCTCTTTTCCTGGGCGCCATATTTGGAGCATATTTCTGCTTTTTTGTTCGGCAAAAGCTTCCGGCATTTTACGATCAGTATGCAATAAATGGCATTTATGACGGTATTTTTCGCATGCACGTCCCGGGACTGTCTTTTAATAATCGCAACTGGCCACATATCATTACGGTTGGAAGGATCTGGTCCTGTGCAACGATGATTTTCCTCCCCCTATCCGGTCTTATCTTAGGATATCTGTGCCCATCTTTCTGGTATAAACTCCGCCTATATTGGGTTCTCATTTTCACTTTGGGCGGCTTATTTTTGCCACTATTTTGGGTTGGAAAACGGTATGAGAATTCCTGACTTTCTTCTGCATTTCAAACCCACACAGGCAGTATTCTAATAGCGTTGGTATTGCTGTATTTTTACCAGATAACCAGTGGAAACCCCACAGGCATGTATTGCCCCGTTGTGTCAAACCTCTATACCCGATACTGCCGGCAAAATTGCACTGTGTCGGCTTCATAATTATTGGAAAGCAAGAG
>CALXCQ010000069.1 GCA_944386835.1 uncultured Oscillospiraceae bacterium | reverse complement strand
TGTGTGCGAGTACCTGTCCGGTGTATATCCGGTTCCGGTCGTCCGTCACGGCGTTGCCGACCAGTTTGGCCGCAGCGGCAAAGCACCTTTGGTGCTGGAAGCCTACGGAATTACCCCGGAAGAAATTGCCAAATGTGCAAAGAAAGCCATTTCTATGAAAAAATAAACGATACCGCCGTCTTTTTTGACGGCGGTATTTTTTCACCAAAGCCTGCGCAGAAGAATGTCGTCCCCCGAGTGTCTGAAAACGGCGGTGGGATACAATGGCTGGCCAGAAACAGTCGGAGACCCGGTGCAAAGCCCGAGTCCAGGCGCAACACCAGACTCCTGGCACATAGCCAAAATCCAGGCGCAACACCAGAGCCCTGACAAATAGCCAATATCCGGGCGCAAAACCTTCCGGACAAGGCAAAGCTCTCTCCCTGCGGCAAAATCCTGAAAATTTTCCCGAAAACCAGGTTGCTCCCGAGCCCGGTTTTCCGTATACTAAAGCTACAACGGCATACTCCGGACAGAGTTCCTCTGCCGGAAGGAAATAAGGAGGCCAGAAGAAATGAGTTTGAGTTTATTTGATGTGGTGGGTCCCATTATGCACGGCCCATCCAGCAACCACACCGGCGGTGCCAACCGCATCGGCTATGTGGCAAGAGCCCTGATGGGCGGCACCCCAGAACAATTGACCTTCGGCTATCATCCCTTTTTTATGAAAATGTTTACTGGACACCGCACCCATATTGCCATGCTGGCCGGTTGCCTTGGCCTGCGGGAATACGATGAAGCCTGTAACGACGCCAAGCTTCTGGCTGCCAGGCAGGGCATCACCGTCTCCTACATCCCCCTGGACGAACAGCCGGAAGTAGATCGGAATACCATGCGTATTCTGGGTCGCCTGGATGGAATCGATTGGAGCATCAATGGCATCTCCATAGGCGGCGGCAATATTGTCATTGACAATATCTGCGGCGTTCCCGTTCATATTGACGGAGCCCACAGTGTATGTTTTTTATTGTTGGATGAGAAGACGAATTTGCAGCCTTTGGTTACGGCAATCAGTGATCTGGTAGAAAATCAACTAGTAGAGGCTGGCGCCTTTACCGGTGGAAAGTTAATCTGCATCCAGACCAGCGAGCCGTTGACCCAGGAACAGGAGGCCCAACTGGAGCAACTGACTGCCGGAGTGTGTAAAGCCCGTCGGTACGTGGAGCCTATGCACGACTTTGCCCAACGCTCTGACCAGCCGCCTTTGTTCACTACTTTCCAGGAGCTTCTGGAGCTGTGTAAAACCCGGGATCTTTTGGATGCCGCTATCGACTATGAATGCCAGCGCAGCCACCGCACTCGGGAGCAAGTAATGGCCATGGGCCTAAAAATTGTAGATGTTCTCACCAAATCCATGGCACAGGGACTGAAGGGAAATAACCCCTTATTAGGCGGTTTTTGTTCCGGGAGCGATGGAAAAATGGCTTTTGACTGGGCTGAAAATCCCAATTCTATTACAGGGCCTGTTTTTAACCGGGCAATTGCCCGGGCACTCGCCATGTCGGAAATCAACGCCACTGCCGGCCTGGTAGTAGCGGTGCCCACCGCTGGGTCTGCCGGTGGCCTGCCGGGCACTTTGTTTACCGTGGCAGAACGGTACGGCAAAAGCCGTGAGGAACTGGCCGGTGCTTTCATAATTGCGGCGGCTGTAGGTACGATTATCGGCAACAGCGGTGCCAGCTTTTCCGGGTCCATCGGTGGTTGTCAAGCAGAGGTAGGCATTGGCTCCGGTATGGCGGCCGCCGCTTCCGTTTGGCTGGCCGGTGGCAGCGCCGAGGCTGCCTGTCATGCCTGCGCCATGGCCATCAAGAATCTTTTAGGCCTGGTGTGTGATCCTCTGGCGGGTCCCGTGGAAATCCCCTGTATCAAGCGCAATGCCGTCGGCGTCTCCACTGCCCTTATGGGTGCAGAAATGGCTCTGGCCGGTATTCGCAGTGCCGTTCCGCCGGATCAGGTGGTCATCGCCCTGATTGACACCCAGAAGCGGCTGCCCCATGAACTGCGAGGCGCCTGTGTCGGCGGACTGGCCGCCTGCCCCATTGCCAAGGACTACCAAAAAATCTGGGCAGACAAGCTGGCCTCTGATCAATCCTTATAAGGCCCATTCTTTCGGTCCGGACCTCCTGAATACGGCCCAGGAACTCCTTATAAAACGGACACGCTATTCGGTTCCTATGTATCCGGTGGATTCTACCGTCATTGGGCGCTACTGCCATCTGCCAAAGGTCTGCCACTGAATTCACGCCTGCCCGGTTCAAAACTTTGCCAGACTGTCTTCGCACGGTTTGGAGCTGCGCCCAGTATTGCCTACCGGTAGAGCAGTGCAAAATGCTCCCCCACTGGCGCAGCCGAACTGTGCCGCCTACCGTCTGACCGGGAGAAAATGCTCTCCTGGTCAGTAGCAGTCCGACTGCTCCGTTTACAGACAGAACGGAGCAAGAGGCTCCCGGAGGGCGACAGCCAGACCACACCGCTTGCATGTGCGGCCGGGACATGGTATCCTGAAAAGCGTAAATAGGAGGTGGTCCTTTTGGAGAAAACTTTACAGGCAGAGGCGCAAGCTCTGGGCATTTCTCTGTCAGATCAGCAACTGGAACAATTCAGCCGGTTTTGCCAAGCACTTTTGGAAAAGAATCAGGTTATGAATTTGACCGCTATCACCCAGCCGGACCAAGTGGCCCGCCTTCACTTTCTCGACTCCATTGCCATTCTCTCCCGGTTGCCAATGGGGGGAAAGCGGCTGATCGACGTAGGCTGTGGTGCCGGATTTCCCGGCGTTCCCTTAAAAATTGCGGAGCCAAGCCTGGATTTGACCTTGTTGGACAGTTTGGGCAAACGCATGACCTGGTTGGAAAGGGAGGCTCTGCCCACTGCCGGCGTAGAAGCCCAGTGCGTTACCGCCCGAGCTGAAGAATATGTAAGCTGCTGTCGGGAAATCTACGACTTTGCTGTCTCCCGGGCTGTGGCCCGGTTGCCTATTTTGGCAGAGCTTTGCTTGCCCTATGTCCGCCCAGGAGGATATTTCCTGGCCATGAAAGGCG
This sequence comes from uncultured Oscillospiraceae bacterium, assembly GCA_944386835.1. Lineage (GTDB taxonomy): Bacteria > Bacillota > Clostridia > Oscillospirales > Oscillospiraceae > CALXCQ01. The sequence goes on along the minus strand of CALXCQ010000069.1, from coordinate 14,362 downwards.
CTCAGGCACTGGAAGAACTGGAGGAAGCGCGGAGCGCAATCTCCAAGCTCGGGGCCAAAGTGGAGGATGTCTTTTCTTATGAAATTGGGGACGCAGTCCACCATGTGATTCTCCTTCGCAAGCACAGCCCCACGCCCAAAGTGTATCCCCGCCGCTATGCCAAGATCAAACAACAACCTCTGTAACAAACAGGCAGAGCGCCTTTTGGCGCCCTGCCTGTGTTTTTCCTGTTGACCGGTCTTCTTTTTTTGGGTCGCCATTATCAGACCCATCGCCCGGGATTTCTCATGCCTTGGCAAACTTCCCAATGGAAAATGCCCGTCTTCTATAACTGCTCCATAACCTGAACTGCCAAACTTAAGCAGATTCTGGCCGCTTTTTCCATCCCCGTATGATACTCCTCTGCACCGCCTGTCATGGAATCCGCCACTGCCTTTACGAGCAGGCAAGGTATCCGGCTCCGATTGCAGGTCAGAACAATTCCCGCCGCTTCCATTTCACAGATCTGCGCCCCAAATTTCCGGTGCAGTTCTGCCTTCTTTTCCGGATCACCAATGAATTTATCTCCGGAGGCACAGGTCACTTTCTGTAGCTTGGGGTTAAGGGTCAGCGCCTTCTCCAAAAGTTCAGGAGAACAGGGAATATAAACGGTGGGATAGTCCGTCACATACTGTCCTACCGGACAGTGGTCAACTTCTGAGGTATCAAAGTCATAGTGCACTACCTTTTCCACCACGCAGCACTGGCATTGTGCCATTTCCGGTGTCAAGCCACCTACTACGCCAAAGTTCACGACCAGCTCCACCCCAAAGTGGGCGATGAGCAGCTGGGTTGCCGCAGCTGCGGCAATTTCCCCTGCCCCTGTGTGAATTACCACCAACTGGCAGTTGGCTATTGTATACCAATAAACCGGGAACCCGCAAAAACGCTCTTTCTTTTCACAAGTGCCCAAATCCTGCAATACGGCATCGATTTCCACTGCCACTACCAGGCCCAGTTTTTTCATTGATAATTCCCCGTCTTTCTTTGTTTTCTCAAAATCACCGGTACCGTTCGTATCGTTCCCGTGACAACATTTTATCAGGAGGCCGTTGCCACCGGTACCGGGTCTGAGTCCGATACCTCCGGCGCTGTTTCCACCGGATTCATGTGCACCATACAGTGCTTGACCTGCGGGAACGCCTCTTCAATGGCGTGGTGGCAGTTTTCCGCGATAGCATGGGCCTGACTCAGCTGCAACTGGCTATCCAATCCAATATCCATATCCACATAAGCCCGATCCCCAAACTGGCGGGTACGCATCCGGTCAATGGTCTGTACGCCCTCCACAGCCAAAGCCGTCTGCTTCAGTTCTTGCACCATTTCCTGGTTGACCGCACAGTCCAGAAGCTGGGCCAGAGATGTTTTGAGAACGTCGTAAGCTACCTTGCCGATAAATAGACTGATCACCACTGCCGCCAGAGGGTCAAAAATCGGCATGCCCATCCGGGCAAAGAAGATACCGATAAAGCTGCCAACGCTGGACATGGCATCCGACCGATGATGCCAGGCATTGGCCCGCATGGCTGTAGAGTGCAGCTTTTTCGCTGCCAGAATGGTATACCAGTAGCATCCCTCTTTCAGAGCAATGGACACCACGGCTGCAATGAGCGCCAACTTCCCCGGCGCCGCAAGGGTCTGGCCAGAGAACATAGTCTGGATTCCTGACCAGGCGATGGAAACGCCGGTGATTGCCAAAATCGCACCCAGAGATAAAGATGCCAGACTTTCCAACCGTTCATGTCCATAGGGATGATTCTCGTCGGCACCCCGGCCTCCCAGGCGTACACCTACGATAACAATAACATCCGATACCAAATCTGACAGAGAGTGGATGGCATCTGACAGCATGGCTCCTGAAGAAGCGAGAATGCCTGCCGCCAGTTTAAAGCCCGTCAGCAAAATGTTGACGACCATGGTGACCACCGTAACCTGGATCGCCAAATGTTCTTTTTGTTGTTTGTTGTGTTCCATAAAAAACCTCCCAAGCAGTATTCTTGCACCTGTCGGGAGTATAAAAATACACCCGCAGAACAACCAACTGTCCCGCAGATGTTCTCTGCTGCCGCCACCGCAGCCCGGCTACAGCCCCATAGGCCTGCCTGATCAGTTTGTACTGTCGTGCTTGCATCACATCATGTAGACACTAGCAGTGCAAAGAGATACTCTCTTATAACATATTCCAACGGCCCTGTCAAGTTTCCTCTTTTCCCCAACTTTGTCTGTTCACCTGCCGGGAAAGGAAAATCCCGGAAAACATGCTCTGTCGTGTCTTTTGTTTTCATTTGTCAGAAGATCGCAGCAAAAGGGAGCAGGCAGTTCCCCCTCATTCACCTGGCGGAAAAAGGAAGCCCCTGTCCGGTTCCTCCCTTCGGTAACTTGCCGGACAAGAACCAAAAAGGCAAACACTGCCAATCCATACGCTTCGTAAACCTTCCGGAAAAGGAATCTGCGGGAAGACAGCGCCTCCCGGCATCCTCTTTTCCATCTGTCTGTCCATATCTCTGCAGGGAAGCATCCTCTTGCCCCACTTCTCTTTTCTGTCCAGCCCGTAAAATGGCGGGACAGCTCTGCGCCGCCGTTGTATTGCCACTTGCCAAACTGCCGAGAAATGTGCTACCATAAAGCAAACGTCGCCAGGCAGATTGGGGCCTGGCTGTTTCTCCCGCATGGTAGTTGCGGATGTTTGATACATCTGGAGAGCCATGAGACTTTTCACACCAGGAGGCAACGATTGTGGACAAAGGAGAACTTTCTTTCCGGCAGGCGAAACGGACCGATGTTCCGTTGATTCTCTCCTTCATTCAGGCCTTGGCAGACTATGAAAAACTGTCACAGGAAGTGACAGCGGATCCGGCTCTTCTGGAACACTGGCTGTTTGACAGACAGGCAGCTCAGGTTCTTTTTGGCATTGTGGATGGAAAAGAGGTTGGGTTTGCTCTGTATTTCTTTAACTTTTCCACCTTCTTAGGGAAAGGCGGCCTCTATCTGGAAGATCTGTACATTTTGCCGGAATTCCGGGGCCGAGGTTATGGCCACAGCTTTTTCCACCAGTTAGCTCGTGTTGCCGTACAAGAAGGCTGTGGCCGGATGGAGTGGTGTTGTTTGGACTGGAATTTGCCCAGCATCGGGTTTTATCAGTCTCTGGGGGCTCGCCCCATGTCTGAGTGGACAACCTACCGTCTCACAGGTCCGGATTTGCAAAAGCTGGCTTCTCCGTAACCGAAAAGGGGCTATGGAAAGCACTGCAAACCTGACTTTTGCCCCTTTTTATCCTGTCGGCTTACGCCGGCAGATATGGCTGGTTTTCCACTGAGATTTCACAGGGACTGCCCATTGTGGAGTCCTTTCGAATCGATCACGAAACTATCTCACTTTTTCAGGAGGCACTGAATATGAAACAGGCACGCTTTGTTTCCATGATTGTTCTGGCTGCGTCCCTGGTCGTTACCTGCGCCGTAGCCGTTGAGACGTTGATTTTATCCTGTATCGCTCTGAAGAAAAAGCGATAACCAAACCGGCTGGAGGCGGCAGCTGCAGCTGCCGCCATTTTCTCTTGCAGCTGGGAAAACCCCACTTGCCGTCTTGGAACGCCAGATATGCTGCAGACCAATCTGGGCGGCAGAGAAAGGAGGGCCAACATGCCAGAAATTCATATTCCGGAAGACGCCGTGCGCAAACTTCTGGGTGCCAAATCCCCGGAAGTGGCATTGTTATACCTCTATCTTCAGGCGGGGAATGAGCCGGACGGCGCCGGGGCAGCCCTGAATCTGCCCGCCCGCAAACTGGACTTGGCTCTGGCTTTGTTGCGGCAAATGGGCCTATATCAGGTGCCGGAAAAGCGGATTCTGGAACCGGAAAGGCCTGTCTATACAGAAGAGGACATCGCCAGAGAAATGGCGCACAACCAGTCTTTCAGCGCATTGGTTGGGGAAGTGCAGCGGCGGTTTGGCCGCATCCTGTCTGGCGAAGAATTAAAAATTCTTTTGAGTTTCTGCAATTATCTGGGCATGCCTACAGAGGTTGTGGGTATGCTGATTACCTACTGCATTCAGCGGGCACGGGCCAGAGGATCTGTCCGAGTGCCTTCCATGCGGACCATAGAAAAAGAGGCCTACCGTTGGGCGGAAGAAGAGATTGAAACCATTGAGGAGGCCGCGGCGTATATGCAGGCCCAGCTCCAGCGGCAAAGTGAGGTAGAACAGATCCGTCAGCTCTTCCAGATCCGGGACCGCAGACTGACGCCAGGAGAAGAGAAGTACATCCAAAACTGGTTAGCCATGGGTTTTTCAAAAGCAGAAATTCAAATGGCTTATGAAAAAACCTGTCTCAACACCGGCTCTCTCAAATGGGCCTATTTAAATTCTATTTTGAAGAGTTGGGACGCGCAAGGCCTGCATCAGGCATCTGAAATTCAGGCTGGGGACCGCGGTGCAGAGAAAAAGCCGGCCCAAAAACCCATCCAAAAAGTCCAGCACCATGACGATGAGCTGACCCAATTTGAAAAGGACGCCATTGAAAAGCTGATGCGAAAGCACCGGAAGGGGGATTGACTATGGCATATTCCCAGGAAATCCTACACAGAGCTAAGGTACGTTTGGCCCAGGCCAAGCAGGCCCATGAAGAAGAAGACGCAGCCAGAATTTCCCGTATTTATCGGGAGATTCCCCGTCTGCGGGAAATCGATCTGGCCCTGCGCCGTACCATGGCTCAGGTAATGGCTGTCACCTTTCAGCGCGGGCAGGACCCGGCCCAGGCCATTGTCAAAATCAAAGAGGAAAATTTGGCTTTGCAGCAGGAACGAGACTGGCTTTTACAGGCAAACGATCTGGAAGAGGCAGACCTGGCTACAACACCCATCTGTCCCATATGTGGCGGCAGTGGTTATATTGGCGCCAGGATGTGTGACTGTTTAAAGGAATTATGCCGACAAGAGCAAAAAAATGAGCTGACCAGTCTTTTGGGAACTCGAAAAGAGTCTTTCGACAACTTTCGACTGGATTATTACAGTGCAGAATTCGATTCTCGGCTGGGATCCAGCCCCAGAAAGCTGATGGAGCTGGTATTTTTAGATTGTCAGCACTATGCCAAAACCTTTTCTCTTACTTCCCCGTCTCTCTTTTTTATTGGCGCGACCGGGTTGGGAAAAACCTTTCTCTCCGGCTGTATCGCCAGAGCCGTAGCGGACCGGGGCTTTTCCGTAGTGTATGACACGGCAGTCCATGTATTTTCTCAATTCGAAGCGGAGAAGTTCGGAAACTTTTCCCAGGAAACCCACCAGAGTGTCCAAAAATATACCCTGTGCGATCTTCTGATTCTGGATGACCTGGGCACGGAAATGACAACGCAGCTGACGATTTCCGCCTTATATACTCTGGTAAATTCCCGGCTCAGCGGCGGGCTTCCTACCATTATTTCCACCAATCTGCCTGTGAAAGAAGTGGAAAGCCGGTATTCCGCTCCCATCGCCTCCCGGATTCTGGGCTGCTATGAGGTCTATAAATTCTATGGGCAGGATATCCGTATGCGCCCGCAGGACTGATGGACACAGGTCCGGATTTCGCAAGCCCTTCCGTATTTTTCGTTTTGCGTGGAAAATACCTTGTTCAAATGCAAAGACAGAAGAATTCATGGCAAATGGGTAACTTTTCTCCTAAGAAACAGGAAAAAAACGTTGACAGGACAAATGTCTTTGTGCTATAGTCATGTACAAGTATTGAAATCCTTGTAACAGTAGGAGCGTCTCACATGAGCCATACAGCTACCATGAACGGCATACTGGTCGCAATGATTAACATTATTCGAGTACGAATTATTAGCCTGCTTCCGTACTTGAATAGTGGTAAAAGTTATGCCTGAAATTGTGTGCGTGTAACGGTTCGTAGAGTCGCCGGATTCTTTCCGGTACCAAATCCGGATACATACGTAAAACAATCCCTGTGGCCTGACTGAAGCCACAGGGTTTTTGTATTTCTTGCTGTTTTGCCATTGGATTTTGTCTCAGCCACCGGAACGTATCCGGAAAAGTATGGGATCGGATATTCCGTCTAAAGAGCCGGACTACTTTGTCCATGCAGCTGTCTGCGCAAACCACACATAAGGGAGGAACTTCGCCATGGAGATGACTGGATCCAAAATCTTGTTAGAATGTCTTCTGGAGCAGGGGGTTGACACTATTTTTGGCTACCCCGGCGGCACAATTTTAAATATTTATGACGAGCTGTATCGTTACAGCGACAAGCTCCGTCACATACTCACCGCCCATGAGCAGGGCGCTGCCCATGCCGCAGACGGGTATGCCCGGGCCACCGGTAAAGTTGGAGTCTGTTTTGCCACCTCTGGCCCCGGTGCCACCAACCTGATCACCGGCATTGCCACCGCCTATATGGATTCTTCCCCGGTGGTCTTTATTACGGCCAATGTAAACCGGGACATGATTGGGCGGGATTCTTTCCAGGAAGTGGACATTACCGGCATCACCATGCCCATTACCAAGTGTAACTATCTGGTTCAGAACGTAGAGTCACTGGCCGACACCATCCGGGCTGGTTTTGCCATTGCCCGTTCCGGAAGGCCGGGGCCTGTTCTTATCGATATTCCCAAAAATGTCACGGCGGAAACAGCGGACTACACACCGGTGCCCCGGGAACAGCACAAAAATTCCGGCCGCCTGGCAGCTCTTTTAAAATGGGCGAGTCATGATTTTAAGGCGCCGGAACCGAATGTACAGGACATTGACAAACTGGTGGAGATGATTGCCCAGTCGGAAAAGCCGCTTCTCATCTGCGGCGGTGGTGTGGTGCGCAGCCGGGCCCATCAGGAGTTTGAGGCCTTTGCCAATAAAATTGACGCACCCGTTGCCATTACGGTCATGGGCGGCGGTGGTTTCCGGGGTCGGAACAAACTGACTACGGGGATGATTGGCATGCACGGCTCCCAGGCTTCCAATATGGCCTGCAACACCTGCGATCTTTTAATTGCCGTCGGCTGTCGGTTCTCCGACCGGGTGGCTCTGGACCCCAATACCTTCGCCAGTCAGGCCAAAATTGTCCACATCGATATTGACCGATCGGAAATCAACAAAAATGTGCAGACCGATCACCACATCATTGGCGACGCCAAGCGGGTATTGCAAATGCTCCTGGAGCGAATTACGCACCAGCAGCATCACGATGCCTGGAAGCAGTATGTGTTTTCCTTCCCCACAGAGACCCAGTATGACGAAAACAAAGGGCATCTGACACCCCAGCAAATTCTTTCCACCATTGCCAAAAATCTGCCCCAGGACACCATTGCCGTCACTGACGTGGGCCAACATCAAATGTGGTCTATTCAGCATTTCCATTTTGACTATCCCGGCCAACTGATCACTTCCGGTGGCTTTGGCGCCATGGGATTCGGTCTGGGCGCTGCCCTGGGTGCAAAGGTAGGCAACCCGGACAAGACGGTTCTGCATGTGACCGGCGACGGTTGTTTTCTGATGAACGAACATGAGATGGCAACGGAACACTACTACGACATCCCCATTATCACCTGCATTTTCAACAACCGCTCCCTGGGCATGGTTCGCCAGTGGCAAACCCTCATCTACGATGGCCGGTATTCCCAAACCGACATGGCCAACCGGACACCGGATTTTGTAAAGCTGGCGGAGGCCTATGGTCTCAAAGGCCGGCACATTACTACCATCGAGCAGTTGGAAGAGGCCATCCAGGAAGCGTTGGCCTGGGGCCATGGATATGTCATCGACTGTGCCATCGACATGGACGAGATGGTCCGCCCCATGGTAGAAGGTGGCAAACATATCACTGAGTTTATTGTGGATTAAGGAGGAAGGGGCTATGAACGAACGTAAACGACACACGCTGGCCGTTTTGGTAGATAACGAGTCCGGCGTTTTATCCCAGGTAGCCCGGCTTTTCTCCGGGAAAGGGTACAACATTGAGTCCTTGGCCGTGGGAACCACCGACGATCCCACCGTTTCCCGGATTACCATTGAACTGTTGGTAGATGACCGGCAGATCCGTTTGGTTTCCAGTCAGCTGCGCAAACTCTATCCGGTCCACTCTGTCAAACTTTTGGACCAGGCTCATTCCATTCGTCGGGAACTGGTTTTAATCAAAGTCCATGCGGCCAATTCCGAGAGCCGCAATGAAGTTATCCAAATCGCCAATATTTTCCGCGCCTCCATTATTGACGTCTCGGTCAGCTCCATTACCCTGGCAGTTATTGGAGACGAGGATAAGGCAGAAGCCATTCAGCGGCTTTTACAAGAGTTCGGTATCCTGGAGCTGGTGCGAACCGGAATGGTCGCTCTGGAACGAGGTCAATATACCATCGATGAAGACACCAAGGAAAAAGGAGAGTTTAACTATGGCAAAAATGTACTATGAAAAAGACTGCGATCTGAAGAAACTGGACGGGAAGAAAATCGCGATTATCGGCTATGGCTCTCAGGGTCATGCCCATGCCATGAATCTGCGGGATTCCGGCTGCGACGTGGTGGTTGGCCTTCGCAAGGGCGGAAAATCTTGGCCCGTAGCGGAAAAAGACGGGTTCCGGGTTATGACGGTTCCGGAAGCTACAGAGCATGCAGACATTGTGGTCATCCTGGTCAACGATGAAAGCCAGGCAGCCATGTACAAAAAGGACATTGCCCCTTATCTTTCCGAAGGGATGGCTTTGGTCTTTGCCCATGGCTTTAATATCCGGTACCAGCAGATTGTTCCCCCTGCCAATGTGGACGTATTTATGGCAGCTCCCAAGGGCCCCGGTCATACCGTCCGCTCCATGTACGTCGCTGGCAAAGGCGTTCCCTGTCTGGTTGCCGTAGAGCAGAATTACACCGGTAAAGCCATGGATCTGGCACTGGCCTATCTGGCCGGCATTGGCGGCGCCCGCGCCGGTGTGATGGAGACCACTTTCCACGACGAGACAGAGACCGACTTGTTCGGAGAGCAGACCGTTTTGTGCGGCGGCGTAGTAGATCTGATGCGGTGCGGCTTTGAAGTTCTGGTGGAAGCTGGCTATGAGCCGGAAAACGCCTATTTTGAATGTATCCATGAAATGAAGCTGATTATTGACCTGATCAACAAGGGCGGTGTGGCCGCGATGAACTACTCCATTTCCGACACTGCCGAATTTGGCGAATATGTATCCGGTCCCCGGGTTTTGCCCTACGAACAAACCAAAGAGAACATGCGCAAAGTCCTTAAGGACATTCAGGACGGCACCTTTGCCCGGTTGTGGATTCTGGAAAACCAGACGGGCCGCTGCTTCTTCAACTCCAAGCGGGATCAGTTGGCCAAGCATCCCATGGAAGTGGTGGGCAAGCAGTTGCGGGAGCAAATGCTTTGGAAAAACGACGCCGATCTGGACACGGCTTCCACCTAACGGCGCCTTTCCGGACGCGGCTTCCATACGGCGGCGCTCATTTGAACACAGCTTCCGCCCAACGTCGCCCTTCCGGACGTGGCTTCCATCCGGTAGCGCCGGCGGGTCTTTGTCCCGGGGCCTTCTTCCCTGGGCTGGGCGGATGGCTTTTGCAAAGGAGCCTGGGATGCCGGGTCGTATGGAAATTTTCCGGAACACTCTCCGGCCGGCCTTCTCCTCTGCAGGCAGCCGCCGATAAACTGCCCTGGAAACCGCAGCTTTCGCTGTTCTTTGGGGAGAGGGAACTTCCCTCTCCCCAAGGCCGGCCGCCTGACAAATTGGTACCCACAGAAATCTATCGGGTCCACATTTTGGGAAGGAGGGAAATCCCACCTGGAAACCGGCTGGATTTCCCTCAATTCCAAAGAAACTTTTTAAGGAGGATTGCACCATGCTTTCTGACAATGTGAAAACCGGCGTTGAACGTGCGCCCAATCGGTCGCTTCTGTATGCCCTCGGCTTTACCAAGGAGGAACTGGAACGGCCCCTGATCGGAGTCGTCTGCTCCTATAACGAAATTGTTCCGGGCCATATGAATCTGGACAAAATTTGCGAAGCAGTAAAGGCCGGTGTCCGGGCTGCCGGAGGCACCCCTGTGGAATTTCCCGCCATTGCCGTGTGTGACGGCATCGCTATGGGTCATATTGGCATGAAATACTCCCTGGTTACCCGGGAACTGATCGCCGACTCTACGGAAGCCATGGCCATCGCCCATCAGTTTGACGGCCTGGTGATGATCCCCAACTGTGATAAAAACGTGCCGGGTCTTCTCATGGCGGCAGCCCGCCTGAATCTGCCCGCTATTTTCTGTTCCGGCGGCGCCATGCTGGCCGGTCGCCTTGCTGATGGCCGGCGCACCTGTCTGAGCCATATGTTTGAGGCGGTAGGAGCCTATCACGCGGGAACCTTGGACGAAGCAGGTGTAGAAGACTATGTGGCAAATGCCTGTCCCACCTGTGGCTCTTGGTCCGGCATGTACACAGCCAATTCCATGAACTGCCTGACGGAAGCCATCGGTATGGCTTTGCCGGGCAATGGCACCATTCCCGCGGTAATGTCTGCCCGTCTGCGGCTGGCCAAACAAACGGGTATGCAGATTATGGAACTGGTACGCCGGAATATCCGGCCCCGGGACATTATGACGGCCGCCGCCTTCCACAATGCGGAAACCGTAGATATGGCGCTGGGCTGCTCCACCAACACCATGCTTCATCTTCCGGCCATCGCCCATGAGGCGGGCATCACCATCAGCCTGGAAGAGGCCAATGCCATCAGCGCCAAGACTCCCAATCTGTGCCATTTGGCACCGGCCGGCGACACGTTCATCGAAGATCTGGACTATGCCGGCGGCGTCTACGCGGTCATGAAAGAATTGAGCAAAAAGGAACTTCTGGATACCTCCGTCCTGACGGTATCCGGTCATACTCTGCAGGAGGCTCTGGAAGGGGTACAAGTCCGAAATCCGGAGATTATCCGGCCCGTGACCAATCCCTATTCTCAAAACGGAGGCATCGCCGTCCTCAAGGGAAATCTGGCACCGGACGGCTGCGTCGTCAAGCAGTCTGCCGTAGCGCCGGAGATGATGTGCCATCAGGGCCCTGCCCGGGTATTTGACTCGGAAGAAGCTGCCATTGAAGCCATTTATCAAAAAAAGATTCATCCGGGAGATGTGGTCGTCATCCGGTACGAAGGCCCCAAGGGTGGACCCGGTATGCGGGAGATGCTCAACCCCACCTCCGCCATTTGCGGCATGGGTCTGGATCTGACGGTAGCGCTGATTACAGACGGCCGATTCTCCGGCGCCACACGTGGTGCCTCTATCGGTCATGTCAGTCCGGAGGCAGCGGCCGGTGGACCCATTGCTCTGGTGGAAGAGGGAGATTTGATTGCCATTGACATTCCTGCCTGCCGGATTTCTCTTCTGGTCCCAGAGGATGTTCTGGCCCAGCGGCGGGCCAACTGGGTTTGCCCAGAGCCAAAAGTCAAGACCGGATATCTCAGCCGGTATGCCAAGCTGGTTTCCTCTGCGGATAAGGGTGCAATTTTAGAATAGACTTCTTTTTCCTTCCGTCTCTGCCAGTAGACACGTTTTCTCTTAACGCCAGTACCCTTTTCAGGCTTTACTGACAGACTTTTTCAAAACAGTGACGCCAGGTCCTATGGATTTTCACCTGTGAATTCTTGATTGAGGATTTCTTTGTGTGAATTCTTGGTCGGCAATCCCTGAGTGTAATTGCCTGTTTGTAAACTTTTGACACTTTGCTTGTGAATACAGCAAAAAGGAGGTCTCCCTTTTGTATCAAGACGTAACCCAGCTGCTCTTATTTGGCGATTTGGATTCGGACTGTATCCTTCTGCGCCTGGCTCAAATTCTGGAAGATTGGAAACAAGGTGCCGCAGGTAAGGCAGAGTTAATCCACAGAATCTACGGCCAAGTGAAACGGCTTTTGGATTTAGCCACCGACTATGGATTTGACGAAAATCTTTGGCAAAACTATCTTACGTTCCTTTTGATTACCCAGGAAAACTCCTTTACTCTGACGGCAGAGCGTCATGGAGCCGGTAATGGCAGCGTCAATCACTTTGCCATGCAGGATTTTGCCATTTTTGCAAAATTATTCCACTATGATTTCACTCCTGTGGAAACGGACCTGGGAATTGACTGTTTTTCCGTTCTTACCCATTATCAGGCCCTGGCAAAGGAGGAGCGGTTATATAACAAGACAGTCAGTCAAAAAGTCAGGACTCTGAGCCGGCAAATTGCTCAGGCTCGGGATACGGAAGAAATTTTTCGGCTGGTCACTTCCCACTACGCCCGCTTCGGCGTGGGAATGCTGGGGCTGAACCGGGCGTTCCGGCTATCGGAAGAAGCCGGTTCTGCCGTTTTGTGCCCCATCAATAACCTGGAACTGACGGATTTCGATCAGCTGGTGGGCTATGATCTGCAGAAACGGCAACTGATTGCGAATACAGAAGCCTTCCTGAAAGGTCTTCCAGCCAACAATTGCCTTCTGTACGGAGACAGCGGTACCGGAAAATCCACCTGTGTGAAAATTCTGGTAAACCGTTATTACGATCAGGGGCTGCGGATGATTGAGCTATACAAACATCAGTTTCCCCTTCTTTCCCGGGTCATCAGCCAAATTAAAACCAGAAACTATAAATTTATCATTTTTCTGGATGATCTGTCCTTTGAAGAACATGAAGTGGAGTACAAATTTCTCAAAGCAGTCATTGAAGGAGGCGTGGAAACCCGCCCGGACAACGTGCTGATCTACGCCACTTCCAACCGGCGTCATCTCATCCGGGAAACCTGGTCAGACCGGAGCGATATGGAACATGACGGAGAAATCCACCGTTCCGATACTTTGGAAGAAAAGCTGTCTTTGGCCAGCCGCTTTGGAGTGGCCATCAATTTCTCCAGTCCGGATCACTCGGAATTTATGGATATTGTCAAAACTCTGGCGAGACGCCAGGGAATTACCTGGCTGTCAGAAGACGCTCTTTTGGCCCAGGCAAATCAGTGGGAACTGCGGCACGGCGGCCTTTCCGGCCGGACGGCACAGCAATTTATCAATTACCTGGCAGGACAGAAAAGCTGAGCCGGTCGGGACGACAGGAAGGATCTCTATGGTAACACTGGATAAAATTTATCACGCTGCCCATGTGCTGAAGCAGGTGGCCAGGCAAACGGACCTTATTTATGCACAGAATCTTCACACCGACGGTCCGCTGTATTTAAAGACGGAAAATTTGTAACTGACCGGCAGTTTCAAACTACGGGGTACCTGTTATAAAATCAGTCAGCTGACCCAGGAGCAGCGGAATGCCGGCAATCATGCCCAGGGTGTAGCCCTGGCCGCCACCTCTATGGGAATTGCCTCTGCTGTCTGTATGCCCGACGGAGCGCCCATCAGTAAGGTGGAGGCCACCAAGGCCCTGGGAGCCCAGGTTTGCCTGGTCAAAGGCTCCTACGATGACGCTTACGAAAAGGCCTGTCAGCTTCAGAAAGAAAGTGGTGCCACCTTTATTCACCCCTTTGATGATGAAGCCGTCATCGCCGGGCAAGGCACCATCGGTTTAGAGATCATTGAACAACTGCCCGATGTGGAAGCCGTCATCTGCCCCATTGCCGGAAAGAAAACCGTCTGCATCTTCTCCGGAGGCAATATTGACGTAACCATTTTGTCCCGTGTGATTACCCGCGGGCTGATTACCACCGGACGCCAGGCTGTCTTACAAATTGCACTGCAGGACAAACCGGGTCAGCTTCAGGAAGTCAGTGAGATTATTGCCACCTATGGGGCCAATGTGATCAGTGTTTATCACGAACATGCCGATCCCAATATGGCCATTAGCAGCTGTTTCTTAAAAGTGACCATGGAAACCCGGGATTTTGAGCAAATTCAGCAGATCCGGCAGGAACTGGAACGGCGGGGATTCCGTCTGATTACCGGTCATCTTTAACAGGAAACCGAATACTCCTGTGGAAAAGGTGTTCCTGGAAACAAACCAAACCTGAAACAAAAGGATATTCTCAAAAGAAATTCCTTCTGACACCCCAAAAGTGTTCCAAAACCGGAACCATTTTGGAAACGGCAACGGTCCGCTGAAACGTTAAAAAGAAGGGACTGTCTCAATATCCACCTGCCCTGAATGGGAAACCACTCTATTATCAGACACCGCCAAAGGACTTTTCTGACGAGAAATATCCTTTGGCGGTTACCCGCTCTCAGGATGTATGCCTCTGGAGCGGTCAGTTCATTCTGGAAGAGCACTTTAAATATCTGCAATTTTCCGACTTTACCACAGGCCACCACTGCGGCTATCTCTCCCCTTTGCCGTCCCTGGATTATGACCACATTATGCAAGAAGAAGATTTTTACCGCTT
>CALXCQ010000068.1 GCA_944386835.1 uncultured Oscillospiraceae bacterium | reverse complement strand
CGTTTCCGCGTATTTACAGCGAATAGTTAACGTCATCTTGCTCATAAAAACACCTCCTGAAAAAGTCTATGAAGGGTCCCTCCCCGTTTTGCAGCTTCAGCATAAAAAGACCCGCGCCAACCAAGGCGCGGGCCGAAGGTACCCCAGGTATTTCGCTCGATATTGCAGCTAATTGGAGGGGATTTTCTGTTCTACAACAAGGCCTCCCCTAAAAGCGGTCTGCATATGCTGTTTGTCCAACACTTTAACGGTGTCTACCACATAGCGGGTGACAGCATCATTGCATTCTGTCAGGCAATCTTTTGAAATGGGGGCCGTTATGAGGCGTATGGCCGCAGAACGGCCCCCTCTAAGTTTCTCAAAAATAAATCTCGCTGGTTGGCCCTATTCGACACTACTTCCCGGACCATGGGCGGCAGCAGACGGACTGTGTTGGCACACATCACGGGAATCTCACCCCTCCGAGGATCGCTCCGAGCTGTCCCCATTGTTTGCGGCTATGGCTGGACAGGAGTATCATTATCAGATTGCTGACGAGGGTCGGACTGGGTAAACCAGCCACAATGCGAAGCAGCCCGCCACAGACTGTTTTTTGGACGGATGGGCACCGCTCTGCACCTTCTTTGGCCGTCTTTGATGCGGATTCCCGCACAGGTGGTCTTGGCGCATCCTCCCACGTCGCTCCAGCCCCTTCCGGGGCCTCCCGCCAGCGGACGTATCCCGCTGCCGGATATTCACTTTTCAAGCTGTGCAGGAGGAATAAAATTGCCTCCTCACTGTGTAGGCAGCGAGAAGGCAATTTTTATGCTACTTTTCTAAAAATTTTTTAATTTTCTTCAAGCGCCTGGATACTACAGATTGATGAAATCCGAGCAGCCCTGCTATCTCCCACTGTTTATACTCATATATGGCCGATAGGGTCAGGAGCTCCAAATCAGAGCGCGTCAACTGTTTGAGCTTGGCGGCAAGTTCAGGTTTACTAATCGTGTCTATCCAGAAATATCGATCTGAATACGCCAGTTCATCCAACTCGCACGAGAGGCTTTCGAACTTTCTCAGCAGCGTTGAGTGGTCTGCTGCGTTTTCTGAGACATGCATATCGGGTAATGGCTGCGTATGATTGCCATAGGATCTCTCAGAGCAAAAGACTTCGAGGTCAATCTGTTCGATTGCATCCTCATCCATACCGGCTTCTTCGTATTCCTTGCGGAACTTCTTCCACTCCGCTTCGAACTTCCTGCGTTCTCTTGCATAGTTAAAGCCCATGCTGTTTCCTACGTTCTTCTGAATTTGGAAGTCCAAAATTCAGAAACGGAGGACTGCGGCACCCTACCGTGTGCCAATAGGGAAAACAAAGACCATCGGTTTTGAGCCAACGCACAAAGCCGTCGGCCTGATTTGCGGCATTAAGAAGTCTGCAACAAATGCGGGTTCTTTTTGTTGCATAGGTAAAGGCGGTGCGGTGCGCCGGTAGGCACAGGTACCTCTTAACGCCGCATCGAGTCCAGGTTCATTATGGTGATCCCTTTCCTCTCACAGGTGTCCCGAAAGCTGCCTGTTACTCATCTTTCTGCTACTGATTCCTGTGAAAGTAAAACAGCGGAGGCATCTATCCGTTTTATGTGGACTGAATACCTCCGCTCACGTGCGGATTTTATTTCTAATATTTTACAACATGAAAGGTCCCGTCTACGCCAGAATGGCGATTCTGCTTGATAAAGGGGTAGTGGAATAACACATAAGCCTTATAGTCACCGGACGCGCCCAAGGTTCTAGCCGCGCTAGCGGCACATCAAACATCTTGTCCAATTCTGCTTCAGTCAGACGGCTGACTTTGTTTAGAGACAAACAACAATATTCCTTGCCTGCTGAGTAATCCGCTCCAACTCAGTTTCAGTGGGGAGACCCCGGATATCGCCCATCCGCCCCAGCGTGCTATTGGCAATATTTCCAACAAATTCACTCAAAACATACCATTCATCCACAATCGCGAATCCCAAATGCTGAAAATACTGTTCCATGGACAACATGCAGGGGACTGCTTCTCGTACGCCTGTATGGGGCCCCGACCATGTACAGAAAAGGAGTGCCTTTCGGTTTGGTTTGACTGGCGTACAGGGCTGAATAGGGCCATATTCCTTAATGTAGTCATTAAACTGTTTGCGCAAGTAGTCTGCAGCAGGCTTAGGGATAGACCAGTTGATGGAGGGAACACCAAAGCATGCCAGATCATACCCTTCCAGCAAATCGACATTTTCAGCGTCTTTCACCGAAAGCACCGTCACATCACACCCTCCCTCACGCAACCCGCCAGCAATGTGATCCGCCACTTTTTTCGTGTTTCCGGTAAAGGAGCAATAAATTACTATCGCTTTTTTCATACAAATACGGACTCCTTTCTACACATCATATCTATCATTCCAAATAATACGCTTGGATTAATGGGAGGACGTGCATTGGGATTCCTGCCTCGCAGGGAACGTTGACCTGGCATTTCCCGCAGCCGTACCGGATTTTCCCTTCTGGGCCACAGGGCGGTTGTCGGGTGGAGGAGACAAATTGTGCGCAACGGGACTGGTCCTTTGCGTTCAGAATGCCCCTTCCCGGGTCAATAGCACCAGCCGGGCAGTTTTTTGCACATTTGCCGCAGGAGATACAGTATTCGGTCAAACCCGTGTAGGGCCGCTTGGTCGCCGGGAAGGGGCAGTTGGTGACCACGCTGCCAAAGCGGCCTGCAATTCCCTTCTCTGTGATCAGTCCCCGGGACAAGGCAAAGGTACCCAGCCCACAAATGTAGGCCACATGGCGCTCGGACCAGTTGGAGACAAAACGTCCTAGCATCTGAAACCGGGGATCCAGGGACGGGGCTATTGCCTCCCACCCCGCTGTCTTGAGCAGTTGGCACAGATGTCTGGCATAGCCGTTCAGCAAACCGGCTCTGTTGAAATAAAACACCGAAATATCGCAAAAGACTTAACATGGTATTTTCTGCAGTCCGAACAGATACACACAG
>CALXCQ010000067.1 GCA_944386835.1 uncultured Oscillospiraceae bacterium | reverse complement strand
GTCTTGCTTTCCCCATGTTTTAATGTGAATGAGGCAACACCATTTTCAAAAGTCATTTCGCCATATGTACCGGTGATCGTTTTGTCACTTAGTGTAACGATAAAATGAAATTCCTTTTCAGTATCCCCATCGTTACCAGATACCGTTTTGGAAACTGTCAGGTTCCCCGTTTCTGGTTTGGGGTCGGGTTCTGGATCAAGAGTACTATCCTTGGGATTCACTGCGATAAACTGATACTCCTGGTACCCGATAAGGATTTCAATGTCTTCCCCATACTGGGTGCTGCTTCCCTTGCTGGGACGGACAAAATAAGGAAATTCGTCTCCTTTTTCATAACCCGACGGAACAACAGTCTCCACAAACCGGTAAATCGTATCAAACTTCACTTTGATCTGACCGGTTTCCCCATTCTGGCCGCTGGTCAGGGTCCCGCCATCCACCGGCGTGCCTTTTTCGGTAGGTTCCGAACCAGTACCGTAAGAGTAAAGGGTAAACTTTGCGTCCTTTACAGGAGCGCCGGAGTCATCGGTCTTATAAATGCTGACTTTTAAGGTCGAGTTCTCGGCCCCGGCTGTTGTCTCAAATACCTGTCCGGTCAAATCCGTACTGGACTGGTTTTCTTCCGGAATTTCAATGGGGGAGATATCCACCTTGTTCCAGCCGTCCCCGTCAAAATCGGTGCCAGAATCCAGCACGATGCGGGCGTCGTAGATAATCACATAGGCAGTCGAATCCTGCAGCCCATGAATCTTCATGGTATTGCCCTGGAAGTCCACTTTCCCATCCCAGGCTTCCCCATTCACTTTCAAAGAGTCCTTCTCAAAACGAAGTGCCTGGCCAATGGTATCCGTTAGCGTAAAGTTCTGGTCCTCCTGCTCTTCCGGGATCAGGTCCAAAGCTTCTGGGTTGATGGAAATGGTATAATGGACGACGGGGCGGTCCTCCTGTGTATAGTCCTGCTCCTTCTCTGCCACCTTAGGGGGAGTTACCGTAGCTGTGGCGCTCACTTTTGGATAGGATGCCTCACCAATAGTGAGTTGGGCAACATTTTTATACTCGGTACTGTTTTCCAGTTCTCTGAAATCGGTCACTTTTGTGGTGATAACCAGTGCATCGTTCTGCTGAACATTGGAAAGGGAGAAGCTCAGTTTGCCATTCTCATTGGTGCTTGGCTTGATATCCGCGCTCTTAAAGGTAGCGGAAACAAATTCCAACCCGTCCGGCAGGGTATCCGTTACAGTCACAGGGTTGTAGGAAGAAGGAATATTGCCGGTAAAGCTTACCTTCCACTCCACCGTATCCTCCGCAACACTGGTGGCTGTCTTTTCAATGTAGTTCAGTGGAATATCCGTAACTGCAAAAACGTAACGGTTCTCTAAAACACTGTAATGAGCGTGGTTTGCCAACCGCTTTTCGCCATTTGTATTTTCCTCTGTGGGCAGGGTGTAAGTGGTGGTACAGGTCAGTTCATAGCGGCCTGCCTGGACTTTTTCCAGTGTAACAGTTAATTTGCTTCCTTCTTCATTCAGTTTGATTCTCGCCTGGTTAGTAACATCGGTAATGGTGTTTTTGTCCTTATCTACAAGTTCCAACTTCACATCATCTTCTAGAAGCCTATGCTGTAATTCTTTGTTTGCCTCCTTATCTTCCATAATTTCATCTGTGAAGGTAACCGTATCTTGGTCCGCTGGAAGGATAAATGTCGTTTTCCAAGTGACGTTATTTTTTCCGATGTCATGCTTGACAAACGTTTTCCACAAGTCTGCCGGCTGTAAGGAAACGTATCCTTTCATCTCCAAATATGGCGCTTGAATCATTGCCAGATTTTCCAGGCCCGTGGCGGTAACACCGTCTTTAACATCTGCCTGGAACACAAGGCTGTAAAAACCGCCCTGGTCTTTGCCTGCGGCTTCTTCTAGTTCATACCCTTCACCCAAAAGCTCTCTGAATGTTGTCTTATAAATAAGTTCTTTATTGCTGGGGTAACCATAGTATATTTTTACTTCGGTATCATTGTCCACCGTTTGCGTTAGGCTGTCTATCTGCTCCTGCACATGGACGCTTTCAAATTCTCCCAGCTTCACCTGGATTGTCTAGTAAACAGTATCTTTATCCCCGTCCAGACTCCCAATCTTGCTAATTGCTGTCGGAAGAATATCCACGGATTCTGTATCTTCAACATCTTTGGTCTGGTCGCTGGAGGCAGTCGCCGTATTGGTATATGTTGTAGGTGTGTCCTCCATGATTCCTGTGCTGTCCACCTCGATGGTATATTTGATGGTCACGCTGGAGCCTTCCGGCATTTCCCAAATCGTCCCGAAAGCGGTGCGATAATCGGTAGAGGTAAAGAAATTCTCGTTCACGGTACAGCCGTTACCCTCTACGCTTGTCAACTTCCAGTTCCGAATCTTATCGTTCTTGGGCATGCTTCCCATGGCGGCGGAAATCGTGTCTTGAATCGTCACATTGGTATTGCGTTTCACAGCTGTAACCGTGAGCTCGTAATCAATGTACACCTTATGGTTTTTGTTGTCGACATGCTTATTCGCCTTCTTGTCAATGGACAGGTCACCTTCGCCTTTCACAGTAATCTTATATTGTACATCGCCTGGCAGTGTAATGGTGATGGTTCCGCCAGGGGATGTGGTCTCATCCAAATCAAATTGACCTCTGATATTCAGCCAGGCGCTGCGGTCTTGTTCTTCAAGGAAGCTCTGGCGATACTGAATCGAAACCTTCCCATCTTCAATCTTATAAGTACCGATTTTCTCTCCGCTTGACTGGGTGATCTCCCCTGTTCGGTCAGTGACAGAGATTGTTTCCGGCAGGGTATAGGTAAAGGTGTCAGCTTCCGTGTATTTTCCGTCAGATGGGAACGTCCACTCCAAACGGACGTTAAACGGCGTCCCATCTTCAATGACCGTATCTTCGTCCGGTTCTTCTCCATCAATGGTCAGTATACCTTTTAAATTGAATGCGCTGTCTGTCAGATAGTATTCGTTCCCTTCTGCCTGCGGCACAGCCACATAGAGTGGCTCCGCCTTGGGCTCTTCGGAAGTTTCTTTTCCGCATTCCGTACAGACAAAGGCGCAGGTGCTGCCCTCTATATCTTCCACATACCCGCACTCCTCGGTATGCATTGGATGATGTTCGCAAAGTCCTCCTGTATAAATTGACACTTCTTTTGCCGTTTCTTCTGCCCCAGTTGCAAAAGTCACTGCTGAAGGAAAAACCATGCATAGGCAGATAACTATTGCCAGCCATCGCTTTATCATTGTTCTGTTTTTATGTTCCATAGCTTCCTCCTGTTTCTTTTGGTTTTTGATAATTTTTTAGGAAATCAGCCGCCTGTTCCTGACTTTTAAACATGAGCCGTTCTCCCGTGATATAAGCCACTGCGTCCTGCCATTCCCACAGGCTGAATTGTTTGGGGGAAATACTTTGTAGTGCTTGTTGAATTTCTGGCAAAAGCCACGGCTGATGAAGATCAGACAGGTACATACAGCCTGACCAAAACGTAAGGATTTCCAGTAAACCTACCATAGATATATTAAATTTTTCCATGGCGGCACCTCCTTATAGCTTTAATCGTTGCCTCAAGTTTGTTGCCTTTTCGAAAAACAACCTTATAGCGGATGTTTTTTGTGTTAACATAGAATATTTTCTTGTAATATGTTACAAAGTCTTATTTTGAATACACCAAAACAATCCCAAAACACACAGCTTAACCTTCTGTAAATTCCTGTGAGATTTTATCAATAAAACAGCTTAAGATAATGTTCACTTTCTACTTTCGTAACCTGTCGCGTTGCTGTAATATTGCAATATGCTGTTCAATGGCTTACCTCCTTTCATAAAAAGAAACAACCGGCTGAAATCGCCGGTTACATTATCTAAATACATACCAGCTGCCATCAGAACATATCTACAAAAATCCATGACCTTTGCGTTACCAGTTTTCAGCGATTTTACTCTGACCGAAAAATCAGACATTCTCGTTCAGACAGTGTATAATAAATCAATATAGATTTTTGTTGTCACTGCGTTATGTAAAGCCAAAAAAACTGCGAAAATACGCTACTAAATATGTATAAAGGAACGACCAAAATTCTCTACATTTTCCTTTCTCTAAGGAACGGTATATTCTACATTTTCCGATGAAAAATCAGTTTTTCTGTTCGCGCACCCAACGCAGGAAGGTATCTTGGGCAATATGAAGCTCCTTTGCCGCCTGCCTTGATGTGATTTCCCTCTTTTCCCACAGTTCTTTTAAAATAAAAAAGTTCTCCGGCATCAATTTTCTTGGTCTGCCAAACCGTACTCCCCGCAGCTTTGCCGCGGCAATCCCTTCCATTTGTCTTTGACGGATGTTTTCCCGTTCTGTCTGCGCCACATAGGAGAGGATCTGTAAAACAAGGTCAGCCACAAAGGTTCCTGTCAAATCTCTGCCTGTCTGACGTGTATCCAAAAGCGGCATATCCAGCACTACAATATCGGCCTGTTTTTCCTTTGTGATGATACGCCATTGGTTCAGAATTTCCTCGTAGTTACGTCCAAGGCGGTCTATGGATTTAATTACCAGAATATCGCCCTGCTTTAATTTCCGCAGGAGCTTTTTGTACTGCGGGCGGTTAAAATCCTTCCCGCTGAGTTTGTCCATGAAGATATTGTCATCCTGCACAGAAAATTTCCGCAGGGCTATGAGCTGGCGCTCCTCACATTGTTCTTTTGTTGATACTCGTATATATCCGAATATTTCTTTCATGTC
>CALXCQ010000066.1 GCA_944386835.1 uncultured Oscillospiraceae bacterium | reverse complement strand
ACCGTGTTTTTGTTGTGCAAACACATTGGCGGAAGGGCGGAACCTGGTCTGGCACAATTGAAAATTTGAAACACGACTGGAGAAAAGTGTTTTTATATGCAAATGGCTCTCCGGGTGCCTTGGAACTTGTCCAAAAAGGTGCAATTGGACTGGATGGTAGTTTTGCCTCTATAGAAAAAGCTATGAAAGAAAATTTCTAATAATTTCCATATTTCATTTAGGGAAAAGCTCTTAAGTTACCAACCGACGGCTTGACTAACTACGGAAAATGTAATATAGTAGTATATATCTTAAAAAGGCAGGGTATCCTGCGAAGGAATTGGAGGAGCGTGTTATTTATGAAAAAACGGATAGTTGCGCTACTACTGGCAGTAATAATGGTGCTTACTGTCCTTCCCACCGCCTTTGCTGTAAGCGTTGACGACTTCAGAGATGTAAGTGGCCATTGGGGCTATACATACATCAAGTGGGGTGTGGACAATAAGTTGTTCAACGGAATGTCTGAAACAGAGTTCCGGCCGGATGCAGGCATGACGAGAGCGATGTTTGTAACGGTTCTGGGCCGTCTGGCAGAGTCCTACAACAAAAAGACGACTGGCTATACCAGCGAGAAATTCAGCGATGTGCAGCCGGATACCTGGTATACCCAGTATGTAGCATGGGCCGATGCCAATAAGTTGGTAGAAGGATATACCGATGGAACTTTTGGCGTGGACAGACTGATTACCCGTGAAGAAATGTGTGTAGTTATGATGCGTTTCTTGCAGTACATGGGTCAGGATGTTGACAGAAAAGACAAAGGCAATACCTTTGCAGATGCTGCGGATGTCTCTGAATGGGCAACGAAAGCTGTCAATGTATGTATTGGCTATGAACTGATTATCGGCATGGGCAACAATATGTTGAAGCCCAAGGATACCGCAACTAGAGCACAAGTAGCAGCTCTTCTGAGCCGTCTGGATATTACCGTACAAGGTGGCGGCAGCTCCGGCGGTGGCGGTGGCACTACCCACACTGATCTGTTGGCTAAGCAGGTGGCATCCTCCACAGAAGCAGTTGAAACTGCAGTTTGGAATGTAATTAACGGTGCCGTTGCAAAAGTTGGCCAGCAGCTGCCGGCAGGTGTTACCGAAGATGATGTAAAGGCAACCTACAGCAATTACACAATTCAGGTTGAAGTTTCTGCAGAATTGGCTAGCTATCTTACCGGTTTGGTAGATGTTGGCACAGATGTAATGTTTGGCCTGACGCAAGATGATTGGATGCAGCTGTTCTCTGAGGAGATGGCTGGGCTGGTAACAGAGGCCAAGGCTTATGGTGACCTGGCAACTGCAGCTACACTTTCCAAAGACGGCACTGCGCTTATCAGCGGAAAATACAGCGACTATGCGGCTATCTATAACATGGATGCCAGCAAAACCGAGAGAGCAAAAGAGCTTCTCAAGCAGCTCCGTAAGGATTGCCAGATCAGCGAAAATGATGCTGTCAACATGACCCTGGATACCATGGAGACCGTCATGGCTTCTTTGGCGGGCAAGCAAGATGCAACTGTGACTTTGGCTCTTAACTTCGATGCTACCCAGTCCTATTATCATGAGGACTACACCATTGTAGTAAAAACTGTCAATGCCAGCACATTGAGCGACAAGGTTGCCGGTGTGGCAGACAAGGCAGCTAAACTCTTGGCAAATACTACCTATACTGACAAAGTGTTTACCACCGATGTAAGCGAAGTTTCCTATTGGAAGCAGCTGAAGCTCACCTTAAGCGGTGTCAAAGAAACCGTGCAGGATGAAATCGATGCGGCTTTGATGCAGGCAGAAGAAGAGGCTGGCGGTCCTTTGACAGATGAGGAAAAGCAGCAGGTACAGGATGAAGCTTTAGAAGAATTGTTCGGTCAGCCTGTAACCTTGTGGTCCAATGAATTCTGGGCTTTGGCAATGGAGAAATTTGCTGGTGCGCAGTATGACTTCGGAACCATCATTGCTTATGTAGAAAAGGTAGTAGCTCAGCAGAGCGTAGCAGGCCTTCTGGATAAGGCGACTGTGACTGTGAACGGTCAGGTCGTTACCGGCGCAGATGTGACTGCTCTGAAGACCGCTCTGGATGCTGCAGCGACAGATACCGATAAGATGGTAGCAGTGCTGGATTGGATGGCAGCTGAGATTGGTGTTGACATCAATACGGTAGATAGCTTGACCACTCTGCCTGTCACAGTAACCGTTACTGCGGGTTCTGTAACACAGACGATTACCTGGAACGTAGTTTTGGGTAAGTAATGGAACTTTTATAGAAGAATATACGTCAAAAGCGGGAACAGTTGTTCTCGCTTTTGACATATTATCTGGAACCATCCAGGAATTAGGAGGAAATGTATGAAAAAAAGAATTGCTTCTGTTTGTCTGGTGGCAGCCATACTCTTTAGTCTGACTACCGTAGCCGCTGCGGCAACTGCCGATCAGATGACAGATTTGGAAGGCCATTGGGCAAAAGAGTACATTGCAGCCGGCATGGAGGCCAACTTGTTTCAAGGCGTTAGTGAAACCTCTTTTGAACCAGATGAGACAGTCACCCGCAGTATGTTTGTCACAGTTTTAGGCCGGTTTGCAGAATCTCTCAATTATGAAGTAAAAGGCGCTTCTGACAAAGGATTTGAAGATGTGGCGGAGGACCAGTGGTACACAGAATATGTCAATTGGGCTGCGGCCAATGAAATTGTAAATGGTTATAGTGAAACGGTATTCGGGACCAATGACGCAGTAAGCAGGGAACAGCTTTGTACCATGATTTATCGCTTCCTAACGGTCTATGCCAAAGTGACACTGCCGAAGTTTGAGATACAGGAGGCATTCCAGGATCAGGCCGAAATCAGTGATTATGCTACTGAAGCTGTCAATGTATGCCAAGGCCTGGGGCTAATTCAGGGAAGTGATGGAAAGTTTGAACCGCAGAAGGGGGCAACCCGGGCAGAGATGGCTGCGATCTTTTACCGGTTAACTGCGACCATGCAAGAATTGAGCGGCGAGGGAAGCACACCTACGGGTCCTAACGGCGGCGGTATCCCTGAGGGCGGCTTCTCAAGTTTTGAAGAGCTGGCTGACCACTATATGGAAAAACTTGCTTCGGCCATCGGTGAAAACGACTATCTTAGCTTCCAAGATGGAATCCATCTTACGGTACCACTCAGTTCTATTCTACAGGACGAATTTCAATTCAATGTGATTGTCAATGGCCTGGGAGAGCTTACGATTGACGATCTTTTGAACGACCGGGCAGATCTGTTTTCGTATGCAACGGCAGACATGATGGCAGAGCTGGATCAAATCGGACAGAATGTAATCGATAACGAGGCAACACTGAACGAATTTTTATCTTATATTACAAAAATTGAAATTCAGGACAGCGGCGAGCTCTTTTTGGATAATAGTAGCGGAAATTTGAAGTTCAGCCCTTCAGGGGAACAATCTCCTATTCTGCAAATGCTGGCGGGATTAAGTGATCTTCTTACTACCACTGGCAACAGTACACTTTTGGCGGACTATCGTTCCGAGGGTTCCAAGACGGAGTTCTGCATTCCAATTGTAGTTTATGGCCACTTGGATGATGAAGAGTCTTCCTACGTGAGTAGCCTTACACTGCGGATTATTTAGCGTGAAGAAATACTCTGTGGCCATCTGGTCGCAGAGTATTTCTAAATTTTAGGGGTCTGTTGTCGGCCAGTGCACCTATGGAAGCCGAAGGGCTACAGGTTAGGATAGATGTGCAGGTGTTGGATGCCGGTCGCACCAATTTCCAGGTGCAGCCGGTACCTTGGCCGGCAGGGCACGGGAGATGGTTCCATATGAACATCTGCCCATAGGGTTACATTTACAAGCGAGATGTTAGGAAACAAGACAGCTGCGGTGCTGTGTATAGTTTGCAGGGCCTTAGGACGTTGCATATGGAAGCATGAAGGCAGCTGGCAGGCAGGTATAGGTAGACGTTGTAGCACAGCCATCAACGGTATAGAAATTTTGTAGGACAATCAGTGACTGCCAGAAGACCGAATTGGATTAAAAAATCGGAAGCTTTTGTTGATTTTACGGGAAATGGTGGACATTCCAGGATTGGTAGGGTATAATAGAAACCGTCTGGTGTCAAGTTTTTATAGAAATCGGGTGAAGAAAATTCGTAAAAGAAATCTGATTATTATCATACTTGTTCTCATATTCGGGGTAGTTGGATGGCTCTTTTATAGTCAGTGGGACAACTTGAAAGCGCTGCAAACTGCCCAAAAATACACGGATGAAGAATTGGCGGCGATGCAGGAAGAGAATCAGCAAGTTGTGAAAGACATTTTGGATAAGTTGCCAGAAGTGTCCGGTATTGAGATGACCCAGGATGTGCGGGAGAAAATCCAAAATGGGGAACTGTCTGAGGAAGAAGCAATTTCAGCGATTATCGGCACCGGGGGAAGTCAAGGAACGGAAACTGCTTCGGATCCGGAAAGTCAAGCCGAAGATAGCATGCAGGACTCTGATGCAGTAACGCAGCCGTCAACACAGGATCCGACAGGGACCGCAGTCGACCAGGAGATGCAGAAAGCAAAAGACCGGATTGCAGAGTTGGTAGCAAAGGTGTATGTGTTAGAAGCCTCTTATACCAGTCAATTGGGACAGATGGAATCCTCTGCAATTTCGGAGTATAAGAATCTTCCAAAAGAAGAAAGAACAAAGGCAAAACAGCTGTCAATCGCCATGGGGTATTTGAATCAGATTTCCGCTATGGAGAGTAGTTGTGATAGCCAAATGGAAGAAATTGTTTCCGAGTTACGGGAATTGCTAAAAACGACCGGTGGAGATGAAACCATACCGGACGATATTATGGCTGCTTACAAAAATGAAAAAGAAGTGCAAAAAGCACAGTATATCAGCAAATATTCCAAATATCTGCAATAAGACTTAGAAGGCCGAAAGTAGGGAGGAAACCACGGACATGGAAAGAATGGAGCTTGACCTAAAGGATATATTTTTAATTCTCCGTAGGCGTTGCTTGGCAATAGTGGCAATTACGGTGCTGTGTGGTTTAGGCGCATGGTTGGTAACCAGCTTCTTGATTACACCTTTATATTCCGCATCGGTATCTATGTATGTCTCCAGCGACCCAAGTAGGGAAAACACTAATTCTGTAACGACATCGGAACTAAGTGCATCTGCACAGTTGGTTGATACTTATATTGTTGTGTTGGAGAGCAACAGCGTACTGCAGGAAGTAATCAATTTGTTGCAACTGCCCTATGAACCAGATGTGCTGCGGAGCAAAATGCAGGCAAGTTCTATCAATGGAACAGAGGCTTTTTCCATTACGATTACAGATCCAGATCCTGAGATGGCACAATTGATCGTCAATACAATTGCGGAAGTATCTCCCAGTGAGATTATCCGTGTGGTAAAAGTGGGAAGCGTTGAGGTGATTGACTGGGCAACCTTGCCTACGCAGCCATCTTCTCCCAGTGTTGTCCGGAATGTTTTGCTGGGCGTCTTATTGGGACTGGTAGTTTCCTGTTTTGTATTTATCCTCATTGAAATTTTGGATACGACCATTCGTCGTGAGGAAGATATCACAAAAGGACTGGGTGTGCCGCTCCTGGGGGTAGTTCCCAAGCTTGTGGAAGTGAATTCAACGAAAGAGGAGGCATCTGCAACATGAGGATATTTAAGAAAAATGAGGATGTCCGGGGCTTTCGGAAGAATGACCCACAAAAACTTCTCAGCGATAAAAGTCCATTTTTAATTAAAGAAACTTATAATTCTATTCGTACTAAAATCATGTTCTCAGGCAAAGGAGAAAAATGCCCCGTATTTGCTGTGACGAGTAGCATGCCGAATGACGGCAAAACGATTAACTGTATCAATATTGCGATTTCCTTCGCTATGACCGGGAAAAAAATCCTGTTAATAGACGGAGATATGCGCAATCCAACGATTTACCGGTATTTCGGCATCCATTATAAAAATGGTTTCAGTGAGTCTCTGGCAGGACTTCAAGAAGAGATTTGTATTAAACACAGTAAGGTTGAAAACCTGGATTTGGTGACGTCGGGAGAAGTTCCGCCAAATCCGGCAGAGCTATTGGGAGCAGAACGGCTAAAAGTGCTCCTTGCGTCGTTACGAGAGAAATATGATTACATTTTTATCGACACTCCGCCGGTGGAAGTTGTGACAGATGCCTCTGTTATTGCCAATCAAGTTACTGGTTTCATTTTTGTCACACAGGCTGGTAAAAGCGATATGGGCAGTGCAGTGCACTCTGTGGAGTTACTGCGTCAGCTGGGAGCAGGTATTGTAGGTGTGATTCTAAACGATTGCAATGGAAAAACCCAAGGGTATTCCAAACAGTATGGCGCCTATAAGAAAAACGGCTATTATCAGTATAGAAGTCAGCAAGTACAGCACAGTGCCGAGACAGATGAGCAATTTTGGCAGCAATCTGCAGGGAAAAAGAGTGTATGAAAACAGGATATAGAATTGACTTTCATGCCCACATTTTACCGGGAGCAGATCATGGCTGTCGAAATTTGACAATGGCAATGGAACAGTTGCAGCTGGCTAAAGAGGCAGAAGTTGACGTTGTGGTTGCAACTCCCCATTTTTATCCTCACAAAGAGACACTGGAGGCATTTTTAACGCGCCGAGAGAGAACATACTCCCAGCTATGTGAGGAAATAAAAGGGAAGGATCTGCCAAAGGTTATTTTAGGAGCGGAGGTTTATTTGTGCCCAGGTTTGCAGGACTTAGAAGGACTGGAAACATTGTGTATGGGGCAAAGTAACACCATCCTATTTGAAATGCCCAGAGAAAAGTCAAAACCAGAGCTTTTTGTGACGTTAGATGAGGTAAGGGAATTCCGGCACCTCAATCCCGTTATGGCCCATATCGACCGTTATGAGAGCTCAGATGTAGAGAAACTCTTGGCGATGGAACTACCGGCGCAGTTAAATGCAGTGAGTCTGTGTTCGTTCTGGCGCAGAAGAAAGTTATTATCCTATGTCCATGCTGGCCAGATTTTTGCATTGGGAACGGATATCCACGGTACGGAGATAGGGTACTCTGAATTTAAAAAAGCAGAAGCAGTTTTAAAAGAAGAGTTTTGGAATATTATGGAAAAAACCAGAAAACTGCTACAGTTACCGTCGTGTTGAAGATGAAAGAACTGGCATAGAAAATTCTATGCCAGTTCTATTTATGTTTTCAGTTTTTCTCCTTGTAATAAAGAAGGCAATGACAATAACCTTCAAAGTCTGGATCCGCAATTTGTTCACGAAATTCTTTGCACATGCACTTCGTTTCCTCTGTACGTTCTAAGCGACACGGGCAATAGCCTCCGGTTCTGACAAGTCCTTCTTTAATGGTACTGACCAGTTCCGCATTTTCATTTAATCTGACTTTCATTTGATCGCCTCAATCAATTTTAATAAATCTTCTTTGCTACAATATCCAATAGACTTTTGTACAACTTGACCGTGGTTGAGAAATACGATGGTAGGAATGGCGGTAATGCCAAATTTCATGGCCAGCGTTGCCTCTTCGTCAACATTCACTTTGCAGACCTTAATTGTGGGGACCTGATGGCTGATTTCTTCAATAATTGGTGCTATCATTTTGCAAGGACCGCACCATTCTGCCCAAAAGTCTAGTAGGACTGGTATCTTTGCCTCTAAAACTTCTTTCTGAAAATTATCTGTAGTAATTGTTGTAAATGCCATTTTACAGCCTCCTTACCAATTCCTCTTCAACTGGGCTCAATGGAAATAATCGTTCCTCTCAACAATTTCTAAAAGTATACCATAATTTAAACGAAATGTAAATTTCTTTTCCCTGTTGCTGCTTTTGAAAATTTACTATATGATAAAAAACAGAAAATACTAATAAGGTGATAGTATGTTTAAAGGATTTGAAAACGAAACAATTGATTTTTTATGGGGATTGCGTCTCAATAACAATAAGGAGTGGTTTGAAGCGCATAAGGAAAGCTACTTACGTACGCTTTATTATCCCATGAAAGAGCTGGCAGCTGCCATATATGAGCCATTCCAGAAAGTTCCAGGACTGACTTGTCGAGTATCAAGAATTTATCGCGATGCCCGAATTCCTCATTCTACGCCCTATAAGGAGTCTTTGTGGATTAATTTACGGCGTGAGAGTGACAGCTGGAGTCAGCACCCTTGTCTTTTTTTTGAATTGACGCCCGACGACTATTCCTGTGGGTTTATTTTATGGGCGCCCAAAGCAGATGCCATGAAGGAATTCCGTAAACGTCTCACGGAGCAACCGGAAGTGTTTTTAAAAATTGCAAACGATTTGAAAAAAAGCACTGGTTTGACCATAGAAGGCAGACAATATGCGCGAAAACAAGTTTGTCAGGATCAAAGGCTACTTCCGTATTATAATCTGAAACAAATTCAGGCATATCATTCTATGCCGTTGGATGAAAAAATTTACAGTCCTGATTTAGCACAATGGGTGAGAGAAACGTTGTGGAACTGTTTGTCACTGAATGAATTCTGTCAACAGTTTTCATACTAAAAATTTCCTGTTGTTGTTTCGAAGGGGAGCAATGATGTAAAGTCTTCTCACATCAGAGTATTTAAAATCTGACAAGGAAAACCTACTTGTTTTTACTAATCTCAAATCTGCGTTTTTTGGGTTGGAACATGGCATATTAACTGTGTTGCGTCAGCCAAAAAAATCGAAAGGGATGGGAGAGTATGAAAAAGCAGGCAATAAAGCTGCTATTACTTTGTTTTGTGATAGCAGCTTTTTCAATTCAAGTTGCGGCCCTTGTGCCAGAACAGGTCATACCGATGGGTAAGACTGTAGGAATACAAATTCAAACGGATGGGTTACTGGTTGTTGGTTTCGAAGAGGATGAAACCACTCTTGCGAAAACCGCAGGTTTGAAAGAGGGAGACTTGATTACACACATTAACGGTGAAAAAGTTACTACGACAGAAGAACTCAGGCAAATTTTAGATGCAGGATTTTCCGGAGATTTAACCATGACGGTACAACGAAAAGGAAAAACTGCTCAATTGTGTATTGAAAAAGAAACGCTTGAAACAGCACGAAAATTGGGGATCTATGTACGTGACAGTATGGCTGGTATCGGCACCGTCACCTATTTAGATCCAGAAAATAATACTTTTGGCGCTCTGGGCCATGGTGTAGAAGACACAGAAACTATGGTTCTGATACCTCTGGCAGAAGGGAGAATCGTGCCTTCACAAGTCGTGGACATTCAAGTAGGTCAGCGGGGAAGGCCCGGAGCGCTAAAAGGAATTTTTGATACGAATACTACAATCGGTACCATTACCAGTAATACCAGTTATGGATTATTTGGAAACAGTGATAAGTTACAAGGAGAATTGATGCCAGTGGATGTTGCAGACAACGAAGAGATCCACGAGGGCAAAGCAGTTATTCTATCCAATATTTCTGGAGACCAAGTAGAGGAATTCGATGTGGAAATTACCAAATTGTTTCCGGAAGAAAGCAATGGCCGCAACTTATTGATTACTATCACAGATGAAGAGCTTCTGGAAGCTACGGGAGGAATTGTACAGGGAATGAGCGGTAGTCCTATACTGCAAGATGGGAAACTCATTGGCGCCGTAACCCATGTATTGGTAAATGATCCAACCAGAGGATATGGTATTTTCATTGAAAATATGTTACAGGCAAATCAGGCCTATTCCAGTGCTGCTTAATGGAATGGAATGGATTACAGGAACGGCAGCCGTGGATGCTATGACTTTGCGGTAGCAATCAAAGATTAAAATGGTGGGAACTTGCCATGGGCTTTTCGGGGGATGTTGCAAAGCCTAACATCCCTCCTTGAAATTGGCAGAGTAGTCACAAGTTGATTTTTTGATTGGTTGGTGCTATAGTTGGGCAGGTAAATAAAATGAACTATGAGAAAGAAGTAATTCCATGGAAACTTTATTATCTGTCGCGATTGCACTGATTGTGGGATTAATGATGACGCGGGTGATAAAGCCGCTGCGATTGCCTGCAGTAACGGCATACTTGTTGGCAGGAATCTTAGTTGGCCCCTATTGCCTGGGAGCGTTGCAAATTCCAGGAGTGGGATTTTCATCCTATGAAAATGTTGAAAAAATGGGAATCATATCGGATGTTGCGCTCGGGTTTATTGCCTTTGCAATCGGCAATGAATTTCGGTTATCTCAACTGAAACAGACTGGCAAACAGGCTACGGTTGTAGGTATTGTGCAGGCTCTTTGTGCCACCATCCTGGTAGATGTGGCTCTGCTACTGTTGCATGGGATTATGAAAGAGAAACTGAGCATACCAACGGCAATTACTTTGGGTGCCATTGCCACAGCGACGGCGCCAGCTGCAACTTTGATGGTGGTTCGGCAATATAAAGCAAAAGGTAAACTGACCGATATTCTACTGCCGATTGTAGCCCTGGATGATGCAGTGGGCTTGGTTGTATTTGCAGTTTCCTTCGGTATCGCAAAGGCCATGGTTTATGGTGCATTCGACATGGTATCCATTGTTGTCGAGCCTGTATTGGAAATTGTATTGTCTTTGGCTTTGGGAGCTGTCATGGGATATCTTCTTAGTCAAATGGAAAAACTTTTCAACTCCAATTCTAACCGGCTATCCCTAACGATCGGATTTGTGGTTTTAACTGTGGCTTTGTCCATGACATCCTTTCAAGTAGGAGCATTGCATGTAGGGTTTTCTTCTCTGCTTGTATGTATGATGTTGGGAACTATGTTCTGTAACGTATGTCCGCTGTCAGGAGATTTGATGGAAAAAGCAGATAAGTGGACAGCTCCTTTGTATGCGTTATTTTTTGTAATTAGTGGGGCAGAATTGGAATTGGGAGCTTTCCAGGATATTGCTATTGTTGGAATTGGTCTTGTGTATATTATTGCAAGGTCTGCGGGTAAATATTTTGGCGCCTATGGAGGTATTGCCTTGACCCACGGAGATCCTAAGGTAAAAAAGTATTTGGGGATTACATTGCTGCCACAAGCGGGCGTTGCATTGGGAATGTGTGTAACTGCTTCACAACTTCCCAATGAAGGCCCTATCATCCGCAATATTACCTTATTGGCGATTTTGATTTACGAGTTGGTAGGACCGCTTTTGACAAAGAAAGCCCTGACAGCAGCGGGAGAGATTCAACCCATGAGCATAGAGGTTGCGAACCGGCGTGCTATTAAATTAAGCAATGTAAAAAAGCCTTGAGAAAAAACCGTTGGATGAAATCCAACGGTTTTTTCTTAGAAAACCATTGCGTGTAATAAGAAAAAACGATATAGTATGACTGAAGCCATAAGATCTGGAGGGCTGGAGGTGTAGAGAATATGCTGAAGTTGCATACCAGTCGTATTCGAGGAATCCTTTGTACATTGTTTGGTGGAATCTGTTGGGGATTTTCCGGTGCTTGCGGCCAGTTTTTATTTACGAATTATGGTTTAGATACCAGGTGGCTTACGGCTATCAGAATGTTGAGCGCAGGTGCCATCCTGTTTATCCTGGGCTTGTTACAAAATAGAGGAGTAATGAAAGAAATTTTGCACAAAAAGCGGGATTGTTTGCAATTAATTCTCTTTGGGTTGCTGGGGTTGGTGACAAGCCAATATACTTATTTAAATGCAATATCCTATTCCAATGCGGGAACAGCGACGGTGCTGCAATATACGGGGCCAGTATTAATCTTAATTTATCTATGTATACGAAATTCAACCTGGCCAAAGAAAAGAGAAGTTTTGGCCATTCTATTTGCCCTTTTGGGAACGTTTATTTTGGCCACCCACGGAAATTTCCATCAGTTGGTTTTATCCAAGCAGGCTTTGGTATGGGGAATTTTGTCTGCCGTAGGACTGGCGTTCTATTCATTGTTACCGGTGGGACTCATTGGACGCTACGGCAGCGTTCCTGTAACAGGGTATGGAATGCTAATTGGTGGAATTACCCTGTCTGTAGCTATGCAGATTTGGAAAATACCTGTCACTTTAGATTTGGCGGCCATAGCTGCCGTAGGCGCTATGTGTGTAATTGGAACGGTTGTTGCTTATACGTTTTATTTACAAGGTGTTGGAGAAATTGGGGCAGCAAAAGCAGGAATGCTTGCCAGTATAGAGCCAGTGTCTGCGACTGTTATTTCGGTAGTTTGGTTAAAGTCTCCTTTTACGGGGATGGACGCAGTGGGGTTTCTCCTGGTACTGGCCACAGTTTTCCTTCTGGCCCAAAAGCAAGATACAGAATCCATGTGAAAAGGACCTTGTTACAGCATATTGTTTGTAGACGGACAAGAAAGTGAGAAAGCACAGGCTCTAAGTATCAAAAGGGGGAATAGGAATGCAATATCGTAAGTTTGGCAATACCGGGTTAGAGGTTTCCGCTTTGGGATTTGGAATGATGCGCCTGCCGCTGTTAGATGGCAATCAGGGGGCGGCTTTGGTTGGTGGAGATCAGGTTGATGAGCAGGCCTCCATTGCCAATTTGCGGTACGCAATTGACCATGGTGTGAATTATGTTGACACGGCTTATAATTATCTCAATGGAAACAGTGAGCGGATTACGGGCAAGGCACTGCAAGACGGATATCGAGATAAAGTTTACCTGGCAACGAAGCTGCCTGTATGGTTGCTGAATTCAGAAGAGGACTTTGACAGGCTTTTGAACGAGCAGCTGCAGAGACTAGGAACAGACCATATCGATTTTTATTTGGTACATGCCATGAAAACGGCAGTGTACGAAGATAAGTTTTTAAAATACCGCGTTGCAGACTCTTTAAAGCGAGCAAAAGAAGATGGACGAATCCGGTATATGGGATTTTCCTATCATGACAATGTACAGTTATTTAAAACAATTGTAGATTATACGGACTGGGATTTCTGCCAGATTCAGTTGAACTATTTGGATACAGAATTTCAGGCTGGCCTGGAGGGGCTCCGCTACGCCTCGGAGAAAGGGTTGGCCGTTACAATTATGGAGCCGTTACGGGGCGGCTATTTGGCTAATGTGCCGGCTTCCGTAAAAGAGGTTTGTCAGAAGTGTGGTAAGACCCATATTGAATTGGCATTCAACTTTTTGTGGGACATGCCAGAAGTATCTTTGATACTGTCCGGTATGGGGAGTATGGAGCAAGTGATAGAAAATCTTGGCTATGCGGAAAAGGCCGAGGTTGGAATGATGACGGAAGAAGACAAGCAAACGGTACAGACAATGAAAACACAAATTAATTCCATCAGTACAGTGGCGTGTACCGGGTGCAATTACTGTGCGATTTGTTCCAAGCGAATTGCCATTCCTCATATTTTTAAAGCCTATAATCTATGGAACCAGGGAGAGAAAGCAGAAGCGAAGGCATACTACAACCAGGAAGTTCCCAAGCATGGAGCCAAAGCAGATGAGTGCATTGTATGCCATCGATGTGAAAAACTCTGTCCACAGCAGATTAAAATCAGCGGTTGGATGAGTAAAATCCACCAGACATTGGCCGAATAGAAGGGTATCCCCAGAGCGTTTTCCTCTGGGGATTTCTTCTTGTAAATGGGGACTTTCAGGCGCAGTATTGACATTTACCTGGGATTGGAGGATAATGAAGTCGAATTTTATGGAGGTGACTCTTACTAATGAGCGAAAAAGTTGTATTTGTGGATAGAAGAGGAACAGATTGTGGTAAATGGGATGACTTGACCCCTAAGTTTGGTGAAGAAGGCCTGATTGCTATGTGGGTTGCAGACATGGACTTCAAAGTTCCCCAGTCTGTAATCGATGCAGAGAAGAAATACTTGGAAATGGGCGCTTTTGGCTACTACAGAGCTAGGGATTCTTATTATAACGCTTTCATTGCTTGGGAGAAAAAATATCACAACTATGATGTAAAGCGGGAGTGGATTCGGTTTGCTCCTGGTGTAGTTCCTGCGATTAACTGGTTCCTGCAGATTAAAACACAACCTGGCGATGCTGTTATTGTAATGACTCCGGTTTACTATCCGTTTATGGATGCAGTTAACAATAATGGTAGAAAGTTGGTAACCAGTGAGCTCATCAATACCAATGGCGTATATACCATTGATTTTTCCGACTTTGAAAAGAAAATTGTAGACAACAATGTAAAAGTCTTTGTTATGAGTTCGCCCCATAATCCTGTTGGGCGTGTTTGGACTCGTGAAGAGCTGAAAAAAGTCATGGAGATCTGCAAAAAGCACAACGTCTTTGTCATCTCCGACGAAATTCACCACGATTTGATTAACAAAGGATTTGAGCAGATTACAACAGCTACCGTTGGCGATTATGACGATATGCTGGTGACAGTAACCGCAGCTTCCAAAACATTCAACCTGGCAGCATGCCAGAACTCCTTTGTGGTAATTCCGGATGAAGAACTGCGGAGACGTTATGATGAATATACCAATCAAATTCGTGTGACCAGTGGTACACCTTTTGGCTATCTGGCTGTGGAAGCTGCATATACAGGTGGTAGAGAGTGGCTGGAAGAGGTAATGGATATTATCTATTCCAATGCAGACTATGTAACGCAGACATTAACGAAGGAGTTACCGGGAGTTAAGGTTAGTCCGTTGGAGGGAACTTACCTGCTTTGGATTGACTTCTCTGCCTATTTGAAGGCCGATGAAATTAAAGACTTTATGCAGAAAAAGTGTAAATTGGCTTTTGACTACGGCGATTGGTTCGGCGGTGAAAAGTTTGGTACTTTTGTACGTATGAACTTAGCTACTTCCCGGGAAATTGTTGAAAAAGCTGTCAGTGCTATTGTCGAAAACCTGAAAAAGTAACTGGAAATTTGAAACCACAACGGTACTGTTACAAAGGTAACAGTACCGTTGTTTTTGCTAAATCTTGACGAAATATTTGTCGTTTTCTGGTGGAATTTAGACGATTTTTGTTGAAAAATGTCGAAAGGTGTCGATAAAAAATTTCCAAAAATTGGTTGAAACTGCTTGAAATTGGAAGTTGCCTATGTTAAATTATAACTACCGCGGAGAGAGAAGACAGTGTCTTAGAAAGAGAATCAACAAAATAACCATTAGGAGAGATTGAAAATGGAAAGTCGTATCAAGGTTTTAATTGCTGATAGTAATGAGGAGTTTTGTAATAACCTTA
This sequence comes from uncultured Oscillospiraceae bacterium, assembly GCA_944386835.1. Lineage (GTDB taxonomy): Bacteria > Bacillota > Clostridia > Oscillospirales > Oscillospiraceae > CALXCQ01. Next base: position 41,536 of record CALXCQ010000066.1, on the reverse strand, counting down.
AGGGCACATTAAAACAGAAAAATGGTTATGAAGTTGTGGGTGTAGCGAACGATGGAGCGCAGACAGTAGAAATGCTAACGTCGCTGCAACCGGAAGTGCTGATTTTGGATTTGATGTTACCGAAGCTGGATGGTATGTCCGTACTGAAGATTGCCAGCACCATGGAGAACAAGCCGGTAATGATGGTTTTGACTACGTTTATGACGGATTATGTGGCAAATACTGCGGCTGGACTTGGTGTAAAGTATTTTATGATGAAACCTTGTGATTTCGAAGCGGTTGCAGACCGTATTGATGAAATTCGGGAAAACGAGGTGGCATTAAAATTGGGCAGTTCTGTTGGACGGAAAATTCCTGAAATCAATGTAGAGGCAATGGTAACATCTGTGATACATGAAATAGGAGTTCCGGCTCACATTAAAGGCTACCAATATCTTAGAGAGGCTATCATGATTGCTGTCAACGACATGGATGTAATTAATGCAATTACCAAGGTTTTGTATCCACAGGTTGCGAAGACCTTTTCCACCACACCCTCTCGCGTAGAACGCGCCATTCGACACGCCATCGAGGTGGCGTGGGATCGGGGAGATCTGGAAACATTGCAAAGATTTTTCGGATACACTGTTTCCAATACAAAAGGAAAGCCGACAAATTCTGAATTTATTGCACTGATTGCAGATAAATTACAGTTACAAATTAAAAACATGGAAGCGCAAAATTAAATTTTAACCGATTCAAAGATGACGGCTTTGAATCGGTTTTTCTTTGTACAGGATACTTTATGGTAGTGAGTGTTGAATACAATGCTTTTCCTATGCGGAGCAAAGTGACATTGATTTTATATATTAAAAGGTATCGCCAGTTTACTTGAACTGCCTATTGGTGGAAAAAGAGAAGCCATCGCAGTGACTTGGGAGGTATGCACAGGAAATTACCAATTGGCCCCATAAGTGAATCATTGTTGCAGGTGACTACGGCCAGAGGGAAAAACCTTTGGCTTTCTTTTGTTAACGGAAAAACTTGTACCGATAAATAACAGTAGAGCAGTCCATATGAGAGTATCCTTCCCATACCAGCTGGTCTTAAAAAAAGAGATTACAAAGGAATAAAGGATCACTACCGTCAAAAATCGTTCGACAAATTTCGCGTCTAAAAGCACAAGTTGTTGTTTTATCTTGAAAGATTATTACCAAATATGTAAAAAATGTGAAAAAATCCGCTTGATTTGTCGAATTATGCGATTCTTTTTCCTTTTCAAGGGACAAAAAGTATGATTCAATAACCAGCAGGAGGGGAGATTATGGAGAAGAGAAAACTATTACATGAACTATCCATTCAAACTGAGCAGAAAGTACCAATTTCATTGCAATATTATATTTTAAAGGGCTGGATACCCGAGGAAAACCGTATAATGTATGGCATAGAAATAGAAATGCAGGGTGCGGGCCAAAAGGAATCCAGTTATTATCTGGATGTAACCAGCATTGAAAATCGGGCAATGGAAATACTTGCTCTACTGGCGAAATATACCGTTACACCTGTTACTTTGAGGGATGTACTGGAAGATTTACTATAAAATATACGAGAAATATCAAAATATAAACTTGTGGCTGGGAAAAGTCTGGACACAACATCTTGGGTTTGCTATAATAACTACATGTTCATCAGGAACTGGAGGAGTTACGGATGAAGTGCCCTTATTGTGCATATCAGGAAAGCAAAGTTGTAGATTCCCGTCATTCTGAAGATGGAGCCAGTATTCGCAGACGCAGGGAATGTCTTTCTTGTCAAAAGCGGTTTACCACCTATGAAACAGTTGAGAGTTTGCCGATTGTAGTTGTGAAAAAGGATAATAGCAGGCAAAGCTTTGATCGCAATAAGATTCTCAACGGGATGGTAAGAGCTTGTGAAAAACGGCCGGTTTCCATGGCGGCATTGGAGGCAGCTGTGGATGAAATCGAACAAAATATTCAAAATTCTCTGGAGCGGGAAGTCAGCACAAAAAAAATCGGAGAATTAGTAATGGAACGGCTAAAGCCTTTGGACGAAGTTGCGTATGTTCGATTTGCTTCGGTTTATCGGCAGTTTAAAGATATTAATAGCTTTATGCATGAGCTTAACAAGATTTTAGAGGAAAAGTAATCGGTGCCGCAAATTTCATTTGCGGCACTTTTTTTGAACAGAGGGATCTGCGAGACAAATGATTGAGAGGCAGGCTTTGCAAAAGCTTTTATTTTGGAAATGGAGGCAAAGATGCGTAAAAATAAGTGTCAGGTGAAAAGGGTTGCCACAGGCGCAGTAGCTTCCTGATTGTTTGTTATCAGGAGGCTGTGTACGGATGAGACAAAGTTGTCCTGCTTTTATAAAGGAAAGGCTGCATTTCTGGAATTGGCGTAAACTTCTGCTTGATCGTTGCTCAAGATTAGAAGATATTATAATAGTGGGGGAGCTCCATATTGGCTACATGCTCAATTGATGCCATAAGTTGTGCACAGGCTCCAAAAAATTCTTCTGAATTTTCATTTTTTGCGTATTGTAAGACAGATTGAAAGTATGAGTTTACTTCGTCCGACTCTGCGTGACGTAAAACAATCCCAAAAAAACCGCGATGAGAATACCAAGTATGGAAAGCCTCTTCAATTTGTTTCGTGGCATCTTGAAAATTTTTCTGCTCAGCAAGTTGGAAACCTTTTTCCAGATAAGCGGTGGTTTCTTGGGTATATGTGCAAATAAATGCGGTAGAAAAGATACAGAAGGCCAACATGCTTAATAAGAGGATCAAACCGATGCAACAATACTTCATTTTTGCTTCTCCTGTTTAGGACAGTGAAAGATCTTCCCATTTTGTGTAACGGTAAAATAAAATGTTTTTGTAACAGAGGAATTTAATTTTTTAAGCTCCTTGTTTAACCAAGTTTCGTCTCTTCCACTTGTTTTCAAATTCTCTGAAAGTAGGTGACCATCACTGATTAAGGTGATGGGAAGCTGTAGCTCATCCACGTTGACACCACAGTCCATGGCTGTTGGCGGCATGTGCTGTGGGTAAAGTAAGGTGCTGAGCTGTCCATTTGTTTCTAAAATTGCGTATTTGACAGTAGTAAGATCTGCCACTTGATTCTGGCGCAAAAGTTCGGCCAGCTCGTCGATGGTGATACGGGTTCTCCGTAAATTTTCCTGTAGTATTTTTCCGTTTTCAATTAGAATAACCGGCTTTCCACATACCAATTTGCGAATTCTGATAGAACGCATAGATCCAAAAGATAGCAGAAGCTCCAAAGACAAAACACAGCCCATGGGAATAATACCTGCAAGAAGCGGGATCCCGATGTCCTGCATTGGCACAGATGCCAAGTCGGCAATCAGAATAGCAACTACAAATTCACTGGGCTCCATTTGCCCTATTTGTCGTTTTCCCATTAGCCGAATTGCCAATATTAACACAAAATAGAGAATCACAGAACGGATATACGAAATGAACATAGCAGCTCCCCCCTTACAAGCTAGTGTTTGTCAAGATAGGAGAAATATGCAAAATCCTTGAAAGATTTGGGCATTGGACTTGCATTTTTGAGGGGACTAAGTTATGGTGATACAAGAACAGATGGAAGTGGAAAGCTGTGAACGCGATAAGCAGAAGAAGGGATGAAAACATGAGAATAGCGGATGTATTTGGGACAAATGTGTTTAGTACGGCAGTTATGAAACAGAGACTGCCAGAGCGGGAATTCCACGAAGTGATTGACGTTATGCAAAACGGAGGGCAACTGGGTGCTGCCACAGCCGATATTGTAGCTGCTGCCATGAAGGATTGGGCGATAGAAAAGGGAGCGACCCATTATACCCATTGGTTTCAGCCATTAACAGGAATTACTGCGGAAAAACACGATTCTTTTCTGAGCTTATCTGGAGACGGCAAAGCCATTATGAAATTGACAGGGAAACAGCTGACTATGGGAGAGAGTGACGCTTCCTCCTTCCCGTCTGGCGGCCTCCGGTCCACTCACTATGCGAGAGGGTATACTGCCTGGGATATTACATCCCCGGCGTTTGTAAAAGAGCAGTCGGCAGGAATTATCCTTTGCATTCCCACAATTTTTGTATCCTATACTGGGGAGGCATTGGACAACAAGACGCCGTTACTACGCTCTATGCAAGCTGTCAGTAAGCAGGCGCTGCGAATTATGCGCCTATTTGGCAATACAGATGCCAAAAAAGTGGTGCCTTCCGTAGGCGCAGAACAGGAATATTTCTTAGTAGATCGGAAAAAGTATCTGGAACGGCGGGATCTTATCTACACAGGGCATACATTATTTGGGGCACCATCACCAAAAGCGCAGGAACTGGAAGACCAGTATTATGGGGTGATTCGGGAGCGCGTTGGCGAATTTATGAAAGACCTGAATGTAGAACTCTGGAAGATGGGGATTACGGCTACCACACAGCACAATGAGGTAGCACCAGCCCAACATGAGATGGCGCCTATCTATTGTGATGCAAATTTAGCAGTCGACCAAAACCAATTGACAATGGAAACCATGAAGCGGGTGGCTACCCGGCATGATTTGGTCTGCCTGTTACATGAAAAACCTTATAATGGTGTCAATGGTTCCGGTAAACATAATAACTGGTCCCTAAATTCTGATACCGGGGAAAAGCTTCTGGACCCGGGAGATTCGCCCAATAAGAATTTGCAATTTCTTCTGGTGCTGGCATGCATCTTAAAGGCAGTTGACACTCATGCAGATCTTGTGCGTCAGTCCGCAGCCAATGTGGGAAATGATTATCGATTAGGTGGTGACGAAGCACCTCCTGCTATTATTTCCATATTTTTGGGGGATCAGCTGGATGATGTGGTGCGGCAGATTGTCGATCATGGAACAGCTGCGGGGTGTTTGAAAGGCAATACATTAAAAACCGGTGTGAGCACCATGCCAGAATTAAAAAAGGATGCTACAGACCGCAACAGAACGTCACCATTTGCCTTTACTGGTAATAAGTTTGAATTTCGGATGGTGGGGTCTTCTGATTCATTGGCATCGGCCAATACTGTGCTCAACACCATTGTGGCAGAAGCTTTTTGTGAGGCAGCTGATCAACTGGAGAAGGCAGAAAATTTTGAGTCTGCGGTCAAGAACTTAATTGCTAAACTAATGACAGAGCATGAGCGGATTATTTTTAACGGCAATGGCTATTCTGAACAATGGGTGGAAGAAGCCAAAAGAAGAGGGTTACCTATTTTAACGAATATGGTAGATACGGTACCTGCATTAACTACCCCCAAAGCTATCCGGTTATTTGAAAAATTTGGCGTCTATACAAAAGCAGAGTTGGAATCCAGAGCGGAGATCATGTACGAGACATACGTAAAGATTATTTCTATTGAAGCCCAGACGATGATTCACATGGCTTCTAAGAGGTATATTCCTGCGATCATCCGCTATACAACCAATCTGGCAAGCTCCATAGCCAGTGTCTCTTCCGTCTGTCCGGAAGCAGATACTACGGTACAAAAGGAACTCTTGGTGCGGACAAGCAAGTTGCTGACAAAAGCGCAAAATGCGCTTTCCTGCATAGAGGCTGATATGAAAGAAATTCATACTTATGATGATGCGGAAAAGATGGCGTCAGAGCTACTACATCGGGTAGTTCCGAAAATGAAAGAACTGCGGGAAGCCATTGATGGTCTGGAACTGATTGTAGACAAGGAACTTTGGCCGGTACCGACATACGGAGACTTAATGTTCGAGGTATAGAAAATCGGGGCGGCATAGGGCCGCCCCGATTTTGTCTGCTTAGAAATGGGACTGTTCAAGTGCTGGTGAAGGTGATAAGATAGACAATGAGGTGAATATCAAATGATAGAGGATCCAAGATTGCCAGATCCCATGCCCCAGGACAGTAGTGCAGAAGAATCGGAGATTTCTTATACACCACGTCCCAAATGGCAGCTCTTGTTGGCGTGGATTTTGGTAGCTGTCTTATTGTTGGGGATACTGGGCTCCTATTACTGGATGATGAGTGGGATCTGATGAGAAAGACTAGGTGAAAATGAAAATTTTAGGTATTGATCCGGGATATGCTACAGTCGGGTTTGGGTTCATTTCATCAGAGCGTGGAGAGCACAAACTTTTACAGTATGGCACCATAACAACTCCGGCAGAGATGGATTTTCCAAGTAGACTTGTTATGATCTACGACGATATGGTGGAATTAATGCGAAGGCTTTCGCCAGATGCAGTGGCAGTAGAAGAACTATTTTGGGGTCATAATGTAACGACGGGGATAGGGGTTTCCCACGGAAGAGGCGTTATTTTGCTTGCAGTGGCTAAATATGGGATTCCACTGTTTGAATATACGCCTATGCAGGTAAAGCAAGCGGTAGTAGGCTATGGGAAAGCCGAGAAAAGTCAAGTTATGGACATGACACGTAGATTGCTCAAGATGAAACAGATCCCAAGACCAGACGATGCGGCGGATGCCATCGCCATTGCCCTTTGCCATGGCCGGTCAGCCACTTCATTATTGCAAAAAGCAGGACAAATCAGGTGAGATCATGTTTTACTATTTAAATGGCACAATTACAATTATGGAAGAAAATCTTGCAGTTGTGGACTGTGGGGGAGTTGGGTATGCTTGTCATACTACCGGCTACACGTTATCGCAGCTCAAAATAGGACAGACGGCGAGGCTTTACACATATTGTAATATTCGGGAAGATGCGTTTGACATTTTTGCCTTTGGAACGAAAGAAGAACTTAGATATTTTGAAAAACTGCTTAGTGTTTCCGGCGTGGGGCCCAAAGCGGCATTGGCAATCTTGTCGGCTGTCACACCGGATCGGTTTGCATTGGCTATTATGTCTGGAGATGAGAAAGCTCTGATGACTGCGCAAGGAGTGGGAAAAAAGCTGGCACAACGTATACTCCTGGAGCTGAAGGATAAGTTGGGCAGCCTATCACCTTCGGAAGATACAGCTGCGCAAATTGCCGCCGTAACGGGAAGTGGGAAGCTGAGCGAGGTAAGCCAAGCCCTATTGTCTTTGGGGTATTCCCAAAGTGAAGTTGGACAGGCTCTAAAAAATATAGACCTAGAGGCCAACTCTTTGGAAGATTGTATTCGACTCGCTTTGCGGGCCATGGTACTAAAGTAGGAAGGCGGGAGATTTATGAGCATAGATTTTTCTCAAGAATGTGAGGCGCCATTTGTCTCTACGTCTTTACTTCCTCAAGATGAGGCAGAGTTCACCCTCCGTCCCAAAACATTGCAGGACTATACAGGGCAGGAAAAGGCTAAAAATAATCTGGCAGTCTACATTGAGGCGGCTAAGCGTCGAAACGAAGCACTGGACCACGTGCTACTATATGGCCCGCCAGGACTGGGAAAGACGACACTGGCCGGTGTAATTGCCAATGAAATGGGAGTCAACGTGCGGATTACCTCGGGCCCAGCAATAGAAAAGACCGGAGATTTGGCGGCACTTTTGACCAATTTGAATCCTGGAGATATTTTGTTTATTGATGAGATTCACCGGCTTAACCGTGCCGTAGAAGAGATTTTATATCCAGCTATGGAGGATTTTGCAATTGATATTATCATTGGAAAGGGGCCTTCAGCCAACTCTATACGGTTAGATTTGCCAAAGTTTACATTAATTGGAGCTACCACAAGGGCGGGGCAGCTTTCAAGTCCTCTAAGGGATAGATTTGGTGTTTCTTTACGATTGGAGCTCTATACAACAGAGGAATTAGCCCGGATTGTTACAAGATCGGCAACTTTAATGGGGGTTGAGATTGAGCCGGAGGGAGCGAACGAAATCGCCTCGCGTTCCCGGGGAACTCCGCGCATTGCCAACCGTATGCTTCGCCGTGTGCGGGACTTTGCACAACTATACTATAATGGGGTTATTACCAAGGAAGCAGCTGACCACGCATTGAGCCGTCTGGAAGTGGATAAACTGGGATTGGATGCTACCGATCGGCGCATGTTATCCGCCATTATGCAGAATTATGGCGGCGGTCCGGTAGGTCTTGAAACCTTGGCGGCTACGATTGGAGAAGAGGCAATCACCCTGGAGGATGTCTATGAACCGTATTTAATGCAGTTAGGATTTTTGACACGAACTCCAAGGGGGCGCTGCGTTACGCAGCTGGCATATGATCATCTGGGAATTCCGTATCCAGGACAACAGCAATTTTCTGTGTAACGGAAATCTTGGGTTATGCAACCGTTATAAGAAACAGACAAAAGCGCTAGAAATTTGGCATTTAAATGGTAAAAGAAAAAAAGAAATTGTCTAAATTAGACAAAAACTGTATTAAAATAGAAAAAAATTCATTGCGTATTGACAAAATTCGAAAAATCGCATATAATACGTAACAATAGGAGGATAGCAAAGATTGAACGATTACCAAAGAGCGAAGCTGACGGATGAGGAGTTGTGTATTCTTTGTCAGGGGACGGATGGTGCATCTGAAGAGCTGATCAGACGTTACACTGGATTCGTTCGTCGGTATGCTAGACCGTATTATCTAGCTGGAGCGGATTGGGAAGATCTTTTGCAAGAAGGCTTTTTGGGACTTTTGAATGCAATCAATTGCTATCAACCGGGAAGTGACGCTTCCTTTAAAACCTATGCGACTAGCTGTGTACGAAATAGAATTATTTCTTCTATTCGTGTTGCATCGAAACAGAATCATCGGATTCTAAGCGAGGCACTGTCATTGGATGTTTCCGGACCGCTGGAGTTTGATAGACAGCATTTGTTGCAAGCAAGTGTCAGTCCGGAACAAGTCATGATGGATCAAGAGGGCTTTGAAGAGCTCAAGACAATCTTGACTACATCTTTATCAACGTTGGAGCAACAGACATTGGACTTATTTTTGCAAGGCCTCTCTTACCGTGAAATTGCGGAAAGAATGGGTAAAACCACGAAATCAGTTGACAATGCTGTACAGCGCATCCGCACAAAGTTGATGCGGGAACGGAACCCGGCGTAAACGGTATTTACCGTTCGCAATAAATTGACCCTGTGTTACAGACCAACAAGCATTTGTCGGGCATTTCGTGGGGGCACATCTTTTAAAGCAAAAAGAGAGGTAAAAAAAATGTACGAAGACAAAACTTTAGTTTGCAAAGAATGCGGTAAGGAATTTGTATTTACTGCCGGCGAACAGGAATTCTATGCAGAAAGAGGTTTCCAGAATGAGCCTCAGCGCTGCAAGGCTTGCCGTGATGCCCGTAAGAATGCTGCTCGTGGCCCCAGAGAGTATTTTACTGCTACCTGTGCGGCTTGTGGTGGTGAAGCCAAAGTGCCTTTTGAGCCGAAGTCTGATCGTCCCGTGTATTGCAGCGACTGCTATGCACGTATGAAAGAAAACGGCTAAGTAAACAGTAAGAAAAAGAGCCGCTGCTTAGGTAGCGGCTCTTTTTTGGAGTTCAGTAGTTTATGTTACAGATAGCAATGCTTCCCTTAGAAGATTTCCGATTCGGGCATACTGAGGCTTACCAACTTTTAAAAAGACTATACGAAAAGAATGGGAATGGTTCCATGCCGCCAGTTGTCCGCACTCGTTTTGGGCGGCCATATTGGGAAAACAGTTTCTGGCATTTTTCCATCAGCCACACAAAAAATATGGTCGCTTGTGCTCTATCTGACAGTCCGGTGGGCCTGGACTGTGAGACCATACGTTCCGTTGATCCCAAAGTTTTGAAGCGAATTTTGGGAAAAGGGGAGAGAGAATGGGTACAGAGCCAGGCGGACCCTAATTTAGCATTCCTTCAGATTTGGACAATGAAAGAAGCGTATGGAAAGTATACTGGAAAAGGTCTGGGTATTCTCTTGCAGGGCAGTGAGTTCCAGATGACGGGTAAAACCCGGATACTGGAGGAACCGAATTTACAGTTTTTTACAAAAACTGTAGATCAATGTGTAGTTACCTGTTGCACAGAAAAGGTATCTCAGATTCAATGGGAGTATTGGGAGACTTTGACGGATTAAACTGATGTATTGGTAATTGTGGTATAAGCACGCCTTGATGGTCCGTACAGATCCGGCGATAAGGATAGACGAATCCCCCCTGATGTAGGAAATGTTACTGCATCAGGGGGGATATTGCATAATTAACGGTTATTCACATAGGGTAAAATCTAAGGTGATTTGCTGGATAGCAGGTTTTAGTTGATGGTAAAGGACGCCTGCAGAATCCATCATCCGCTTGGAGGCCAGGACAGAATCCGTATTTGCATATTTATCACTTAAATAAATAACTTCTGAAATTCCAGACTGTATAATTGCCTTTGCGCATTCGTTGCAGGGAAACAAAGCCACATAAATTTTTGCCCCTTTCAGAGATTTTCCCTGAGAGTTAAGAATTGCATTTAATTCTGCGTGTACTACAAAAGGATATTTTGTGGAAGCTCCCTCACGTTCCCAGGGATATTCATCATCGGAACAGCCTTTTGGAAAACCGTTGTAACCTGTAGAAAGGATAATGTTATCGGGGCTTACAATGCAAGCACCGACTTGCGTATTGGGATCTTTTGAACGACGAGCAGCCAACATGGCAACACCCATGAAATATTCATCCCAGGAAATATAGTCTTTACGCTTCATTCTGAAACTCCTTTCAAAATCAGGTTAAGATTGAGGTTGGATCGCATCCGGCTGAGGCTGAGCATAGTCGGATTGCGTATTAGTTTTTAAATGATCCAGAGCATCTTGTAAAACAGAAATTCGATCGGTATCAGTTTCCGTCTGAAGCGCATCATAAATATTTACAATTTCATAGCGGTTAGCAGCTTCTTCTCCATAATCCCAAATATATACAGGCACATAATCTACTTTGGAAATAGTGGTTTTTCCATCACTGTCTTTTGTAAATTCCAAGTTGAGGATTACGCTTTCCTGAGTACCTTCCTCGGTCATATTAGAGAGAAAGTTTCCCAGACTATACGCAATAAAAACATTTTTTTCTTCGCCATTTACCGTAACAGTCCGTTCTTCCATAGGACCTACCACATGGGGGTGAGAGCCAAGGATCACATCGACTCCATTTTCAAACATGAGTTGTGTGATTTCTTCTTGTGTAGAACTGATCTCCACGTCATATTCGCTGCCCCAGTGCAACAATGCAACAATCACATCAGGCTCTAGTTCTTTTGCAGCCTCAATACTGGTAAGGATGCCAGCTTCATTGATCCGGGAATATTCAGAATCATAGTCTGTATACAGCAAATTGACACAGTACTCAGAACCTTCCGGAACCGTCATATTATTGACGCCTTTGGTATAGGCCAGGAAAGCAAATTTAATACCGTTAATTTCCTTAACGACAATGCCTCCGTTTTCGTCTCGTTCCGCCTGGGAAGCATACGTACCAACAGTGGTAAGGCCAGCATCACGGAGATGAGACAATGTGGAAGTTAAGCCGGAAACTCCGTTTTGGATGCTGTATGTGTTAGCTGTCTGCATGATATCGAAGCCTACCGCTGAAAGGGTTTTTGCAAGGCTTTCCGGTGCATTGAAATTGGGATACCCAGAGTAAGGAGCTCCTGTGCAGTTTGCTTCAAAGTTTCCGATAGTGAGGTCGGGTAGTGTCAGAAGAGAGGCAACTTTGGCAAAACTGGGAAGGAAATTATAGGTACCATCCTCTTCCAAAGCGTCATCTAACTGTGTATCATAGACCATAATATCGCCAACGGCAGCGAGAGTTGCAGTTGAAACGGTTGTTGGTTGGTTTGACTGAACTTGTTCTTCTTGCTGCTGTTGTTGTTCCAATTGCTCTTGTTGTGTGGCATCTTCGCTATTTTTTGCTTTGCAGCCCCTAACAATAAGGACGATCATCAATATTAGGAGGATAATAAAAACGCCATAGATAATGCGCTGGCGAATCATACGTTTGCGTTTTAATTCCAGTCTCCGTAAACGACGCTGCTCGTGTAGCTGTTCATCAAATTCAAAATCTTGATCGGACATAACAGAACCTCCCTTTCCTTGCATTTGACTCTATTTTACAATATATCTGTCAGTTAGACAATGTTTTTTTGTATCAGTCTAAGGACTGAAAAATAGATTACTTGGCGAATAAAAGAACTTATGGTATACTGGCCTTACTTGTAATAAGGAGGCTCGCTATGCCAACAATCAAGGAACGACCGGCGCGAATTCGTCGTAAAAGATGGCTTCGGGCTTTTTTTATAGTAGCAGCTATGTTTGCCGGATTATGGATATTTACATATGTATTGGACTGGATTAGTCGTGAGCAAACTTTGGAGAGACCAGAAGAGACAGAACAACTGGAAAGTAGCAACCCATTACAGACGACCATTATTGAAGGTTTGGAGCGCAACAGTTACGACTTAACCGCTTTTACCAATACCGATGGTGTGATTGTCTATACAGCCGGTGAAAGTTTTGTGGGAATTGACGTTTCTTCTCATCAAAATACGATTGACTGGAAAAAAGTCAAAGAAGCCGGTGTGGACTATGCCATGATCCGGGTAGGCTACCGGGGCTATACCCAGGGAAGACTGGAAGAAGACTCTCAGTTCAAAACCAATATAGAAGGTGCTTTAGACGCAGGACTGGAGGTAGGTGTCTATTTCTTTTCGCAAGCTGTTTCACCAGAAGAGGCCTTGGAAGAAGCGGAATTCCTGTTGGAACGGATCCGTCAGTATGACATCCGGTACCCGGTCTTTTATGACTGGGAGAATATTGAAGCGGAGGCACGCACAGATGGTATGGACTCTATTACACTGACCGCCTGCGCTAAAACATTTTGTGAAGCCATCTCGGCAGAAGGATATCAGGCGGGTATTTATTTTAATCAGATTTTCGGGTACCAGCAATTCAATCTTTTGGAATTGCGGGAGTATGAGTTCTGGTTGGCACAGTATAGTGATGTGCCAGATTTCTACTACAACTTTCAGATGTGGCAATATACTAATCAAGGTTCTATTCCCGGAATAGAGGGAATGGTGGATATGAATATCAGTTTTGTAGATTATGCAGGGGATATGTAAATTGCACTTGCATAATTTACCAAGCTGTGTTAAAATACTCCCACATAAGGGAGTAGTCAGCGCATTGGGCGTGATGATGTCAACATCTTTGGACTTGTCCATGGCCTCATCTGAAATGACGAGACTTATCTGTCAGCGGCAGATAGGTCTTTTTTTATCCTCTGTTGCTGAAACCATCGGCGAGGAGGAGCTGGGAATGGGACTTTGGGAGCTGTTGATACTATCTGTAGGATTGGCAATGGACGCCTTTGCGGTTTCTATTTGTAAGGGATTGTCTGTACAAAAGTTAAATCTCAGACATATGGTAATTACCGGATTGTATTTTGGCGGATTTCAAGCCTTTATGCCCCTTATTGGGTATCTGCTTGGTAGACAATTTGAGACCTTGATCGTTAGTGTCGATCATTGGATCGCATTTATATTATTGGCCTTGATTGGTATCAATATGATCAGGGAGTCTCGGGAAGAAGCAGAAGAGTTTAACGGTTCTTTTGCGATCAAAGCCATGTTGCCGCTGGCTTTGGCGACCAGCATTGACGCTCTGGCTGTTGGCGTTACATTTGCCTTTTTAAAAGTAGATATTCTGACGGCAATTGGGCTGATTGGCGTTGTAACCTTTGTTCTTTCAGCGGTTGGGGTTCAAATTGGCAATATATTTGGCAGTAAATTTAAATCAAAGGCAGAGCTGGCAGGTGGAATTGTCCTGGTTGTCATGGGGTTGAAAATATTATTGGAGCATTTGGGGATTTTGATATAGAAAGGTTCTTTTGACTTTTAAATTATAAAATGAGGGAGTAATTCCGCACAGTGTGCGTGATAGGCCGTCAATCCGGCACTTTATAGCCCGGCTTATCTGTAGAGAATGAGACTCATATATGTTCCAAAATGTAGAAATTGGGGCGTATAGGAGTCTCTTTTGTCATATAATAATGCTAAATTAGCGGAAAGGACTAAAGCTATGAAAGAGTATTTAGCGGATGTGACGCAGGTGCTGCAGAATGTAAGGTCAGCCCAAACAGGCCTGAGTTCCCAAGAGGCGAGCAAGCGGCTTGCAGCACACGGACCAAACAAATTGCAAGAAGGAAAAAAGGTGACGCTTTTTCAAAAATTTTTGAAAGAGTTGGCCGACCCTATGACGCTTATTTTGCTGGGGGCGGCTGTTATTTCCGGTACTACTGCAGTTTATTCCGGGGAATCCTTTGCAGATGTTGTTATTATTTTGGCAGTAGTTGTTATCAATGCTGTCTTGGGAGTTTTGCAGGAGAATAAGGCGGAAAAAGCTATTGAGGCTTTACAGGAAATTACAGCTGCTACTTCTAAAGTCTTACGGGATGGACAACAAGTAACTGTGAGAAGTGAAGAACTTGTCCCGGGAGATATTGTCATTTTAGAGGCAGGGGATGCAGTACCGGCAGACGCACGGGTTATCGAGTGTGCTAGCTTAAAAGTAGAAGAAGCAGCATTGACTGGGGAATCCGTACCGGTGAGTAAAATGGTGGAGTCGCTAAAATTGGCCGGCGGCAAAGATGTTCCCTTGGGTGACCGCAAAAATATGATATATATGGGTAGCACAGTGGTTTATGGACGGGGACAAGCTGTCATTACTGCAACAGGAATGGATACAGAAATGGGGAAGATTGCCGACGCATTGGCACAAGCGAAAGACGAGGCAACTCCTTTGCAGCGAAAGCTAAACCAGTTGAGCGAAATTCTCAGTATTTTAGTGATTGGTATTTGCCTTCTTATTTTTGCAATCGATTTGCTTAGAGTCTATCCAAACATCAATGGAGCTACCATGTTGGATACCTTTATGGTGGCGGTAAGTCTGGCAGTTGCGGCAATCCCGGAAGGACTGGCTGCCGTTGTTACCATTGTGCTTTCTATCGGTGTTACCAACATGTCCAGGCGCAATGCAGTAATTCGCAAATTGACGGCAGTTGAAACTCTGGGATGCACACAGGTTATCTGCTCTGACAAGACAGGGACACTGACACAGAATAAAATGACAGTCGTTGCGCATTCTGCAGATGACAAATGCCGGTTGGCCTTGGCCATGGCTTTGTGCAGTGACGCCAAATTGGATGAGAATCATATGGCGATAGGAGAACCGACAGAATGTGCTCTGGTCAATGATGCCTATGAAATGGGAATTTGGCCACAGACATTGCAATATTCACGGATAGGGGAGGCACCCTTTGACTCTGGGCGTAAAATGATGTCTGTGGTCCTAAAAGCAGAAGATAACTCAGTGATTCAGTTTACAAAGGGAGCACCAGATGTAGTATTAAAACGCTGTACCCACGCGCTTTGGAAAGGGCAGTTGGTTCCTATGACTGTAGAAATCAGCAAAGAAATTTTAGCGCAAAATAAGTCTATGGCAGACCAAGCGTTGCGGGTATTGTGTGCAGCACAAAGGATTTGGTCAACAACGCCCGAAAGCTATGAGCCGGAGGCTTTGGAAAATTCTCTTTGTTACCTTGGCCTTTCCGGGATGATTGACCCAATTCGACCAGAAGTTCGGGATGCAATTGTAGAGTGCAGGCAAGCCGGGATTCGGCCGGTTATGATCACAGGAGACCATAAAGATACGGCCGTTGCTATTGCTAAGCAGCTAGGTATTTTGGGGCCTGACCAAAAAGCGATTACTGGAGCGCAATTAGACGAGATGAGTGATGAACAGCTAACGCAAAATATTACAAAATATGCTGTTTATGCGCGGGTTCAACCGGAACACAAAGTACGAATTGTAAGCGCCTGGAGATCCAGGGGCTGTATTACCGCCATGACTGGAGATGGCGTCAACGATGCACCTTCCATCAAAAATGCCGATATTGGCGTAGGAATGGGTATTACCGGCACAGATGTTACCAAAAATGTAGCAGATATGGTACTGGCTGATGATAATTTTGCCACCATTGTAGCGGCAGTAGAAGAAGGCCGGCGGATTTATGACAATATCCGAAAATCGATACAATTCCTTTTGTCGTCAAATTTGGCAGAAGTACTCTCCATTTTCTTTGCAACGCTTCTTGGGTTTACTATTTTAAAACCAGTGCATTTACTGTGGATTAATTTGATCACAGACTGTTTCCCAGCACTTGCCTTGGGAATGGAGAAAAGTGAAAAGGATATTATGAAAAGAGGGCCGCGAAAGGCGGACGACGGAATTTTTGCTGGCGGAATGGGCTGGGATGTAGCGATACAGGGATTCCTGGTTACTGTTTTGACTATGTTATCCTATTTTATTGGGCATTATCTGGAGTCGGGAGTCTGGGAGATTGCGAACAGTCCAGATGGCATGACCATGGCGTTCTTGACGTTATCCCTGGTAGAAATTTGCCATTCGTTCAATATGCGTTCCCGCCGCAAATCAATTTTCACCATGGCATATCAAAACTACTGGCTTTTAGGAGCGATGGCCGTATCGTTTATTTGTACAACAGGTGTAATTTATATTCCATTTTTGGCACAGGCGTTTGGATTTGAGCATATTTCTTTGGTGGAATATGCTGTAGCCATTGGCTTGGCAATTATGATCATTCCGATCATGGAACTTATTAAGTTGGTACAGCGTATGATAAAAAAATAATGCAGTCAGGGGTTCTGGGATCCTTCCCAGGACCCCCTTTTTTAATAACGGCCTAAAACGACAGTCAGTGCTTTGAAAAGTTTGGCATGTGCCAGCAACCAAATCCAGCGTCCAGATTGGAGAATTTTCACATAATGGCGGCAACAGGTTGCGTATTGATTGCGGTCAGAAAAGTGTTACAAGAAAATTAAAAGAAGATAGGTTTGCGGTACCTGTCACTGACAATCATAGCGGGGACAACGTAAATGGTTTCTTTATCAATGGGTATAACGCAGCATGAAGTTATGTTGGATACCAGATGATTGATTTCAAATTGGCCCAACCAGTTAAAACAGGAAACAAAGAAAAACGATGAATTTATGAATAAAAAATCAAAAAGCATTGTGCAATTTTACAATTTAAGAACCATATACATTAGTGAAGTATACGTTTTTTCGGCATCATATTGACATGTGGTAGGGCTAATATATAATGCAAGTACAAAGAAAATTTGGCAGAGAAACTGAGAAGAAAGGTGAGCGACTATGAGTAAAAAGAAAATGACGGCAATGGATTTTCGGAAATACAAGCAAGAGGGCAAAATTTTTACAATGGTAACCGCCTATGACTATACGACGGCTTCCATTGTGGATGAAAGCGATGTGGAAACAATCCTGGTTGGGGATTCCTTGGGGATGACAATGTTGGGATATAACAGCACTGTGGGAGTGACAATGGAGGATATGATTCACCATATTCGGCCAGTGGTGAAAGGGGCGCCGAATACGTTTGTAGTAGGTGATATGCCCTTTGGTTCTTACAATGAGAGTATCCCGCAAGCAGTGCATGAAGCCAACCGCATGGTAAAAGAGACAAATTGTGACGCAATCAAACTGGAGGGTGGCGTTGAATTCGCGCCGGTGGTCAAGGCGATTATCCAGGCGGGAATTCCGGTAATTGGCCATATAGGATTGACGCCCCAGACGGCTACCTCCCTTGGTGGATTCCGGGTACAAGGTGGAACGCCGGAATCTGCAAAGCAGCTTATTGCAGATGCAAAGGCACTGGCAGAAACTGGTGTATTGGCAATTGTGGTAGAGTGTGTTCCGACTGTTGTAGGAAAGGCAATTTCGGAAGCTGTAGATGTTCCCATCATTGGCATTGGTGCAGGGAATGGAACAGATGCCCAAGTTTTGGTGTTCCATGACATGATGGGGATGTACGGTGATTTTAAACCTAAAATGGTGAAGCAGTATTGTAATTTGCGCCCCATGATTGTAGATGGATTAAATCAATACCGGACAGAGTGTATGGACCGTACATTTCCGGGTACAGAGCATAGCTATGGTGCCAAGTTTGAATCCATTGATAAGTTATATTAGACTGACGACGTATTTTCAGAAAGGAGATAAACCATGGAAATTAAAGTCACTCATACGACAAAGCCATTTGCCAAACCCATAGAGCAGGAAGCGGCAGGTTCCCTTGGATTTGGCAATTATTTCTCCGATCACATGTTTCTGATGGATTACGAAGAGGGGATAGGTTGGCACAATGCCAGAATAGAGCCTTATCATCCTCTGGCACTGGACCCGGCGGCAGCCGTCCTCCATTATGGTCAGGAAATTTTTGAAGGGATGAAAGCCTATCGGGCAAAAGATAACCGTATTTTATTTTTCCGTGCGAAAATGAATGCTGCTCGTTGGAATCAATCGGCTGTGCGTATGTGTATGCCGACTATGGACCCGGAATTATACTGTCAAGCGCTCAATGCAATTGTTGATATCGATCGGGACTGGACACCCCATGCTCCCGGGACTTCCCTGGTTTTGCGTCCGGCGATGATTGCACTGGATCCGTGCCTAAGTGTACATCCTTCCAAAAAGTATTTGTTCTTTATTTTGTGCTCCCCATCAGGTGCGTACTATAAGAACGGTATGGCTCCGGTCAGTATTTATGTGGAAGAACACTACATACGTGCGGCAGTAGGTGGAACCGGTTATGCCAAATGTGGAGGCAACTATGCAGGCAGTATGCTGGCGGCAGAAAAAGCGGCAGAAATGGGATACGATCAGGTATTGTGGCTGGATGGAATTGAGCATAAATACGTAGAAGAAGTCGGATCCATGAATATGATGTTTGTAATCGACGGGACAATCATTACGGCACCTCTGGAAGGCACCATTTTGCCTGGCGTTACCCGTGACTCAATTATTACCCTGGCCAAAGACGCTGGCTGGAAAGTGGAAGAGCGGAAGTTGGGAATCGATGAAGTATATCAGGCGGCTCACGATGGGCGGTTGGATGAGGCATTTGGTACGGGGACTGCTGCCGTTGTGTCTCCGGTAGGGAGATTGAGCTACCGGGGAGAAGAACTGATTATTAACCATGGAGAAATTGGACCCAAAGCACAATATCTCTATGACAGGTTACTGAATATCCAACTGGGAAATTACGAAGATCCCTATGGCTGGGTTACTGTTTGCCAGTAAGTCTGCCGTATGAAGTGAAAACCGGATAATAGGTTTGGAGGGAGCGTATGAATCAGCACAATAAAGAGGGCCGCTATGGTTTGGTGACAGCCATCACCATGATTACGGGTACGGTAATCGGAACCGGTATTTTCTTTAAAGCATCCAGTGTATTGACAGCAACCGGGGGCAGCGTATCCAAAGGTGTTCTTATGTTTGCTTTGGCTGCCTTAGCAATTATTTTCGGAAGCCTGGCCATTGGCCAACTAGCAGCTAGGACAGATAAACCGGGCGGAATTATGACTTACTTCGAAGAATTTGTCAGTCCGCGTGTTGCCTGTGCCTATGGGTGGTTTGAGGTATTTATTCATTACCCTGCCATTATTGCAGTTGTGGGTTGGGTTGTAGGTGTATATTTCTGTACTTTGTTCAATATTTCTGCTACGGTACTAGGGGAATGTGCGATTGGTACCGTTTGGATTATCATCTGCTATATTTTCAATACATGGTCCAGAAAAGGAGGCGGGTACTTCCAAAACATTTCTACATTTATCAAGCTGGTGCCCCTGTTTTTAATTGCAATTTGTGGGCTCATTATTGGAGATCCGATAGAAGCCTTAAAGGCCAGACCGGTCCAGGAAGTGGGAGCGGCAGGGCTCCTGGCGGCAATCGGTCCCTTGGTCTTTGCGTATGACGGTTGGCATGTATCGACTTTTGTGCAATATGACTTAAAGCACCCCAAACGGAATATGCCTTTGGCTCTGACCATCACGCCGATTATTATTACGATTATTTACATCTCATATTTCGTTGGAATTTCCAGCCTTTTGGGACCAGAGCAAGTTATGGAATTGGGGTCCGAGCATGTGGCGGCTGCGATGGAAAAAATTGTGGGGCCGGTAGGCGGAAAGCTGATTTTCGTCTTTGTGGTGATTTCTGTTATGGGGGCCGCCAATGGACAGGTAATGGGACTTTGCCGCACGCCATATGCACTTTCTTTGCGGAACATGTTCCCCAATGCCAAAAAGCTTTCGGTTATGGATAAAAAGGCAGATATGCCGGTCAATTCCTGCATTCTCAGCTTTGTGATTTCTATGGTCTGGATGGTGCTGCACTACATTTGCCAGGCTTCCGGAATTCTGAGAGGGTCGGATGTATCTGAGATCGCCATTATGTCCAGTTATATTCTCTATTTGCCGCTCTATTATGTTGTCTTCAGGCTGTGGAAAAAGGGAGAAATCAAAAACTTGTTTATGGGGATGATCGTCCCGATCATTGCCGCAATTGGGTCATTGTTGGCAGTAATTGGTGGGATCCAGAATCCCCTGTACATTTACTATTTGATCATTTGTGTTACTATGCTGGTGATTGCCTATTTCTACTATGGACGCCATAAAGATGATATTCATAATATTTAATCTGATACGGAGCCTGCCATAAAATGAGAAGGGACCCATCGGCTGAAAATTTATTCAGCCGATGGGTCCTTTTGCGGACATGATTTTGTATTTACCAACTTGATGTGCTGCTCCTGATTTAGTTCCAGTTGCAAATCTTCATTTAGATTGTCAATTGCCCTTTGCAAATGATATCGGACAGCCAAAGCGGCACCTGTACCATCCCGACGCGCCAGTTGCCTGGCAATGAGCGCATGACATTCCAAAGAATTTTCCTGGTTCCGCTTACTGTTCATCAGATTGTGTGCCAAAAAGGAAGACTGATGAATGGAGGGAAGAATCCGGTTAAATGCAGAATTGTGGGTTGCACGGGCAATGGAAGTATGGAACTCTCTATCAGCAAAGGCCCACTCTTTTCCATCACGGATTAACTGGGCACACAACTGCTCATAGTATAAAATACCATCAATCTCCTCATCTGTAGCCCGACTGGCCACCAACATGGCAGCTTCTGATTCTACTAGGATCCGCAGCTCATAGAGATCCAGCATGACTTGATACTGATCCTCAATTTTGGAGAATCCAAAAGGGTCTGAACTGACGCCGGGGTTATCTGCTACAAAGGTACCGCTTCCGGCTTTGGTAATGACAATATTATTGGCACTTAAAACCTTGATAGCCTCCCGAACGGTATTCCGGCTGACGCAGTATTTTTCTGCCAGTTGCCTTTCATTGGGTAAACGCTCTCCAGGCAGCCATTCACCTTTTGAAAAAATGGAATCCGTTATTTGGCAGACCACATGATCAATCAGTGTATTTCCGTTTTTCATAGAGTCTCCTGACTATCTAAAATTTACCAGATACTTACATAATATACTGTAGATTCCGAACTACGTCAACGGGGCTTCCGTGTATTTCTTTGGTTTTATAAAGAAAACGGATACACACAACTCCAATTGTATCTGAAATAGTTTGCCGGAGTTACCAGTTAGCATCAAGATGAAATTCAGGTTTTAAAATTATGGAGTTTCTGGGTGGATGACATGAAGACAGGATCGAAAATCCAAGATATAAGAATAGTTCGGCTTTCCATTTCACAACAGGTTGCTGCCCCAAAGGAGGTCAACAATAAGAAAGGGGGGGTACTGCTTCGGAGGAGAAATTGCCGCCGGGAAAACATGCGTTTTGCTGCAAATAGAGCACCACTACATCAGAACTGGGGAGAGCACAAGCTCTCCCCAGTTCTGAATGCGAAGGGATAAGGTTTATTTTGCTGGTTTAAAACTATCCTTTAAACTTACAGAGCGATTGAATACCAAGTGGTCAGATGAGGAATCTTTATTGTCAACACAGAAATATCCCAGCCGCATAAATTGAAAACTTTGGCCGGGCTTTGCGCTGCTCAAAGAGGCCTCTACTTTACAACCGGTCAGGATTTCCAGAGAGTTCGGATTCAGGCAATCCAAAAAGTTTTTATCCCCAGCGTCGGGATTTGGATCGGAAAAGAGATTGTCGTATAGCCGAACTTCCGCATCTACGCAGGTGGCGGCATCTACCCAATGAATCGTGGACTTTACTTTTCTGCCGTCGGCAGGATCGCCGCCCCGGGAGAGGGGATCATACTCGCACAAAACTTCTACCAGATTTCCGGCCTCATCTTTCCGACAGCCGGTACATTTTACCACATAAGCTCCTTTGAGCCGGACTTCATTTCCCGGGAACATGCGGAAGAATTTCCCTACCTTCTCTTCCATAAAATCTTCGCGCTCAATATAAAGATTCCGAGAAAACGTAATTTCATGGAAACCTTGTGCTTCGTTTGTAGGGTTATTTTCTACAGTAAAAGTCTCGGATTTTCCTTCCGGGTAATTGGTAACAGTGAGTTTAACAGGACGTAAAACGGCCATGACACGCTCGGCGGTTAGATTGAGATCTTCCCGCAGGCAATGTTCCAAAAAAGCATATTCCACCGTAGAGGCGGCTTTCGCTACGCCGATCCGTTCACAGAAATTCCGAATGGAAGTGGGAGTGTAGCCCCGTCTGCGCAGACCGCATAAAGTGGGCATCCGGGGATCATCCCAGCCGGAGACGTGCCCCTCTTCTACCAATAGTCTGAGCTTACGTTTAGACATTACGGTATAATTAATTCCTAGCCGGGCAAATTCGATTTGGCGGGGCTTGGCTGGCAAGTCACAGTGTTCGATTACCCAGTTATAAAGGGGACGATGATCTTCAAATTCCAAAGAGCACAGACTGTGGGTAATATGTTCCAGAGCATCTTCAATGGGATGAGCAAAATCATACATGGGATAGATGCACCACTTATCACCAGTACGGTGATGATGCATGTGGTTGATTCGGTACAAAGCAGGATCCCGCAAATTAAAGTTACCAGAGGCCAAATCAATTTTGGCACGAAGGGTCATGGCACCATTGGGGAATTCTCCTGCCTTCATACGGCGGAACAAATCCAGAGATTCGGCAATAGGACGATCCCGATAAGGGCTGGTAGCGGGAGTATTAAGGTCGCCCCGATATTCTTTTAACTGTTCTGGTGTTAGCTCACAGACATAGGCCAGGCCTTTTTGAATCAGATTTTCTGCACACTGATACATTTGGTCAAAATATTCTGAGGCGTAATAAAACCGATCATCCCAAGTAAAACCAAGCCACTTGATGTCTTCCTGAATAGCGTCTACATATTCTGTATCTTCTTTTGTAGGATTGGTATCGTCCATTCTCAGATTACAGATACCACCGTATTTTTCAGCTGTGCCAAAATCAATACATAAAGCCTTGCAGTGGCCGATATGCAAATAGCCATTGGGTTCCGGCGGAAACCGGGTATGGACCTGCATGCCTTCGAATTGACCGCCGGCGGCAATATCTTCTTCAATAAAAGTGTGAATAAAATTTTTGGATTCGGCCATTTTAAGCTCGTCTGCCATAATTTGGAACATCCTTTCTATCTGTGATCACACAGGAACTTTTCTAAAATGGCAAAGATAATCACAAAATTACCGGCACATATGTGCTGCCAAAGAAAAGTCGTTCTAATCCAATTATTATAGTCTAAAAATAGCGTGTTTTCAATGAAAAAATTCTTTCTTTTGCGATTTTGTGAAGAAAGTGAAAACAAAAAGAGAAAATTTAAAAATTTCTCTTTTCAAGGACGTCTAAATATTATAGAATAAAGAGAACCCTGAGAAGTGACGAAGGAGTGGAAGAGCACAATGAACGAGCCGAAATATAAGCGAATCCTCTCGAAAATCAGTGGCGAAGCCCTGGCTGGTGAAGCGCACAGGGGGCTGGACTTTGATGTAATTGGCGGCGTCTGTGATGTCATAAAGAAGTGTGTAAAATCTGGAGTAGAAATTGGAATCGTCGTAGGTGGCGGTAATTTCTGGCGTGGAATTAAAGATGGTGGAGACCGTATGGAGCGTACCCGTGCTGATCATATGGGAATGTTGGCTACCGTGATTAACGCCTTGGCCATTGCCGATTGTTTGGAACAAAGAGAGGTTCCTGTTCGGGTGCAGACGGCGATTGAGATGAATAAAATAGCAGAACCCTACATTCGTGGAAAGGCTATCCATCATCTGGAAAAAGGCCGCGTGGTAATCTTTGGCTGTGGAACAGGAAATCCGTTCTTTTCCACCGATACCGGTGCCGTTCTGCGGGCCGCTGAAATTGAGGCCGATGCGATCCTGTTAGCAAAAAATATTGATGGTGTGTATAGTGCTGATCCGCTGGTAGATCCCACTGCCGTCAAATATGATTCCATTACGTATGACGAGATTTTGGCCCAGCATTTGCAGGTGATGGATACTACGGCTACTTCGCTCTCCATGGATAACCATATTCCTATCGTACTCTTTGCCCTAAAAGATCCGGAGAATATCTATCGGGTGGTAATGGGAGAAAAAATTGGTACAATTGTTAAGGAGGAAGCGTAAATGTCTGATTACGAACAATTTTCCCGGAAGATGGATAAGACACTGGAAGTTTTGGCTGAAGACTTTGCCTCCGTTCGTGCGGGTCGCGCCAACGCCCAGGTCTTGGACCGTATTAGTGTAGAATACTACGGCGTAGATACACCGATTGCACAGGTGGGAAGTATTTCCTCACCGGATCCGAGAACACTTCTGATTCAGCCATGGGATAATACGTTGCTACGCCCTATTGAAAAGGCAATTCAGGTTTCAGATTTGGGAATCAATCCGCAAAATGATGGAAGAGTGATCCGACTGGTATTTCCGCAACTGACGGAAGAGCGCCGGAAAGAGCTGACTAAGCAAGTAAAAAAATATGGAGAAGAGTCGAAAGTTGCGATTCGGAACATTCGCCGTGATGCGGTAGAATTTGTGAAGAGCCAGAAGAAAAAGTCGGAAATTACGGAAGACGACCAGAAGCAGGCGGAAAAAGATATTCAGGATATGACGGACAAATACATCAAGAAAATTGATGAGATGTGTGCCAAAAAAGAAAAAGAACTAATGGAAATTTAAGAGTTTGTAGGGGCCGCCAGAGGCGGCCTCTGCTTATAGAGGGAGCCGTATGGGTATATTACAGCTATTGACTCGAAAAAAGGCGGCAGTTGTGCAGAAAGATCGCCCGGTACCAAAACATATTGCGATTATCTTAGACGGCAATGGCAGATGGGCCAGCAAGCGTGGACTTCCCAGAACTGCAGGACATGCTGCTGGAAGTGAGAATTTTCGTCGCATTGCCACATACTGTAAAAATATTGGGGTAGATTATCTCACTATTTACGCCTTTTCTACAGAAAATTGGAAGCGTTCTCAGGAAGAAGTTTCTGCCATTATGGGACTCTTGAAACAGTATTTATTTGAGGCACTGGATGAAATGGAGAAGGATCACATTCGCCTTCGCTTTTTTGGCGATTTAAGCCGTCTGGCGCCGGAACTGCAAGAGCTTGCGCAGAAGACCTTGGAGACTTCCAAGAAGTATGACGGATTTCAAACCAATGTTTGTCTCAATTATGGTGGTCGGGATGAAATCGTGCGGGCCGCAAGAGCCTTCGCCCAAAAGTGTGTTGCAGGTGAATGCACGCCAGAGAGCTTAAATGAACAGGTGTTCTCATCCTATTTGGATTCTGCGGGGATCCCAGATCCGGAGCTGATCATTCGGCCCAGTGGAGAGCTGCGTGTTTCCAATTTCCTCCTTTGGCAGTCAGCCTATTCTGAGTATTATTTTACAAATGTTTTATGGCCTGACTTTACAGAAGAAGAATTGGAAAAGGCAATTGCTTCCTTTAATCGCCGCAATCGCCGTTTTGGAGGGGTTTAAATGAAAACACGAGTCATTGTGTCCATAATCTTATTGCCGATTTTATTGCTTATTGTATTGGGATTGCCTGCCATTTACACTGCAATTTTATTTGCGGCGATGGCAGTCATCGCGGTACATGAGTTGATGTATACTACGAAATTGGTGGATAACCGGCGATTGATCACCTATGCAATGCTGATGGCCGTGGCCGTAACCCTATGGGGATATTATGGGCATCCTTATATTTGGGGTGTTTTGGGTGCGACGCTATTTTTCGTACTTCTTTTTTTGGAAATGGTACTTTCTCATGCGAAACTTCCTTTTGCACAGGTGTGTATAGGCGTGTTCGCGGGAATGGTAGTTCCTTTTCTCCTGTCCAGCCTGGTGAGAATACGGGTGATGGAAGATGGCAAATACTATATTCTGGTGGCCTTTGTTCTGGCCTTTAGTGCAGATTCCGGTGCCTATTTTGCCGGCCGATTTTTCGGCAAGCACAAGCTGGCTCCCGTTGTCAGTCCAAAGAAAACAATTGAGGGGGCCATTGGCGGGGTTATCTCAGCCGTTGCCTGCATGTTACTGTACGGCCTGATTCTGCAGTTGGGATTTGACAAAAGCATTCATTATGGGTATGCAGCCTTGTATGGTGCCATAGGTTCTACTGTTTCCATTCTGGGGGACCTGGCATTTTCAGTAGTAAAACGACAGGTGAATATTAAAGATTATGGGAAAGTGATCCCAGGACATGGTGGAATTTTAGACCGGTTTGATAGTATGACAATGGTTGCGCCGGTGACGGAAGTGCTGGTGCTGTTGTTGCCTATGTTACAGGTGGGATAACAATATGACAAAGTGTGTGACAATTTTAGGCAGTACCGGCTCTATTGGCCGGCAGTCTCTGGAAGTAGTAGAACGGCTGGGCATACGGGTTGCGGCTCTCACGGCAGGTTCTAATGTGGAGCTTATGGAAGCTCAGTGCCGAAAATATCAGCCTAAACTGGCAGTTATGGCCTCTGTAGAGGCGGCAGAACAGCTGCAAGACAGGCTGGATGACGGAAGTATCCAGGTTCTCTCCGGTCTGGAGGGACTATTGGCAGCGGCTTCTATGGCTGAAGCGGATACGGTCATTACTGCAGTTGTGGGAATGGTGGGTTTGCGTCCAACATTGGCGGCAATTGAGGCTGGTAAGCGAATTGCTTTGGCAAATAAGGAAACTTTGGTTTGTGCCGGGCAGTTGGTAATGGCCGCGGCTGAAAAATACGGTGCTGAAATAGTACCGGTGGATTCGGAACATTCGGCGATCTTTCAGTGCTTAATGGGCTGTCATGATCGAAAAGAAATTCGAAATTTGATTTTAACTTGTTCCGGTGGTCCTTTTTATGGGAAGTCCAAAGAGGAATTGCAGGCAGTACGCAAGGCGGATGCTTTGCGCCATCCTAACTGGACTATGGGAGCAAAAATTACAATTGATAGTGCTACTTTAATGAATAAGGGACTAGAATTAATTGAGGCCATGCGCCTGTATGGCTTGCCAATGGAACAGGTAAAAGTGGTGATTCATCGGCAAAGTATTGTCCATTCCTTGGTGGAATTTGTCGATGGTGCCATTATGGCCCAGCTGGGTGTGCCGGATATGCGTAT
The DNA here is from genome assembly GCA_944386835.1 of uncultured Oscillospiraceae bacterium. Lineage (GTDB taxonomy): Bacteria > Bacillota > Clostridia > Oscillospirales > Oscillospiraceae > CALXCQ01. The sequence goes on along the minus strand of CALXCQ010000066.1, from coordinate 14,147 downwards.
TCCAATCCAGTTGGCCTTGACCTATCCCCAAAGGTTGGAGAATCCAGAAAAGCCATTGGATTTGCTTTCCTGTGGGGCACTGACATTTGCGGCGCCGGATTTGGAGGCGTTCCCTTGTCTGGCTCTTGCCATGGAGGCGGCGAAGCGAGGAGGAACTGCCTGTGCAATCCTCAATGGTGCCAATGAAGCGGCGGTTGCCCTGTACTTAGAGGATCGAATTGGTTTCTACGATATATCCCGCATGGTGCGCCTGGCTTTGGACCAGGTAGAAGTGCTGGAAAATCCGACCCTCAATGATATTCTTTTGGCAGATCAGGCGGCAAGGCGCGTGGTTGAATCCAATTGGAGAGGTTGATTCTATCGTGTATATTATTTTGGCAATTCTAGTATTTGGTATTCTGATTTTTGTCCATGAGTTGGGGCATTTTTTAGCGGCAAAATGGCTGGGTGTACAAGTTAACGAATTTGCAATTTGTATGGGTCCTGCCATTTTTCAAAAGAAAATCGGAGAAACCACCTACTCATTGCGGTGCATTCCCATCGGAGGGTACTGTGCAATGGAGGGCGAGGATGAGGATAGTCAAAACCCCAGGGCCTTTACTTCCGTAGCCAAGTGGCGCCGTGTCATTATTTTGGCGGCAGGTTCTTTTATGAACCTGGTAATTGGCTTGCTTTTTTTAGTGATCTTCTTTTCTCAGGTGGTGAGCTATACCAGCCCTACCATTGCGGGGTTTTATGAGGGATGTCCCTATGAATCCCAAGACGGGTTGCAGCCTGGCGACACATTCTATAAAATTGACGGTGAGCGGGTTTACATCTATCAGGATATCGGAACTTTGCTTTCCAGAAATCAGACGGGTGTCTACGACCTTGTTATTCGTCGGGACGGTAAACTTGTGGAACTACCGAATTTTAAGCTGGAAAAACAATCTTATGAAGTGGAAGGTCAGACGGTAGAACTATATGGCTTCCTTTTCCAAGCAGAGGATGCGACTTTTAGCCGCACGTTACAACAAGCCTGGTTAAATGGAATTGATTTTGTACGTCTTGTACGCCTAGGATTAGAGGATCTATTTACCGGCAATGCCGGGATTCAGGACATGTCTGGGCCGGTGGGAATTGTCAATTTAATTTCGGAGACGGGAAAATCCTCTCAGAGCATAAAACTGGGAATTTTAAATGTCCTGTATATTTGCTCTTTTTTGGCAATGAACCTGGCGGTCATGAATATGCTTCCGCTTCCGGCACTGGATGGCGGCAGAATCTTTTGCCTGCTCTTGACTGCAGGAATTGAGGCCATTTTGGGCCGCCGATTAAATCCCAAATACGAGGGGTATGCCCACGGGATCGGTATGGTATTATTAATGGGTTTGATGATTTTTGTTACTTTCCAGGACATTTTTCGAATTGCGGTGAGTTAATATGACAAAACAAATTCACGTTGGTACAGTAGCTATCGGTGGTGGGGCGCCGGTATCCATTCAATCTATGCTCAATACCAAAACGACAGATATTGCAGGATCTGTCCGGCAAATTCACGCTTTATCACAGGCCGGGTGCCAGATTGTAAGGCTGGCGGTACCCGATGGGGAAGCGGCAAAAGCATTTGCAGAAATTGTGAAACAGTCGCCGGTTCCTTTGGTGGCGGATATCCATTTTGATTACAAATTGGCTATCGCGGCAGCTGAAGCGGGGGCAGCGAAAATCCGGATTAATCCCGGCAACATCGGCTCTGAAGCGAAAGTGCGGGAAGTGGTTGCTGCTTGTAAAGATAGGAATATTCCCATTCGCATCGGAGTCAATGGCGGGAGTTTAGAAAAAAGACTTTTGGAAAAGTATGGACATCCCACCCCAGAAGCATTGGTAGAAAGTGCTTTTGGGCACATTGCCCTTTTGGAAAAAGAGGGATTTGAAGATATTTGCGTTTCCATGAAATCCAGTCATGTCCCAACGATGATGCAGGCTTATTGCCTGATGCATGAGCGTTCGGAGTATCCGCTCCATATTGGTGTGACGGAAACCGGTACAGAATATATGGGCACCTTAAAATCAGCAATGGGAATCGGAGGACTCCTTTGTCTGGGAATCGGTGATACGATGCGGGTCTCTTTGACGGCAGACCCTGTCAAAGAAGTACTGGTGGCAAAGGATATTCTTCAGGCGGCAGGTTTGCGGCAAAACGGTGTTAATATTGTTTCCTGCCCTACCTGTGGCCGAACGCAAATCGATTTAATCGGCTTGGCCCATCAGGTAGAAGAAGCCTTGCGGGATTGCCAAAAACCGATCACGGTTGCAGTTATGGGCTGTGTTGTCAACGGGCCCGGTGAAGCACGAGAAGCGGATGTGGGAATTGCAGGTGGCGACGGCTGTGGGATTTTATTTGTAAAAGGAGAAATGAAATATAAATTGCCCTATGACCAGCTTTTACCTGCACTACTGGATTACATAGACAAACTATAATGTGTGGAATACCAATGGAAAAAACAGTGCATTTTCTTTCAATGTTTACCCAATATAAGCCTGGAGAAGAATTACAGCCTCTTTTACAAGAGGCTGTAATTCGGCATGCAGAAATTGATCAAAATCAGAAACGGGTATCCGTAACATTAGGTTGCCCGGTCTACATATCTCAGGGACAATTGGATCGGATGGCCAGAGAGCTGGCAAGAGTTTACGGAATCCGGACCATGCAGCTGCATCCAGAATACCAGGCAGAGTTATTGGGACAGATGGACTTTTCAGAGCTGAATCAAGCCATTATCCGGGAGTATGCTTTGGCGTCAGCGATTTTGGCAGGAGCCCAGTGGTCCCTGTCGGATGGCGAACTGCATTTAAAGCTGCGGGCAAACGGTGTGGAGGAGATACGGCCGCACTTGCGGGCGGCCGAAGACTATATCCAAAAGCGGTTTGGTCAGCATATTTCCATTCAGATAGAATCCGGGAAGGAATTATGCAGACAAGAGCTTTTTGAGGAAACTGAAAAATTGCGGCAGGATGCAATAGAATCACTGGAAATACCGGCTTCAGTGGCAGAAAAGAAGCCAGTAGCAGAACCAGCTGCCTCCAACGTAGTCTATGGAAAGCCCTTTAAGGGGGAACCTACGGCAATGAAGGAACTGAATCTGGATATGTTCAAGGTAGCGGTGGAGGGAGAAGTCTTTGCGGTCAACCACAGAGAACTGAAAAAACGCAATGCTTGGGTCATCTGTTTTGACATGACAGATTATACCGGTTCGGTTCGAATCAATCAATTTATGGAAAATGCAAAGGCAAAGCCAATTCTGGAACAGATTCACACGGGGATGTGGATTCAGGTACTGGGGAAAATGACTTTCGACCGCTACGACAATGAGATGGTCATGCAGCCGATTACCATTATGGAGGAAGAAAAGCCAACCAGAAAGGATACAGCTCCGGAAAAACGGGTAGAGCTGCATTTGCACACCGTCATGTCCAGTATGGACGCTTTAACAGACACGGGGGCAGCGATCCGGCAAGCAGCAAAATGGGGCCACCCGGCAATTGCCATTACGGATCATGGAGTTTGCCAGTCTTTTCCCGATGCTTTAAAAGCAGCGGGAAAGGCTAAGGTTGCAGGAACGGACAAGCCAATTAAAATACTGTATGGTTGTGAAGCCTATTTTGTCAATGATGTAGATGACAGAATTGTCGTCCACGGAACGCAGGATATGCCGTTGACAGGAGAATTTGTGGCGTTCGATTTGGAAACTACCGGGTTGTCAGCACAGACGGAGGAGATTACGGAAATCGGTGCCGCAATTTATAAAAATGGCGAGATCCTGGATCAGTTTCAAACTTTTGTTAATCCTGGAAGACCGCTTTCTCAGAGGATTGTGGATTTGACCGGAATAACCGACGATATGCTGCGCGATGCACCGCACATTGACGAGGTACTGCCGAAGTTTCTGGAATTTTGTGGTGATCGGCCTTTGGCTGCTCATAATGCGGACTTTGATGTGGGATTCATCCGGGCCGCATGCGGTCGGCTGGGGATTTCCTATCAGCCTACCTATATTGATACCCTTATCATGGCGCAAAATCTCATGCCGGAGTTGGGAAAGTATAAACTAAATATTGTGGCGGACGCACTCAGCCTTCCAGAATTCAATCACCATCGTGCAGTAGATGATGGCATGACGGTTGCCCATATGCTGCGCAGATTTTTCGCAATGTTGGAAGAGAAAGGCGTGACTACTTTACAGGAAATCAATCCTCTAATGGCCCAGTTGCGATCCGGTGGCCGGCTGGCGGACCGGCATGCCCGGCATATGATCCTCTTTGCAAAGAATCAGCTGGGGCTGCGGAATCTGTATCGATTGGTCTCTTATTCTCACTTAAAATACTTTCGCCGTGTGCCCAGAATTCCCAAATCGGAGCTGATACAGTGGAGAGAGGGACTTTTGGTAGGCTCAGCTTGTGAAGCAGGAGAGCTGTTTCAGGCCATTGTTGCCAACAAAAGCCATGACGAATTAAAGCGAATTGCCAGCTTTTATGACTTTTTGGAAATTCAGCCCTTAGCCAATAACCTTTTTATGTTGGACAAGGGCATTGCCGAGAGCCGGGAACAGCTTCAGGAGTTTAACAAAACAGTCGTACAGTTGGGGCAAGAGCTGGGGAAACCGGTGGTGGCCACTGGCGATGTACATTTTTTGAATCCGGAAGACGAAATCTACCGCAGACTACTCTTGGCGTCAAAAGGTTATGATGACTGCGACAGGGAGCTGCCGCTCTACTTCAAAACCACAGACGAAATGCTCGAGGAGTTCCAATATTTGGGAGCCGAGAAAGCATATGAGGTTGTCGTAACCAATCCCAATCGGATTGCAGACATGTGTGAAACAATCCGTCCGGTCCCTCACAACCTGTTTGCACCTAAGATTGAGAATTCAGTGGAAGACTTGAAACGGCTGGTTTACGACAAGCTACATCGATTATACGGAGAGAATCCTCCGGAACTAATTACCAAGCGGGTAGAAACTGAATTGGGCGACATTATTAACTGTCACTATGATGTCATCTATATGTCTGCCCAGAAATTGGTCCAAAACTCTTTGGAACACGGCTATTTGGTCGGATCTCGTGGTTCTGTGGGCTCTTCCATTGTGGCCTATCTTTCCGGTATTACAGAAGTGAATTCTTTCCCACCCCATTACCGGTGTCCTGCTTGTAAGTATACAACCTTTGATGTACCGGAGAATGTGGCCTGCGGAGCAGATTTGCCGGATCGCCGCTGTCCCCAGTGTGGAGAGGCTTTAGAAAAAGATGGATTTAATATCCCTTTTGAGACCTTCCTAGGGTTTGGCGGCGACAAAGTGCCGGACATAGACTTGAATTTTTCCGGAGAATACCAGGCAAAGGCCCACAATTATTGTGTGGAAATGTTTGGTGCCAGTCATGTTTTCCGGGCAGGCACCATTGGTACAGTGGCAGAAAAAACGGCTTTCGGATATGCGAAAAAATATCTGGAAGAACGACATCAAGTTGTCAGCAAAGCAGAAGAGGCCAGAATGGCAGCTGGGTGTGTGGGTGTGAAGCGAACTACAGGACAGCATCCCGGCGGCCTGGTGGTCATTCCTCAGGAAAATGAAATTTGGGATTTTTGTCCCGTTCAGCATCCTGCCGATGCAACGGACAGTGATATTATCACAACCCATTTTGAATATCACTCTATGGAAGAGAATCTCCTGAAGCTGGATATGTTGGGCCATGATGACCCGACCATGATCCGCATGATGGAAGATTTGACCGGTGTGGATGCCCAAAAGATTCCTTTGGACGATAAAGACACGATGTCCATTTTCGTTTCCAGCAAGGTATTGGGCTTTGAAAATGATCCAATTTTGGGCCCAACTGGAGCTTGTGCGATTCCTGAGTTTGGAACCAGCTTTGTTCGGGGCATGCTGGTCGATACGAAACCGACGGAATTTGATACGTTAATTCGTTTGTCCGGCTTTTCTCATGGTACGGATGTCTGGCTGGGTAACGCTAAAGATTTAATTGTTTCTGGCACGGCCTCTGTACGGGATGCCATCGGCTGCCGGGATGACATTATGCTGTATTTGATTAAGTGCGGAATGCCGGAAAAGCGGTCATTTAAAATTATGGAATCCGTGCGGAAGGGAAGAGGGTTGCCGGAAGGGGCAGAAGAAGAAATGATTGCCGCAGGTGTACCTGGCTGGTATATTGAATCCTGCAAAAAAATCAAGTATCTGTTCCCGAAAGCCCACGCAGTGGCATATGTGATGATGGCGTTCCGGATTGCCTGGTTTAAAGTGCATAAGCCCTTGGCATTTTACAGTGCTTATTTTTACCGCAGGAGCCAGAAGGACGGCTTTGATGCAGCCATGATGACCCGGGGAATTGACGTAGTAAAAGCCAAAATTGCTGAGATTTCCAACAACCCGGAAGCGACAGGAAAAGAAGAGGACTTGTTGACAACGTTGGAAGTTTGTTATGAGTTTTATCTCAGGGGATTTGAATTTGCCAAAATAGACCTGTATAAATCTCATGCCACAAAGTTTAATATTGAAGATGGGAAACTTCTGCCTCCTTTTGTGGCGGTTACCGGTTTGGGTGAGACTGCCGCTTGGGACATTGTGGAGGGACGGAAAGGAAAACAATTTATTTCCATTGAAGAGTTTTCAGCGGCCTGTCCGAAAGTTTCGAAGACACACATTGAAAATTTAAAGGAAGCAGGGGCTTTGGCAGATTTGCCGGATACCAGTCAGATTACGTTGTTTTGAGTTTTAAGAAAAAGAGGCCGCCAGGAGAACTGTACTCCTGGCGGCCTCTTTCTAAGCTGTATTGTACGAAGAGATCGTGTCTTATGCCCAAATGAGCCAAATCGCCACATAGCCTGTGAGAACGGCAACTAAGGTGAAAGGAATACCGATGCGTAAAAAGTCCTGATTTTGGACAGGATAGCCGGATTTGCGCAAGATTCCAATTCCGGCTACATTGGCAGAGGCACCAATGGGTGTTAAGTTCCCCCCCAGAGTGGCCCCGGTGAGCAGGCCAAAGAACAAAAGATAGGGTTCTACACCCATGGCGGCGGCAATGGAACTGACTACTGGTAACATGGTAGCTACGTAGGGAATATTGTCAATAAATGCGGATATCAAAACGGAGGCAAATACAATCATGGTGTACATGCCAAAAAGACTGTTTCCGCCAAACCGCAAGAACAGATTGCTGATTGCATCAATTACGCCAGCGTTGGTAATGGCCTGAATGATGATGAACAGACTGGCCAAAAGCAAAAGAGTCTGGTAGTCAATTGCCTTAAGTACACCAAGAAGCTCTTGTTTATTTTGGCAGTGGATGCCTTTTACCAAAAGTCCAATCAGGAAAAAGGACATGCAGATAATTCCGTTGGTAAGTGCAGGACGATTGGCCCAGAATGAGGCAACGATTAAGCAAGCGATGATCCCGAGAAGTAAAAAGGTTGGCAGATAATCTTCTACACTGGTGGAGACAGACGCCTGGATAGGCTGCCGCAATTTACGGAAGAGCACCAAAAATACGGGGATAGTGGCTAGTGCCCCTAATTCAACTACCCAGAAGATACCTGGGCGGCCATTTAACCAGAAGAAATCAAAAAAGGTCATATTGGCATAGCTGCCAAGTAAAATTGACGTGGTATCTCCCACCAGAGTGGCTGCACCTTGCAAATTGGAGGAAACTGCAATGGCGATTACCGTAGGGACAGGAGAAATTCCCAACTTTTTAGAAACAGCCAATCCGATCGGAGCCAACATTAAAACTGTTGCCACATTGTCTACAAAAGCAGAAATAAGTCCGGAAAAAATACTGAGGATAATAACAGCCCAACATGCGTTGGGGACTAGCGTCAACAGTAATTCGCTTATCCGCGCTGGCATTCTGGACTGAATAAACAATTCTACCACACCCATAGTACCGGCCAGCATAAGAATGATATTCCAGTCTACGGCAGATAAAGCCTGGTTTAGGGTAATGTAAGAGAGCAGCAACATAATGCAGGCCCCAATGGCGGCAACCAGTGCTCTGTGGTCAGGTAAGAACAGCATGAGACAGTAGATGGCAAAAAAACACACAAGCGCAAGCAACATAATTGTGTACCTCTTAATTAGTTTCAGTAAAGTATATTGAAAAACTAAGATAAAATGCCAGACGTTCCTGGCATAAGTAGCGTTCTGTAAAACTGAGGGAGTGCAGCAACAAAATTGTAGATTTCAAACTCCAAACAGAAAACAGAAAATTGAAAATTTAGAAAATACTGGGCAGGGTTGAAGCCAAGACAAACGGCCTATATGAAATGCTTGGTAAATTTTAAAGACCCTGTATAAGCTTTAATCCTGTGACAGCAGTCCTGACAAACAGTGCTTGTTTTGACTTGTTGGCTGTGTCGCGGCATACCTCCTTTCAGAAGTTAGCATAAAAGCCATATCTATTCGTATTGCACGATAGCAAGAAAAAAAGCAAGAGGTTGGTAAAAATTTTTTGCTTTATTTTACAAATTCTGGTGAAAAAAAGTCCACCTACTGTTTCCAGCAGGTGGACTTTCCAAAAGCAGATTATTCGTAGAGCTTAAACTCGTTGCACATCTGCGTAACAGTTTCACGAACAGATTGTGCATTTGCTTGGAAATCAGTTGCAATTTTGTAGATGCATTCTGCAATTGTCTTCATTTGTTCGGGACCCATACCCCGTGTGGTGACAGCGGCAGTGCCAATACGTACACCACTGGTTACAAACGGCTTCTCGGGGTCGTTGGGAATGGCATTTTTATTTACGGTAATATAGACATCATCCAACCGGTTCTGCAACTCTTTTCCCGTTACATGCATAGGACGCAGATCTGCCAGCATCATATGGTTATCCGTACCGCCGGACACCAAGTCAAAACCATATCCCAGCAAGCTTTGTGCCAGTGTCTTTGCGTTGTTTACAACATTGGCAGCATATGTCTTAAATTCAGGCTGCAGGGCCTCTTTTAGACACACTGCTTTGGCTGCAATTACATGCATCAGAGGGCCACCTTGTGTTCCCGGGAACACAGCTGAGTTGATAGCTTTTTCATATTCTTTTTTTGCGAGAATAATGCCGCCACGAGGACCACGCAGAGTCTTATGGGTGGTAGTGGTGACAATATCTGCATAGGGAACTGGGTTCTGGTGCATACCGCCAGCAACCAGACCGGCAATGTGTGCCATGTCCACCATCAGCAAAGCGCCGTTTTCGTGGGCAATTTTTGCAAATTGGGCAAAATCAATTGCACGGGGATAAGCAGAAGCACCGGCCACAACCAACTTCGGATGGTGTTTTTTTACCAGATCTTCAATTTCGTTAAAATCAATCAGCCCGGTTTCCGGATTGATGCCATAGGAAATAAAATTATAGAATTTCCCGGATAAATTGGCAGGCGAACCATGAGTCAAATGACCGCCGTTTGCCAGACTCATACCCAGAACAGTATCTCCTGGCTGTAATACAGCTAAATAAGCAGCAATATTGGCCTGGGCGCCGGAGTGAGGCTGTACGTTGGCATACTCGGCTCCGAATAGTTCTTTTGCGCGGTCGATGGCAATTTGTTCTACCACATCCACGTATTCGCAGCCGCCATAATACCGTTTACCAGGATATCCCTCGGCGTACTTGTTCGTGAGGATTGTCCCCATGGCAGCAATTACGGCCGGAGAGGCAATATTCTCAGAGGCGATCAACTCAAGGTTGCGGCGTTGCCGCTGAAGCTCTTTTGTCATGGATTCCGCTATTTCAGCGTCATACTGACTGACAAATTCAATGTTTTTTGTTAAGTCTTGGTACATAGTCTCCCCCAATTCTGAAAGAATCCAAATTTTTTGAAAAATCCTTTTTTAGTATAGCACCAATCCCAGGAAAATACAAATCCTTTTGTCAAATATCTCTAAAAAATAGTGAATTTTCAGAAATTCTCTATTCAAATTTATGTATATTGTATGGACATTTGTCCTCGTATAATGGAATCTTCTTGTTGACCATCCAGCGCAATGGATATACGGAAGATAGCCAAAAGAGAATCTTCTGAAAAGAAAACTGCATATATAAAGTTGGTTTTAGGTTTGCCAGAAAAAATTTACTGTCAACTGTTTGGAGATTTTGGTTGACAATAGAGGCCGAAAACTTCCATAATATGATTAGTGCATGGTATAGAAGAGGGGAAATTTTTATGGCGGCGAAAACTTGGCATATACAGGAAATTTGTTGTGTTGGCATATTTGTTTCTGTTTTATGTATTTGTGCCTGGCTTTGTGTCCCTTGGTCAGTCCCAGTCACATTGCAGACGTTTGGAATTTTTGTGACCGTTGGTTTCCTGGGCAAAAAAAGGGGAACCGTTGCAATTTTGCTATATTTGCTTTTGGGTGTTGTGGGGCTTCCCGTATTTGCCGGATTCCAGGGTGGGCCAGGGAGTCTCTTCGGGCCTACCGGCGGATATCTTATAGGATTTATTTTTACGGGATATCTTTCTGGGAGTGTTTTGCAGCGGTATGGTGAAAAAACATGGGTCATGGTTGCTGCTTTTGCGTTGGGACTGTTTGCTTGCTATTTATTTGGGACGCTCTGGTACGTCTGGGGATATACAGGCCAGAGCAGTCCGGCGTCTTTCTTCTGGGCGTTGAGTCAATGCGTGATACCGTTTTGTATACCAGATGGGCTGAAAATGGTTTTAGCCATTTGGGTACTCAAAAGAGTAAAGCCAATCTATGTGAAAATGTGGGGGAAACGTGGTGAAAATTGAAGATCAAATTTTTGCAATGCTTTCGCAGACAACAAAACCGTTTCTTTCAGGGGAGGAGCTGGCACAGAAACTCCATGTTAGCAGAGGTGCAGTTTGGAAAGCCATTGAGAGATTGCGGCAGCGAGGGATTGAGATAGGAGCAATTTCACATCAGGGATACTGGCTAGCTGATACAAAAAACTTACGGCCTGGGGGAATCCGGAGGGAATTATTTCACCAGGAATTGAAATTGCAGGTTGAAAAATCAGTTGCCTCCACCAATACTGTGGTCAAACAATGGGCTGAGCAAGGTGCACCGGAAGGATGTGTATTACTGGCAGAAGAACAGACGGCTGGGAAAGGACGTATGGGGCGTAAATTTTATTCTCCACCGGGAACTGGGCTTTATATCAGTATTTTACTCAGACCGACGTTTTCGCCAAACCATGCAACAAGAATCACAACGGCGGCTGCAGTTGCAGTAGCGCAGGCCATTGAGACTGTAACCGGTGAGCCGGGCCAGATTAAATGGGTAAATGATGTATATTGCCATGGCAAAAAAGTATGCGGCATTCTGACAGAGGCGGCACTTGACCTGGAAAACAGAAAATTACAGTACGCAATTCCAGGAATCGGTATCAATGTTTTCCCACCTCCGGAGGGGTTTCCGGAAGAATTACAGACCGTTGCTGGGGCAATTCTGCCAAGGGCAGAGAAGAACAACGAAGTTCGAACGGTATTGGCTGCCCGGGTATTGGATAACTTCTTTTCTTGGTATTCCCGACTGACCAGTCAAGAGCTTTTTTTGGCCTATCGGGAGCGGTGTTTTATATTGGGAAAACAGATTGTGGTTTTGAGGAATCAGATCTGGATGCCGGCTAAAGCTATGGATTTGGACAGAAATTTTGGCCTGAAGATCCGTTGGGAAGATGGACAAGAAGAAACTTTGTTTGCAGGAGAAGTTAGCATCCGAGCAGAAGGAAACCAGTAGAGGGATCTTCCTTTCTTAACAAAACCATAGTATACTAAAAAAAACATTGTCCCGACGGAAACTTTCACCGGGGGAGAAGGGAGTATAATATGAATAAAGAGTCTGCATCACAGGTGTATTTAGCACAGGATTTTAACTGTGCAGAATCTGTATTGCGAATGGCCAATGAGGATTTGAAACTGGGAATTCCGGAGAAAGGTTTGAAACTGGTAGGTGGTTATGGAGGCGGTTTTGGCTGTGGAATGACCTGTGGCGCTTTGTGTGGTGCGATGGCAGCCATTAGCGCGGCGAAAATTGAGCTCCGTGCCCATGAGGATCCTAATTTTAAGGCAGTGTGCAGTGAATTTGTAAATCGCTTCCAAAATGAGCTTGGTGGTGTCTTGTGTGACGATTTGAAACCTAGATATCAGCAAGAAGGAAAACGTTGCCTCGCGGTAGTAGAACGAGCTGTAGATCTGGTTGAGGCATATATCAGGCAGTTGGATAAAAAATAAGGAGGAGTGCATATGAAAACAATTATTGTTGGTGGTGTTGCAGGTGGCGCCTCGGCGGCAGCCAGACTTCGGAGACTGGATGAGAAAGCAGAGATTATCCTTTTGGAAAAGGGGCCTCATATCTCTTTTGCCAACTGTGGCCTTCCTTACTACATTGGCGGAGTCATTGCGGAACAAAGTCAACTCCTTTTGCAGACGCCGGCCAGCTTTTTTGGAAGATTTTGTGTGGATGTAAGGGTCAATTCCGAGGCACTCAAGATTGATCGCCAAAATAAGAAAGTAGAAATTAAAAATCTAGAGACTGGTGAAGTTTATTGGGAAACCTATGAAAAGCTGATTTTGGCCCCAGGTGCAGTACCGGCCAAACCACCGATTTCTGGATTGGACAACCCTGGTGTTTTTACTCTTCGCAATGTACCGGATACTCTGGAAATTGATGAATATATAACGGAAAACCGTATACAGCGTGCGGTTGTGATTGGTGGAGGAAATATCGGCGTAGAATTGGCAGAGAACCTGTGCCATAGGGGAATTGAAACCACAATTGTGGAGTTTGCGCCCCACGTAATCACAGCGTTGGATACAGAGATGGCAAATATAGTCCAAAAAGAGATGAAAGACCATGGCATTCTTCTGAAGTTAGGCTGCGGGGTGACGGCAATTGAAAAAACCCAGGAAGGTCTGCACCTTACCCTGACACAAGGGGAAATGGATACACAAATGGTTCTGTTGTGTGCAGGGGTGGCTCCCAACAGTGGCCTAGCCAAAGAGGCTGGGTTGGAACTGGGAGTACGGGGCTGCATTGCCGTCAACGACAAGATGCAGACCAGCGATCCGGATATTTACGCTGTGGGCGATGCAGTGGAAGTAACAGAGTTTGTAACGGGACAGAAGAGGCATATTGCTTTGGCTGGACCGGCCAATCGACAAGGACGTATTGCGGCAGATCAGATTGCTGGAATAGACTCTCGCTATCACGGAACCCAGGGCTCTTCCATTACAAAAGTCTTTGATTTGGCAGTTGCCAGCACAGGAATCAACGAGGCGACGGCAAAGGCCTGCGGTTTGGATACAGATAAAATATATCTAAGCAGCGGCGCCCACGCGGGCTATTATCCTGGAGCAAAACCCCTTACAGCGAAAATTCTGTTTGAGCGGACTACTGGAAAAATTTTAGGTGGGCAGTTCATCGGGGCAGAAGGCGCAGATAAACGCTGCGACGTATTGGCAGTGGCCATTCGGGCTGGAATGGACGCCCAGAAATTGACTGAGCTGGAGCTGTGTTATGCACCGCCCTATTCCTCTGCAAAAGATCCTATCAATATGGCGGGCTTTGCGATCGAAAATGTTATCACGGGAAAAGTAAAGAATTTCCATTGGGAAAATTTAGATTCCCTGGATCGTGATCAGGTAACACTTTTGGATGTAAGAACGGTAGAGGAACATGAAAAAGCCAGTGTACCGGGTTTTCTCAACATTCCATTACATGAATTACGCTCCCGGCTGACGGAAATTCCTAAGGAAAAACCAGTTTATGTACACTGCCATAGCGGCTTGCGCAGCTATGTGGCAAACCGAATTCTCGCTGGCAATGGATATGATTGTTACAATATTTCTGGCGGCTATGTGATGTATGAAGCTGTGAAAGGCTAAAAAATTGGCCCTACCCGGGAAAGCGGGTAGGGCCAGTATACTATTTCAGAGGAATTTTAAAATTTAAGGTGCCTGGTAAGCGGAACTTTAATGCAGTTTGTACCTTACCAATAAGGGAAAGCGGTTTTACCAACAACAAAAAAGCCAAAGCAAAGTTTCCTTTGCTTTGGCTTTTGGCAGGGGATGAGGGATTCGAACCCCCGCAAACGGAGTCAGAGTCCGGTGTGCTACCGTTACACAAATCCCCTGT
>CALXCQ010000065.1 GCA_944386835.1 uncultured Oscillospiraceae bacterium | reverse complement strand
CTGCCGCTTTGATGGGACACAAACGGTTGCCAGCACCATTCAATTTTTCTCGGCTTTGAGAAATGCTGATATGCAAAACGGCCTGCGGCTATGCCAAAAGTTGGAGTTGGACACAGCTAAACGAGTTAAGTATCTTTCTCCCGGCCAGCAGAAAAAACTTCAAATGGTGATTGCAATGACCGGCGATCCTGATTTTTATATCTTAGATGAACCAACTGCGGGATTAGACCCCAATGCAAGCCATGAGATGAACAAATTGATCCAAGAGCTGCATCAGCAAGGGAAAAGCATCTTGATTTCGTCACACATTTTGCAAGATATGGATAACATTTGTACCAATGTCGCCATTATGGAAAGTGGACAACTGATATATGATCGTCAGCTTGAAAGCAGCTACATTATCGAAACCAGTACAGTGCCGGATGAACTGTTTACCAAGTTGGCACAAAAATTCTCTCTTAGCAGCAATCAGGAACGAACTTTGCTCCATGCAAAAACAGATCGAGAGGGTGTTGCCGCTCTCATTGGGGCGCTTACTTCAAATTCGGTTTTGGTTTATGAAGCTGTGCATTCTAATGTCAAGAATGTGGTTCAGGAACAGTTACACATGAACAATTAGGAGGAGTTGATATGAAGTCTGTTACAAAATTGATGTGCCGTGACTTAAAGCGGGCCTTTGGTCTGCGAACATTGGGGATTTGGGTGGTTATGGCACTTTTTACCATCTATTTCTTTTTCTTCTCCAATGGCCGCCGAGAATTGGTAGAGAATAATCGGCTTGAATATATGTCACTTTTTCTGCCTTTGATTATTTTTGGCGCATGGGCAGTTATGGCGGTATTCTTTGACCTTATATCCGCCGACCGTGAGCGGAATGTGCTGGACTGCATTTTGTGTTCAGGAACGACCAAAAAGCACGTTTTCATGGCAAAGATCATTGCCACAGCCATTGTTTCTCTCACCCTGTCTTTTATCTATCTTGCGCCAATTACGATCATAGTTACCTGTTTGAGCAGCGCAGAAAAGGCCGCAATGATTGGCAAATATCTTTTGCCGCTTTGGGGATTTATCATGGTATTTGCAGCTTTAGGGCTGATGATTTCCGTGTTTGCCAGATCTTCCAAGGCAGCTATGATTTGGAGCTTGGCAAGCGGGCTTGTGCTTATGCCTCGTTTCTTTGTCCTTATCCCGGAGGGCATCGGGAAGGTGCTAAACCTTTCTCCGCAAACGGTAGAGAAAATCAGCATGGTTTCGCCGGGAATTATGATGGAAGCACTTTCTAACCCCAATAATACTTCGAGTTGGACAACAGCCGTGGTTGGATTTACAATGGGTATTGTCGTGCTGTTTGGAATTGCTTATATGGCTTTCAAAAATCAGGATGAATACAATTACGGCGAGTAAGGAGGTAATACCATGAAGATTTTTAAGAAATTATCCTCTCTGCTGCTGATCGCAGCATTGGTTATGGCGCTTATGGCTGGCTGCGGACAGCAAAATACGGTTGAGAGTTTTGTTGTGTCGAACTCTCCCTTTGAGGAAAAAGCCGACATCGAGGACGCAACGCAGCCGGAAAAGGTGTCCGAAAATGAAACGGTGTATGCCAGTGTATATTTCATTGAGTCCCCGAAAGGCATGGAATACACCGCAAAATGGTATTTGGATGGCACAGAAATAAAGACAGATGTTCAGGAAACCACAACGGACATGGCCGGAGTGATTGTCTACTCTTTAGAGGCAGATCAAGTGGCCGCCGGAACCTTAAAATTTGAAATCACATACAACGACGATATTCTTTGTTCACAGGAACTTATCGTCGAATGAGGTATGAGTATGGCCGGAAACACAGAGCAGAAGTTTATTTCCATCTACAAGGCTTATGTGGATGAAATATACCAATACATTTTTCTGCGAACTGGCTTTGATGTTTCTCTTGCCGAGGACTTAACGCAGGACACTTTTCTTGAGGTTTACAAGAGCATAAACAGGTTCCGGGGACTTTGTTCGGAAAGGACATGGGTATTTAAGATAGCGAAAAATAAGCTATTCGACTTTTACAGAAAGCAATATAGCCAGCCGTCCGATACCGTCCCCATTGATGGTAATTTGATCGAGCAGATCAGCGATTACAACCAAGACTTAGAAGAATACTTGCAAACGACCTATGAAAGTCAACGTGTTAGAGAATGTCTACGCCAGTTACCACAGCAATATAAAATTGTTTTGCTTCTTAAATACATCGAAGAAAAGCGTGTAAAAGAGATTGCCCAAATTCTTGATAGATCACCGAAATCCATAGAAAGTATGTTACAGCGGGCCAGAGGTGCATTTATCAACCTATATGGAAAGGAGGAAAAGTAATGCCCATCAACCATGATCCTTTGCAAAAGGCATTTGAAACCATTAAGGATGCCGAAGCTCCATCTGAACAGCAGAAAGAAAAGATGCTTCATATTGTGCTTGCCCAAGCCCACCAGAACGAAACTACTTTGAGAGAGAAGATCGGCAGGTTTGTTTCGATTTATCCGTGGAGGGTTGCATTTGGCATTTCTTCTTTACAGGCAATAGCTTTTACTTTGATTTTCGGAACTCGTTACACCAATATGTTCCTTAGTTTCTTTGGAGGTTAATAGTATTATGTCGCATTTTCTTGAAGCCCTCAACAGGCCGAGCAATGCTTATCATAAGCGATATAAAGGCATTGCGTGGCTGCTTGTGGCTATAACGATACTGATTGTTACTGTGCTGGATTCGCTTTTGCGAAAGGCAGCAGATACCAGCTTTCAAATCGACGGCCCCCAGCTCTTAAAAACTATCGTGTTAGGTGTTGCAAGCTATTTGCTCATTTGCACGGTAATGTGGCTGGTTTGCAAATGCTTTGGCAGCAAGACCAACATACAATCCTATATCCAAACATGGGGAATTTCATTTTTTCCCAACATCATCTGTTCAATCGTAGTTGCCATTACAGAAGTATATTTCTATTTGTTCTGGAACAGTACGCTATGGGGAATGGTGCTAAGCGCCATTTTTGTGGGTGTTCTGCTTTGGAAAATTATCCTCTATGTACTATTCCTGCGGGAAGTTGCTGGGCTGGCAAAGTCAAGGCTCTTAGGTGCTTTTGTAGTAATTGCCATCCTGATTGCGGTTATGGCCGCTCTAAATGGCTATGTTGGATTGAAAACGCCTATTCTATAAGTGATAAACTTTATACATGGACTAATCTGCTGAACGGCAGCAAAAGAAAAAAAGCCGTCGTACAGCAGCTCTTTTAACACGCCCAAACGACTTAGCGGCGGCTTTGAGTAATCAAGGCCGCCGCTTTTCTTTGCCCGGCACAGGATCGGCGGCCCACGGAGGGAGCCGCCATGCTGATATGTCCAATTTCACAAAAGCATAGCTTATTAAAAAAAGCCTGTATCCAACAGGGGGCAGCTCCGGCCAACAGTATGAACTATACTATGTAAGGAAACTTCATATCAATCTAATTTTCGCCCGGTGGGTCTATGACCTGCCGGGCGAATTTTGTCGTTTCCTGCGGTCTGACATTTGGGC
>CALXCQ010000064.1 GCA_944386835.1 uncultured Oscillospiraceae bacterium | reverse complement strand
CGTGGGACTGCATAGAGAAATATGAAGTTATAATTTGGTTGGTTTTGCGTAAAACCGCGCTATATCAGGCTTTAGCGGCGTTTATGGAGAGGTATGGAGATATAGAATCCAGCGTGTGAACGACGATGCCTAGTTTCATAGGAACAACAATCCTTTCTGAAAATCAACGATTGATTGGTGCTGGGAACGTTACTTTGCTTTATCTGGACTTGCGGTTATATAATTTTGCAAGACCACCTTCGGAAGTTTCCCGGAATGCAGAAGAAATATGAATCCCGGTTTCGTACATGGTTTTGACTACCATATCAAATGAAATCCGCTGGGTGTCTGTCAGGAAAAAGGCAAGATTGCAGGCACTAAAGGCGCGCATGGCGGCAACAGCGTTACGCTCGATGCAGGGTACCTGAACCAATCCGCAGATGGGATCACAAGTCAGCCCCAGGTGATGCTCTAAAGCAATTTCCGCCGCATATTGAATGTTGTCTATGGGAAGATTCTGCAATTCGCAAAGAGCACCGGCAGCCATGGAACAGGCGGAGCCAACTTCAGCCTGGCAGCCGCACTCTGCGCCGGAAACGGAAGCATTGCGCTTAATCAGGTTTCCTATAATGCCCGCAACGGCCAAAGCGTGGAGGATTCTTTCTTCCGAATAGCCGTGCTGTTCCTGGACATAGCGTAATACAGACGGAAGAATGCCGCAGGAGCCGCAGGTAGGCGCTGTGACAATCGTTCCACAATCGGCGTTTTCCTCACTGACAGCAAAAGCATAAGAACAGACAATCCGGCATTCCCGAACCTGCGGAGACTCGTGAGGGGCTTCCTGTTCGTATAAAAGTTTTGCTCTTCGCTCCACATTGAGGCCGCCGGGAAGTATCCCGGTTTTAGAAAGACCTCGTTCGATGGACTTCTTCATAGCGCTCCAAATCTCTGCAAGAAAATCCCAAATCTCCGGTCCTTCATTAATTTCCACGTATTCATGGAGCCGAATTCCTCTCAGGCGGCAAAACTGCATAATTTCTGCAAAAGAATTTTCGGGATAGACTTCAGGCGGGGTAAGTCCAGGGCGGTCAACAATCTGAATATCACCACCGCCGATACTCTCTACCCGTAAGGTGGCAATTTGCTTGTCCTCGCGGAACGCAAAAAAGTCCATGGTATTGGGGTGCATGGAAGCGGGGAGAGGTTCTTGGGAAAAGACTATCTCCGTGGACACGGGAGAGAACACTTCATGAATGACCCGGTCAGTTCCGTGACCTTTTCCGGTTTTGGACAGGGAACCATATAGTATCACCCGATAGTGATCCGCATTGGGAGTTTCTTTTTGAAACAAGCGACTGGCCCGTTCGGGCCCCATAGTATGCGAGCTGGACGGTCCCTTACCAATTTTATAAAGTTCTTTAATTGACTGCATAGTTTGCCTCCAATTTCAGCAGTAAAGCGTAGATAATCACTAATACTATATACAAAAAGCAGAATTTTGGCAATACGGGAGAGAAAAAAACAGGGATCACAGTGTAGACTGTGATCCCTTGGCTTTACAAAGTGCTTCTAAAGACAGTTCGCCAGCCAGCTTAAACAGAGCGTCGGCTAAAACACGTTCTTCGGAAAGGCCGGTATGTAGGGCGATCATGGCATAAAAGTTGGCAGTGGCGGGGTCGAGCTCAATGGAAAAAGAGGGCATAGGCAAAACCTCATAATTGAATTTGGACGCAGCGCACTTCTGTTGCGCTGTCGTATACTTGCACACAATAGAGCTGATTGGCAGATACTGGACCTAACAGGAAGTGTCCAGAAGTATCGGTAAGAGTATGCATAATAGGGACTCGTGTTTCTGCATCTTCAATTGTAATGAGACTGGAAATAGCGGGGGAGCCATCAGAACGGGCTACAGTTCCGGTAATGACAGCCTGATCGGATTGGGGAAGATTGAGAGAAACTTCAACCCGTTCACCCGGTGTGGGGCGTAAAAGGAATTCAAGGCTACTGCTCATTTCAACACCTCTAAAACTTGGTAATCCATCCTATGCAAGGGATTGACAGACGTGATAGAATAAGACTAATATGAGGAAAGTAATTCCGAAGGGATGGGAAATAGATGGCCAAAGAGAAAAAGGTGGAGCAAATCACGGATATGGAGGTTGATTTTGCCCAATGGTATACGGATGTATGCAAAAAGGCGGAATTGATTGACTATTCCGGAATTAAGGGCGTTTTTATATACCGGCCGTATGGCTATGCCATATGGGAGAACATGCAATGCATTCTGGACGACATGTTTAAAGCCAAGGGGCATGAGAATGTGTATATGCCCATGCTGATTCCGGAGAGCTTGCTGCAGAAGGAGAAAGACCATGTAGAGGGATTTGCACCGGAGTGCGCATGGGTAACCATGGGGGGCAGTGAAAAGCTGGAAGAGCGGCTGTGTATTCGTCCCACCTCAGAGACGTTGTTTTGCGACCATTTTAAAGATGTGATTCATTCCTGGCGGGATTTGCCAAAACTTTATAACCAATGGTGCAGTGTTCTGCGCTGGGAAAAAACTTCTCGTCCTTTTCTGCGGCACAGGGAATTCCTGTGGCAGGAGGGACATACCATGCATGCTACGGCAGAAGAAGCGATTGCAGAGACAGAGCAACAATTGGAAGTGTATGCCGACTTCTGCGAGAACTATCTGGCAATGCCGGTTGTCCGTGGCGTGAAGACGGACAAGGAAAAATTTTCCGGAGCGGAGCGTACCTATACAATTGAATGTATGATGCATGACCATAAGGCACTGCAGTCTGGCACTTCTCACTATTTTGGGGATGGATTTGCAAAAGCATTCGACATTCATTTCACAGATAAGAACAATCAGCAGGCCTACCCCCACCAGACTTCCTGGGGCCTGTCCACCCGGTTAATAGGCGGAATTATTATGACCCACGGGGACAATAACGGGTTGGTTTTGCCTCCGAAGATTGCACCCATTCAGGTGGTTGTGATTCCGATTGCTGCCCATAAACCAGGTGTGACGCAAAAGGCCAGAGAACTGGCTCAGCAGCTGAAGGAAGCAGGATTGCGGGTAAAAATAGATGAGTCAGAGCAAAGTCCTGGTTGGAAGTTTGCGGAATACGAAATGAAAGGTGTGCCGCTGCGTCTGGAAATTGGACCAAAGGATTTGGAGCAAAACCAGTGTGTGATGGTACGCCGGGACAACCTGGAAAAAACGGTTGTTTGCCTGGATGGATTGGTGGAACAATCCCGGAAGTTGCTGGAAGATGTGCATCAGGGCCTGTATGAAAAGGCCAAGAAAAACTTACAGGAGCATACCTTTGCCGCATATTCTCTGGAAGAAGCCAAGCGCCTGCAGGAAGAAAAAGGCGGCTTTATTAAGACAATGTGGTGCGGAGAGGAAGCCTGTGAGGTCAAAATGAAAGAAGAGGGCGGTATGTCTTCCCGCTGTATCCCCTTTGAACAGGAGACATTGGCGGATGTGTGTCCCATTTGTGGAAAACCGGCAAAAAAGATGATTTATTGGGGCGTTGCCTATTAAAAATAGCTGCCTGTGGCGGCTACCAACAGGAAATACGACGCAATAGACGATTGAACCGGAGAAAAAGACAAATATTTATAAAGTTTTCGGAATACCCCCTTGACAACAAGGGGGTTTCATTGTATTATAACTGGGCGCGCGTTTGTGTGATGCGCGCAGTATGCGATGAAGCAGGAGATTGCGCCTGAGGCGGTAACTTCTGCGGAGTATGTCCGGTCATCGGGCGGCTGAGAATTCCAATTGCGCTGCGTATATCGCTGCACCATGAATGCCGCCGACTTGCGTCGGCTTTTTTCATGTTCTCGGAATGATACGCACGGATAAGCGTACAGAGTTCTCGACCGTACCCAGCAGACTAAGAAAACTGAGTACGATTCAAGGAGGAAACACAAATGGCAAACCAGGAAATGATCAGAATTCGCCTGAAGGCATATGATCATCAGCTTATCGACTCCAGCGCGGAGAAAATTGTGGAGACTGCAAAGCGCAACGGTGCTACGGTTTCAGGCCCGATTCCCCTTCCCACAAAGAAGGAAGTTGTCACCATTTTGCGGGCTGTCCACAAATATAAAGACTCCCGTGAGCAGTTTGAGCGCAGAACCCACAAACGTTTGATCGATATTCTCAACCCCAACCAAAAAGTGGTAGAAGCATTGATGAGCCTCGACCTGCCGGCAGGTGTTGAGATTGAGATAAAGCTGTAATTCACTGAAGTTTTCCGAATTACAGTTGCCCGCCACGGTCCGTCAAAGGGACGGACGGGTCAAGTTGGCAAACCAATGGTACCCAATGGCTATGTTTGTCAACCAATAACCTAAAATTAGGAGGAAGAACACAAATGCAGAAAGCAATCATCGGCAAAAAAGTGGGCATGACCCAGATCTTCGATGAGAGCGGCAAGGTGATTCCGGTAACCGTAATCGAAGCCGGCCCCTGCGTCGTTACTCAGAAGAAGACCGAAGAAAGAGATGGCTATGTGTCTGTTCAGCTGGGCTTTGAGGATGTCAAAGAATCCAAGCTTTCCAAGCCGGAGGCTGGCCATCTGAAGAAGGCAGAAGTTGCCCTCAAAAAGTATTTAAAAGAGTTCAAGCTGGAAAAAGCTGACCAGATGAATGTGGGCGATGTGGTTAAGGCAGACACCTTTGCCGCTGGCGATAAGGTAGATGTGACAGGTGTTTCCAAAGGCCATGGATACCAGGGCGTTATTAAGCGCTGGGGCGCACAGCGTACACCAACCAGCCACGGCGGCGGCCCGGTTCATCGCCATGCAGGTTCTATGGGTTCCACTTCCAGTCCTTCCCGGATTTTCAAAGGTAAAATCGGTGCTGGACAGATGGGTGTTGAGCAGGTTACCGTTCAGAATCTGGATGTCATCAAAGTCGATCCGGAACTGAATATGCTGGTTGTCCGCGGCGCGATTCCCGGTCCTAAGGGCGGCGTGGTCTACATTAAGAGCACAGTCAAGACCTCACATGTGGCCAAGGGTGAAGCTGGCATCAGCACCAACCCGCAGAAGGCATCTGCCCGTACCAACCCGCAGAAGGCATCTGCAAGAAACCGCTAAGGAAAGGAGAGTTTGAATAATGCCTAAGACTACTGTTTTAGATATGACAGGAAAGCAGATCGGCGAGATCGAACTTTCTGAAGCTATTTTTGGAATTGAACCCAATGAAGCTGTTGTTCATGCCGTGGTAAAGAATCATCTGGCAAATTGCCGTCAGGGCACCCAGAGTGCGTTAACTCGGGCTGAGGTTTCCGGAGGCGGCATCAAGCCTTGGAGACAAAAGGGAACCGGCCGGGCTCGTCAGGGCTCCATCCGTGCACCTCAGTGGTACCATGGCGGTATCGTATTTGCTCCGAAGCCCCGGGACTACAGCTATTCTCTGAACAAAAAAGTAAAGAGACTGGCTCTCAAATCCGCTCTGAGTGCAAAAATGGCCTCCGGCGACATTATTGTCATTGATGCCATTAAGATGGATACCATTAAGACCAAAACATTTAAGGAATTCCTGAACGCAGTCGGCGCTGATACCAAGGCGCTGGTTGTTACGGCGGAGCACAATGACACAATTGTAAAGAGCGCCCGCAACATTCCTGGTGTTACCACGACATTTGCTGCTCTGATCAACGTGTACGATATTCTCAATGCGAAGAAATTTGTGGTGGATCAGGCTGCCCTGGCAAAGATTGAGGAGGTATTCGCATAATGAAGAATGCTTACGATATCATTTTAAAACCCGTTATTACCGAACAGTCCATGGAGGCCACGGAAGACAAAAAGTACGTTTTCCAGGTTGCCATTGATGCCAATAAAATTGAAATTAAAAAGGCGATCGAAGAAATTTTCGGCGTCAAAGTGGAAAAAGTGAATACGATTCGCATGGAAGGCAAGGAAAAGCGCCAAGGGGCTGCACCGGCTGGTCGTCGGGCCAATTGGAAGAAGGCCATGGTGAAATTGACTGCCGATTCCAAGACCATCGAGTTCTTCGAAGGTATGGTTTAATAGAAATCTCAAATAAGGAGTGTAACGCAAATGGCGATTAAATCATTTAAGCCTTATACCCCGTCCAGAAGAAACATGACTGTTTCTGCTTTTGACGGTGTAGATAAGAAGGCCAAGCCCGTGCGTAGCCTGCTTGAGACCGTCAAGAAGAATTCTGGTCGCAACAGCTACGGAAGAATTACCGTTCGTCATCGCGGCGGCGGCAACAAGCGTAAATACAGAATCATTGATTTCAAACGGGATAAAATGGAAATGCCCGCAACCGTGCAGCGCTTGGAATACGATCCCAACCGCAGTGCGTATATTGCGCTGGTAAAATATGAGGATGGCGAATTGCGCTATATCCTGGCTCCGGTTGGCCTGAAGGCTGGAGACGTGGTCCTCTCTTCTGCAGCGGCGGACATTAAGCCTGGTAACTGCTTGCCCATTGCCAATATTCCTGTAGGTACGGTTATCCATAACATTGAGTTGCATCCTGGCCGTGGTGCCCAGCTGGTACGTGCGGCTGGTGCGGCAGCACAACTGATGGCAAAAGAGGGCGATCTGGCACAAATCAGAATGCCTTCCGGTGAAGTTCGTATTATCCGTGTCGCTTGTATGGCGGTGATTGGGCAGGTAGGCAACATCGACCATGAAAATGTCCACCTGGGCAAAGCTGGCCGTAAGCGTCATATGGGCATCCGTCCCACAGTTCGTGGCTCGGTTATGAACCCCAATGACCACCCCCATGGCGGTGGTGAAGGCAAGTCCCCGGTTGGTCGTCCTGGTCCGGTTACCCCTTGGGGTAAGCCTGCAATGGGCCTGAAGACCCGCAAGAAGAAGAACCCCACCAATAAATTCATTGTCAAGCGCAGAAACGCGAAGTAAGGAGGAAATGCAATGAGCAGAAGTGTAAAAAAAGGCCCTTTCATTGCGCCGGAACTTTACAAGCGCGTTGAAGAGCTGAACAAAGCTGGCGAAAAGAAGGTCTTGAAGACTTGGTCCAGAGCGTCTACAATTTTCCCCTCCTTTGTCGGTCACACCATTGCCGTTCATGACGGCCGCAAACATGTACCTGTCTATGTGACAGAGGACATGGTTGGTCACAAGCTGGGTGAGTTTGTTCCCACCAGAACATTCAGAGGTCACTCCGGCAGTAAGACCACCAATGCCAAGTAAGGAGGAAGCAGTCAATGGAAGCAAAAGCACATTTGAAATATCTGCGTATGTCTCCACGTAAAGTGAAGATTTTATGTGATTTGATCCGCGGCAAAGATGTGAAAACCGCGACTGCATATATCATGCAGACCCCCAAAGCGGCTTCCGAGCCTGTGCTCAAGCTCTTGCGGAGTGCCATTGCCAACGCAGAGAACAACCACAATCTGGATGTGGAAAAACTCTACGTTTCCACCGCTGTTGCCAATCCCGGCCCCACCCTCAAGCGTGGCATGCCGCGGGCACAGGGAAGATTCAATCGCATTCTGAAGAGAACCACTCACGTTACCATCGGCGTGAGCGAGAAGAACTAAGCAGGAGGTAGCTATGGGACAGAAAGTTAATCCCCACGGATTGCGTGTCGGCGTAATCAAAGATTGGGACTCTCGTTGGTATGCCCGCAACGATAAAGTTGGCGATCTGATTGTAGAAGACTACAACATTCGGAAGTTCCTGAAGAGCACCCTTTATTCTGCCGGCATTGCCAAGATTGAAATTGAAAGAGATAATGCCAAGGTAAAAGTTAACATCCACTGCTCCCGTCCTGGTGTAGTCATCGGCAAAGGCGGCACAGAAATTGAACGTATCCGCCTGCAGGTGGAAGCCATGATTGGCAAGACTGTAGCGCTGAATATTGTTGAAGTCAGAAGCCCTGATCTGAATGCGCAGTTGGTTGCTGAAAACATTGCAGCACAATTGGAGAAGAGAATATCTTTCCGCCGCGCTATGAAGCAGGCTATGCAGCGGGCAACCCGTTTGGGAGCCAAGGGTATTAAATGCGCTTGCTCCGGACGTCTGGGCGGTGCAGAAATTGCCAGAAGCGAATCCTATCACGAAGGTACCATTCCTCTGCAGACATTGCGTGCAGATATTGACTACGGATTTGCGGAAGCCAATACCACATACGGCAAAATCGGCGTAAAGGTATGGATTTACAAGGGAGAAGTTCTGAACTCCACTTTGCGTCAGGCGAATCCCGAGCCGGCAAAACGCGAGCGCCGGAACAATGATCGCCGCGGTGGCGAACGCCGTGGAAACGGAGAACGCCGTGGCAATCGCCCCTACAACGGCGAGCGCAATTATAACAACAATGGTGAAAGAAAATTTGACCGTAGGGAAGGAGGCAACCGCTGATGCTGATGCCCAAAAGAGTGAAATACCGCAGAGTGCACAGAGGCCGCATGACCGGCGTTGCATCCCGCGGCAATAAAGTTGCCTATGGTGATTATGGCATTCAGGCACTGGAACCGGGCTGGATTACCGGCAACCAGATTGAAGCAGCTCGTATCGCCATGACCCGTTACACAAAGCGTGGCGGCAAGGTATGGATCAAAATTTTCCCCGACAAGCCTGTAACATCCAAGGCACTGGGTACTCGTATGGGCTCCGGTAAAGGTGCTCCTGAGTACTGGGTAGCGGTTGTAAAGGCTCAGAAGGTTATGTTTGAAATTGGCGGCGTTTCGGAAGAAGTCGCTCGTGAAGCCCTCCGTCTTGCAATGCATAAATTGCCCATTAAGTGCAAAATCGTTGCAAAGGAAGAGTCCGGAAATGGTGGTGAATAATGATGAAGGCAAATGAAATTCGGAACCTGTCCACCGTAGAGCTGGAAGCGAAGCTGGCAGACTTAAAAAAGGATTTGTTCTTTTTAAGAATGCAGCATGCCACCAATCAGCTTGACAACCCCACAAAGATTGCGCTTGTCAAGAAAGACATTGCCCGCATCAAGACTATTTTACGTGAAAAGGAGCTTCGGCCCGAAGCCTAAGGAGGTAAGCGAAAATGAGTGAAATTACAAGAGCTTTCCGCAAAACCAGGGTTGGCACCGTCGTCTCCGATAAGATGGACAAGACAATCGTGGTTGCGATTGAAGACAGTGTACAGCATGGTCTGTACAAAAAGATTATGAAAAGAACCTATAAGCTGAAGGCCCATGACGAAAAGAATGAATGCGGTATCGGCGATACTGTCAGAGTTATGGAGTGCCGTCCTTTGTCCAAGGGCAAGAGATGGAGACTTGTAGAAGTTCTGGAAAAGGCTAAGTAAGGAGGTCGACAACTATGATTCAACAGGAAAGTTATCTGAAGGTTGCCGACAATACCGGCGCCAAAGAGATCAAATGTATTCGTGTACTGGGTGGCTCCAAGCGTAAGTTCGGAAACATTGGCGATGTTATTGTTGCCTCTGTTCGGAAAGCTGCGCCTGGTGGCACTGTGAAAAAAGGCGAAGTAGTCAAGGCTGTTATTGTCCGGACTGCAAAGGGAATCCGCCGTGCGGACGGTACCTATGTGCGTTTTGACGAGAATGCAGCTGTTCTGATCAAAGAAGACAAAAACCCCAGAGGAACCCGTATCTTTGGGCCGGTCGCCAGAGAGCTTCGTGACAAAGACTACATGAAGATCCTGTCTCTGGCACCCGAGACCATTTAAGGGGGTACCAAAGATGTATATTAAAAAAGACGATACGGTTATTGTTTTGTCTGGTAAAGACAAGGGTAAAAAAGGAAAAGTACTGGTTACCATGCCGGCCAGCGGTAAGGTAGTTGTGGAAGGCATCAACGTGGCTACCTGCCATGTAAAGCCCCGCAGACAAGGTGAAGCAGGCGGAATCATCCACAAGGAAATTCCTATGTATGCTTGCAAAGTAATGCGGGTTTGCCCCAAGTGCGGCAAGCCGACCCGTCCGGCCTTTAAAATGCTCGCCGATGGCGAAAAAGCTCGCGTCTGCAAGAAGTGCGGCGAGACGATTTAAGAGGGAGGAGCAAATAAATGGCTAGACTGAAAGTGAAATACACTGAAGAAATCGCTCCCGCTCTGATGAAAAAGTTCAGCTATAAGAGCGTTATGCAGATTCCGAAGATCGATAAGGTCATTGTAAATGTTGGCTGTGGTGAGTCCAAGGGCAATGCCAAGGAAATCGAAGCAATTTGCAAGGATATTGCAACCATTACAGGTCAAAAACCCATTACCACCAAAGCCAGAAAGTCAGTTGCAAACTTTAAAGTTCGTGAAGGCGAAACGGTTGGCGTGAAAGTCACCCTCCGCGGCGACAAAATGTGGGAGTTCCTGGATAGACTGTTCAACGTGGCTCTGCCTCGTGTTCGTGACTTCCGTGGGATTAACCCCAACTCATTTGATGGTCGTGGCAATTATGCATTTGGCCTGAAGGAACAGCTCATTTTCCCGGAAATCGAGTACGATAAGGTAGACAAAATCCGTGGCATGGACATTTGCATCTGCACAACAGCTGCCACTGATGAAGAGGCCAAGGAGTTGCTGACAATGGTTGGCGCACCTTTCTACGCTTGATTGGAGGATAAAGAAAATGGCAAAGAAAGCTATGATTCTCAAGCAGCAGAAGACGCCAAAGTTCTCCTGCCGCCACTATAACAGATGTAAAATCTGTGGCAGACCCCATGCATATTTGCGTGACTATGGCATCTGCCGTATCTGTTTCCGCGAACTGGCTTACAAAGGCCAGATTCCTGGAGTAAAAAAAGCCAGCTGGTAAGGGATACTTATCAGCCATCCAATGTAAAACAGATTTCTCGCGTCAAGAGAAGATGGAATCGGGGCATGTCTTTCGGTTCACATTCTCTTGATACCCTGAAATCTTAACAGGCTTGCCTGTAACTTCTTATAGGAGGTATTATTCATGCAAATCACAGATCCCGTTGCTGATATGCTAACCAGAATTCGGAACGCAAATTCGGCAAAGCACGACACTGTGGATGTTCCGGCTTCCAATCTGAAGAAGGCCATTGCACAGATTCTTCTGGACGAAGGCTATATCAAAGCTTTCCAGATAGTTGATGACGGAACCCAGGGTATCATTCGGATCACCCTGAAGTATCTGGGCAACAAGGAGAAGGTCATTACTGGTTTACGCAGAGTTTCCAAGCCCGGCCTTCGTGTCTATGCAGGTGCAGAAGAGTTGCCGAAAGTCCTTAAAGGATTGGGAATTGCAATTATTTCTACTTCAAAGGGCGTCATGACTGACAAAAAGGCGAGAGCCAACCATGTCGGCGGCGAAGTCCTTGCGTTTGTTTGGTAAGGGAGGAAAACATTTATGTCGAGAATTGGCAAAATGCCCATCACCGTACCCGCAGGCGTTGAAATTGCAATTGCCGAAGGCAATGTGGTAACGGTAAAGGGCCCCAAGGGTACTTTGACAAAGACTATGCATCCGGATATGCTTATTAAAGTAGAGGGAAATGAAGTTATTGTTTCCCGTCCTTCTGAAGATAAGCTGCATAAGAGCCTGCACGGTCTTACCCGTACGTTGGTTCACAACATGGTTGAGGGTGTAACCAAAGGCTATGCAAAAGAGCTGGAAGTAAACGGCGTCGGTTACAGAGCGCAGAAGCAAGGTAACCAGCTGATTATGAACCTTGGCTATTCTCACCAGGTCACTGTGGACGAAATTGAAGGCATCACCATTGATGTACCTGCGGCAAACAAGATCGTCATCAGCGGCATTGACAAGCAGGTTGTCGGCCAGTTTGCTGCGGAAGTCAGAGGAAAGAGACCGCCTGAACCTTATAAGGGCAAAGGTATTAAATACACGACTGAGGTCATTCGCCGCAAGGAAGGCAAGACCGGCGGTAAGAAATAATTAGGAGGTGTGCCATAATGGTAAAAAGACCTGATACAAAGAAGCAGCGCATGAAGCGCCATGTACGCGTCCGTGGCAAGATCTCCGGCACACCCGAGAGACCTCGTCTGAACGTGTTTCGCAGTAACGCAAACATTTATGCGCAAATCATCGATGATGTTAACGGCGTAACGCTTGTTTCGGCTTCCACTCTGGACAAAGAGTTTGAAGGCCCTTGCGGAAATGCAGAAGCAGCCAAAAAGGTTGGCATGCTCGTTGCTGAGCGCGCTAAGGCAAAGGGGATCGAGACAGTTGTGTTCGATCGCGGCGGCTATATTTATCACGGCCGTGTAGCAGCTCTGGCTGAAGGCGCCCGCGAAGGCGGCCTGGCATTTTAGGTCGGGAGGAGGAACAAGAAATGGCTTATAAAAGAGAAGTAGCAGAGAATACTGCTCCTGAGTATATTGAAAAAGTTGTCTACCTGAACCGTGTTTCCAAAACCGTAAAGGGCGGCCGTATCTTCAAGTTTGCCGCACTGGTTGTCGTTGGCGACGGCAAAGGCATGGTAGGCTACGGTTTGGGCAAAGCAGCCGAAGTTTCCGAGGCAATTTTAAAGGGAATTGCTGATGCTAAGAAGAACATGACAAAAATCACTTTGGATGGAACAACCATTCCTCACGAAGTGATTGGTACCTTTGGCGCCGGCAGAGTTCTTCTGAAACCCGCTCCTGTCGGTACTGGTATCATCGCTGGTGGTACCGTTCGTGCGGTAATGGAAGCGGTTGGCGTCTCCAACATCCGTGCAAAGTGCTTACGTTCCAATAACCCGCAAAACGTTGTAAAAGCAACGATGCAGGGCTTGCAGTCTCTGCGCGGACCGGAAGAAGTGGCCCGCATCAGAGGCAAGAATGTCGACGAAATTTAAGGAGGCTCCTAAAAATGGCAAATCTTAAGATTAAGCTTGTCAAGAGCCTGAATGGTCGTCTTGAAAAGCACATTGCAACTGCACATTCTCTGGGCCTGAAGAAAATTGGCCAGGAAACCGTGCAGCCTGATAATACCCAAACCCGTGGCAAGATTGCTAAAATTGGCTATTTGCTTCAGGTTACAGAAGTAGAGTAAGGAGGAGACAAGCATGCAATTAAACGAACTTGCTCCTGTAATGGGTTCTACCCATGTTGGTAAGCGCAAAGGCCGCGGAACCGGAACTGGCAATGGCAAGACTGCCGGCCGGGGCCATAAAGGCCAGAAGGCCCGTTCCGGAGGAAAAGTCCGGATCGGCTTTGAAGGCGGTCAGATGCCTTTGGCAAGACGCATTCCGAAGCGCGGCTTTAATAACATTTTTGCAAAGCCCTTGACGGCTGTGAATGTTTCGGCACTGAATGCTTTTGAAGACAATGCGGTTGTAGATGCTGCAGCACTGATGGAAAAGGGGATTATTTCAGATTGCCCTTATGGCCTGAAAGTTCTGGCAAATGGTACCCTCAGCAAAAAAGTAACCGTGAAGGCTGCCGCATTCTCTGCATCTGCCAAGACAAAAATTGAAGAGGCAGGTGGAAAGGCAGAGGTGGTGTAAGTTGTTTACTACACTGCGAAATGCCTGGAAAATTCCCGAGCTGAGAAAAAAGCTCCTGTTCACACTGTTCATTTTGCTGATTTTCCGTGCCGGCACAGCAATCCCGGTTCCATTTGTTAACGTAGCTCTGCTTAGTGAATACTTCACGCAACAGCTATCCAATACGGTTTTGGGACTGTATAACGCAATGTCTGGTTCGGCATTTTCAAGAGCAAGCTTATTTGCACTGTCAATTCAGCCCTACATCAACGCTTCCATCATTATACAATTGCTGACGATTGCTATTCCGGCTTTGGAGCGCTTGCAGAAAGAGGGCGGCGAAGACGGGCGGCGCAAAATTGCTTCGTACACTCGGTATGCAACTGTCTTGTTAGGTCTTCTAATGGGCTATGCATATTACGTCATGTTACGGAACTATTCGCTTTTGACAGAATCTGGATTCCTGTATGGTCTTGTCATTGTACTGTCCTTTACGGCAGGTTCCGCATTTGTCATGTGGTTAGGCGAGCAAATTACGGAGTTTGGAATTGGCAACGGTATTTCCATTATTTTGTTTGCCAACATTATTTCCCGTCTTCCGTCGGCGATTGGTACGACCATTACCAATATTCTAGGTGGCGGTATGAGCTGGATTGCTGGTGTCGGTATTGTAGTGGGCATGTTGCTGATTATCATGTTCATCGTGTTCATTACCAACTCCGAGCGTAGAATTCCGGTGCAATATGCAAAGCGGGTAGTAGGACGGAAGGTATATGGTGGCCAGAACACCCATTTGCCGATCAAGGTCAATATGTCTGGTGTTATGCCCATTATCTTTGCCCAGTCTATCGCCTCTTTACCGGCTACTATTGCTGCATTTTTACCGGCTGCTACCAGCGGTTTCGGAAAGTTCGTTGCCAGCATTATCGACCCGAATGGCGTAGTGTATGCGGTTGCGTACTTTATTCTGATTGTGGCATTTAGCTATTTCTATGCTGCTATCCAGTATAATCCAGTAGAATTGGCGAATAATCTGAAGAAAAACGGCGGCTTTGTTCCTGGCTTCCGTCCGGGCAAGCCCACAGCGGATTTCATTCATAAGGTTATCTCCAAGATTACTTTGTTCGGCGCTTTGTACTTGGCGATCATTGCTTTATTGCCGATCATCGTTGGCAACGTGCTGAATTATAACGCACTGTCCATTGGTGGTACTTCCGTCATCATTGTAGTAGGCGTTGCATTAGAGACGGTTAAGGTTTTGGAAGCTCAGATGATGATGCGCCATTATAAAGGTTTCCTGGAATAATTGGGGGCGCATTTCATGAAATTAATTCTCTTGGGAGCACCAGGTGCTGGAAAAGGCACCCAGGCTGAGTTGATTGCACAGCGCCTGAAGATTCCTGCAATTTCCACTGGCAATATGCTCCGGGAGGCAATCAAGAATAACACCGAGGTTGGCCGGCATGTAAAAGATGCCATGGATCATGGCAGGCTGGTTTCCGACGAGCTGATTATTCAGATTGTCAAGGAGCGTGTCAGCCAAGATGATTGCCGAGAGGGATATATTCTCGATGGCGTACCGCGTACGATTCCACAAGCAGAGGCTTTGGACAGAGCGGGAATTGCATTTGACGATGTTATTTCGATTGAGATTGAGGACCCTGTAATTGAAAAGCGGATGTCTGGCAGGCGGGTATGCTCCGGCTGTGGTGCCAGCTATCATTTACAGTCCAATCCTCCCAAGCAAGAGGGTGTCTGCGATCATTGCGGAAAGACACTGGTGACCCGTCCCGATGACGAATTGGAAACGGTGCGGGACCGTCTGCGGGTTTTCCATGCAGAAACGGAAGTTCTGAAACACTATTATGAAAAGCAGGGAAAGCTGAAACTGGTAGACGGCAATCAGTCCATCGCAGATACACACAAGGCGATTATGGCTGCGATAGGTGTAGAACTATGATACCTATTAAAAATGAGCGTGAGCTCGGGGTGATGCGCAGGGCCTGTAAAATTACCGCGGCAGCGCGTGCTTTGGCAGGCGAAATGGTCAGGCCCGGCGTCACCACCAAAGAGATCGACAAGGCTGTTCACGATTTTATCGTGTCGCAGGGCGCGAAACCGTCCTTCCTGCATTACGGAGGGTTCCCGGCTAGTGCTTGCATCTCTGTAAACGATGTGGTAATCCACGGAATTCCCGATGGTCGGGTCCTTCGTGAAGGCGACATTGTCAGCGTGGATGTAGGCGCCTGTTGGGGTGGCTTTCACGGTGATTGCGCCGCAACCTTTGCATGTGGAGTCATTTCTCCCATTGCCCAGAAGCTCATAGCAGTAACGAAGCAGAGTTTTTTCGAAGGCCTAAAATATGTGCGGCAGGGAAACCGTATTTCGGATATCTCCCATGCTGTGCAAGCCTATGTGGAAGCCAATGGATTTGGGGTGGTTCGCAGTTTTGTAGGCCACGGTGTGGGTGAGAATCTGCATGAAGATCCCCAAGTCCCCAACTATGGCGCTCCGGGCCGTGGGCCAAGAATGATCAAAGGCATGACGTTGGCCATAGAACCTATGGTAACTGAGGGAACTTATGAAGTTAGAGTTCTCAAGGATAAATGGACGACGGTTACAGCTGATGGGAAGCTTGCAGCCCACTACGAAAATACTGTGCTCATTACCGACGGGGAGCCGGAAATTCTCACCGTCACTGAGGGGCTTTAGTATGGAAATTTCCAAGTCGGACATTATTATATCTCTTGCCGGTCGTGATGCAGGGCAGTTGTTCTACGTTTTAGATGTACAAGACGAATATGTCCTGATTGTCGATGGCAAAGGAAGAAAGCTAGAAAATCCCAAACGGAAAAAGCTGAAGCATGTCCGTGGGGTCTCTCGGACTGATTCCAGAGTTGCACAGAAGATTTCTTCTGGTGAAAAACTACTCAACAGCGAATTACGAAGGGATTTGGCCAAGTTTGGCCAAGAATTCACAAGTCAAAACCAAGGGGGTTAATTTACTTGGCAAAAGACGACGTAATCGAGCTTGAGGGCATCGTGACTGATGCGTTGCCGAATGCAATGTTCTCTGTTGATATTGGCAACGGACACACAATTTTGGCACACATTTCCGGCAAGCTCCGGATGAACTTTATCAAGATTTTACCTGGAGATAAGGTAACGGTACAAATGTCGCCTTATGATCTTACCAGGGGCAGAATCACATGGAGAAGTAAATAGAGACATTGAGCTGTCTCATATGGAGGTTAGCAATATGAAGGTAAGACCGTCCGTCAAGCCCATGTGCGAAAAATGCAAAATTATTAAGCGCAAGGGCCGTGTTATGGTAATTTGCGAAAATCCCAAACACAAACAAAGACAAGGTTAAGGAGGTGCTCAAAAGAATATGGCACGTATTTCCGGTATTGACTTGCCAAGAGATAAGAGAATCGAAATTGGTTTAACTTATATCTACGGCATTGGCAGAAAGAGCGCAAACGATATTCTGAAGATGGCTGGTATCAATCCCGACACGCGCGTTAAGGATCTGACCGAAGATCAGGAAGCAGCGCTGCGTGATGTCATTGACAAGAACTACAGCATCGAGGGCGACCTCCGTCGGGAAGTTGCACTCAACATTAAGCGGTTGACTGAAATCGGCTGCTACCGTGGTTTACGCCACAGAAGAGGTCTCCCGGTTCGTGGTCAGCGTACCAAGACCAACGCACGTACCCGCAAAGGTCCCAAGAAGACCATTGCCAATAAGAAGAAGTAAGGAGGGATATGTCATGGCCAAAGTAGCTAGCAAAAAGGTTGTAAAAAGACGTCGCGAGCGGAAAAACGTGGAAAAAGGCGCAGCGCATATCCGCTCTTCTTTCAATAATACGATGGTTACCATCACCGACCTGAATGGTAATGCCCTGTCCTGGGCTTCCTCCGGTGGTTTGGGTTTCCGCGGTTCGAGAAAATCCACTCCTTATGCAGCACAGATGGCGGCAGAGACAGCTGCCAAAGCTGCAATGGAGCACGGTTTGAAGACTGTGGAAGTATATGTGAAAGGTCCTGGCCAGGGCCGTGAAGCTGCAATTCGTGCACTGCAATCCGCTGGCCTGGATGTCACCATGATCAAGGACGTCACTCCCATTCCTCACAATGGCTGCCGCCCTCCCAAGAGACGCCGCGCATAATCGCAAAAAGGAGGAACTGAACTATGGCTAAAAATACACAGCCTGTTCTCAAGCGTTGCAGAACCCTTGGCGTTTCCCCTGCCGCAATGGGGTATTCCAAATCTTCCAACAAGAACCCCGGTGGACAGAGAAGAGCCAAAAAGTCCGAGTATGGCATGCAAATGCAGGAGAAACAAAAGGTCAAATTTGTATATGGTATTCTGGAAAAGCAGTTCCGGATGTACTATGTGAAAGCAGAGCGCATGAACGGCAACACTGGTGAGAACCTGCTCTCTCTCATCGAGCGCAGACTCGACAACGTAGTTTACCGCCTGGGCTTTGCTGCAACCCGCCGCGAGGCACGTCAGCTGGTAAATCACGGACACTTCACGGTGAATGGTAAGCGGGTAGATATTCCTTCTTATCTGGTAAGTGTTGGCGAAGTGATTGCTGTTTGTGAGAAGAGTGCGTCCAATAACCGCTTTAAAAAGATGAAGGAAGAAGACGCTTTTGTGGCGGCTCCCAAGTGGTTGGAAAGAGACAAGAATACCCTTTCTGGTAAGGTTATTGCCAATCCTGCCCGAGACGATATTGACTTTGAGATTGCAGAGCATCTTATCGTCGAGTTGTACTCCAAGTAACGCGACACCCTCGTTTATTGGTAAGCTGAAAAAGGCCACGAAACTAAGTTTCGGAGTTACAAGGAGGGTAATTATTTATGGTTGAAATTGAAAAGCCTCGCATTGAGTGTATCGACTCCCCGGAAGACGGCTCTTATGGCAAGTATGTTGTAGAACCGTTGGAAAGGGGCTACGGCACCACTTTGGGTAACTCTCTGAGAAGAATTTTGCTTTCCTCTCTGCCTGGTACAGCGGCAACTTCCATTAAAATTGCCGGTGTACAGCACGAGTTTTCCACAATCCCAGGGGTTAAGGAAGATGTAACTGAGATTGTTCTGAATGTCAAAAAAATCATTGCACGACTTCACTGCCAGGGTGTGAAGACAGTATACATCGATGCAACTGGGGAATGTGAAGTAACTGCTGGTGACATTAAAGCCGATGGGGAAGTTGAGATTCTCAATCCTGACCTTCATATCTGTACCTTGGGACCCGATGCAACTTTTAATATGGAAATCACCATGAGCCACGGCCGGGGCTATGTGCCGGCAGATCGGAATAAATCCCAGCAAACGGTGATTGGCGTGATTCCCATTGATTCCATTTACACGCCTGTTTATAAGGTGAACTACACGGTGGAAAATACCCGTGTAGGGAATATGACGGACTACGATAAGTTGACTTTGGAAGTCTGGACGGACTCGACGATTACTGCGCGGGACGCAGTATCGCTGGGTGCCAAAATTCTGACAGATCATTTAAGCCTGTTTACGGATTTGTCGGAGGCAGTGGCCAATAAGTCAACCGTTGTAGAAAAAGCCGAGTCGCATCGTGACAAGGTGTTGGAACTGACAATTGAGGAACTGGATTTGTCTGTCAGAAGCTTTAACTGCCTGAAGCGTGCCAACATTAATAATGTCGAGGATTTGATTTCAAAGACCGGCGAGGATATGATGAAGGTTCGCAATATGGGCAGAAAATCACTGGAAGAAGTACAGAATAAGCTGGCTATGATGGGCTTGAGTTTGGCCAGTGATGATTCCAGTGGCAACAACAACTAAGCAATAACCTTTCAAAAAGGAGGTAATACGAATGTTTGGTACGCGGAAGCTCGGCAGAACCAGTTCTCAGAGAAAGGCAATGCTCAGAGCTATGACCACATATCTGTTTGAAAATGGTAAAATCGAAACCACTTTCACCAGAGCAAAAGAAATCCAGCCTGTTGCAGAAAAGATGATTACTCTGGGTAAGAAGAATACTTTGGCATCCTATCGTCAGGCTATGGGATATATTACCAAAGAAGATGTGGCAAAGAAGCTGTTTAGCGAAGTTGCTCCCAAGTATGCAGATCGCAATGGCGGCTACACCAGAGTCACACGGATTGGTCCCCGTCGTGGGGATGCTGCGGAAATGGCAGTTATCGAGTTGGTGTAAGTTTGTAATAAATCCCCCCTTTTGGCAAATACTATGCCAAAAGGGGGATTTATTTTGAAGATGACCAATGAGGAATACGGCGCGTATGTACAGTCGTTATCACCGAAATCGCCAATGCTAAAAAACATGGTATCGGCATTTGTAATAGGCGGTCTTATCTGCGTAGTGGGACAGGTAATCTTAAACTGTTACAAAGCAGCGGGGTTGGATGAAACAGTTGCCGGTACGGCGACATCCATCAGTTTGATTTTTTTAGGTGCGCTTTTAACCGGGCTGAGTATCTATGACAACATTGCCAAAACTGCCGGAGCCGGCACGTTGGTCCCTATTACAGGCTTTGCAAATTCTATTGTTTCGCCGGCCATGGAGTTCAAGTCCGAGGGCATTATTACAGGTATGAGTGCGAAAATGTTTATCATTGCAGGTCCAGTGATCGTGTTTGGAATTAGTGCCTCCGTGTTATATGGCGTTATTTTAGTTCTGTTTAATTTGGTATAGCAGACAGAAAAATGGAGCCAGGAATAGGAAACCTATTCCTGGCTCTTATTATTTTTTTCAATTGGTGCCGCCAAATGTCTGTGCAGAATTGCAGCAATGGCCTCCGGAGACTGTTTTTGGCCAGAGGTGATCCATTTTGTATAGGTGTTAGAAATGGCGCCGGCATAGTAATAAAGTTCATACTGGGAATACTCTCCTTCCGGTAGGACATAGAGATCCATGTATTCGTTAATGGTCTCTAAAATTAACCCATGGAGATTCGCGTGAATTAAAATACGAAACAGATCCTGATAGTTTGCAAAAAAACGAAGACAGTGACAAATATGGGAGAATTCATGGAAATTTCCAACCTCAGGATGTTGCTTTAAATCCATGCGGTAAGCTGTAACGATTTCATAGAGATAATCCGCCAGCACATCTTGCTTACTGCCGTAATATTTGTAAAATGTCATCCGTGACACGTTGGATTCTTGGATAAGTTTTGTGGTGGTAATAGTGTTAAGTGGCTCTTTTGCCAGGAGGCGCAGCAGGGTTTGTGCGATGTGAAGCCTGGTTGCCTGATTCCGCTGGGTGTGTTTTGCAAAATTCTGATAGGACACAGCATCACCTTCCGTAAATAGTGACAAATCAGTAGATTTTGTCCATTGTACCATAAGATCATGAGTAATACAATGAAATATAATTTTAAAAATCTTGTGGTAGGAGAGAAAAAACCATATGTTTGGTATTGTTGTAGATTCCAGCTGTGATTTAAAAGTATTGGATAGTGAAACATCTAAAAAGGTCTTTTATGCCCGCATTCCGTTAAAGTTGGATGTGGGCGCGCAGGAATTTGTGGATGATAACCAGTTAGACGTTGCGGAATTTCTGAATACGCTATACAACTACAAAGGAAAGACGGGAAGTGCTGCACCAAGTCCTCAAGACTGGCTTTGTGCATTTGAGCACTGTCAGGAGGTGGTAGCCATTACCATTACAAGCCGCTTATCAGGTAGTTATGGAAGTGCCAGCGCAGCAGCGAAGCTTTTTTTAGAAAAGTATCCGGAACGCAAAATATATATAATGGATTCTAGGTCAACTGGTCCGGAAATGATTTTGCTGGTACGAAAATTACTGGCCCTGAAAATGAAGGGGCTACCATTCCAAGAGATCGTAACGATGGCGGAAGAATACCGGCAAAAAACACATCTTTTGTTTGTACTCCAGTCAATGGAAAACCTAGTTAAAAATGGGAGAGTCAGCAAATTACAGGGGGCTCTGGCAGGAATTTTAGGCATTAAAATAGTAGGGATTGCATCCCAAGAAGGGACTTTGGAGCTTCTACATAAATCTCGGGGGAAATTTACGGCTTATGACCTGGTCGTAGAGGAAATGCTAAATAGGGGATTTTCTGGTGGAAATGTGGTAATTTCGCATTGTGAGAACCAGGCAATGGTGGAGTATCTGCAGGAAAAACTTCAAAAGCAATTTTCTAACTGTTCTGTTACCAGTTTGCCTACGGGAGGGCTTTGCAGCTATTATGCAGAAAGAGGGGGCATTTTGGTAGGTTTTGAGGCGGAAGTATCCAGATGAACCATTGGATATCTTGGATCTTTAGCCACCAAAGGGGAAACCTGGGAGC
>CALXCQ010000063.1 GCA_944386835.1 uncultured Oscillospiraceae bacterium | reverse complement strand
CAGGCGATCGGGTGCCCCATCCCGGTGGCTGGTTCCTGGATGAACGCCACGGGGCCAACGACATGTATTCCACTACCGCCTGTGCCATGACCGGTGCCCAGGTCATGTTTATGACCACCGGCCGGGGAACACCCCACGGAAATGCGGTCATGCCGGTTATCAAGGTCACCGGCAACCCAGTGACAGCGCAACGGCTGTCAGAGTTTATTGACTACTCCTGCGGGGACATTCTCTCGGCGTCCAAGACGGCGGAAGAGTGCGGAGAAGACTTGTTTGCCCTTTTAAAAGAGGTCTGCAACGGCAAACCGGTCAAAGCGGAGCTGAACCGGGATATGAGTTACGGCATTCCCCCGGCAGGTAAGTTCTAAGGAAGTTTACGGAAGATTCAGTACATATATCGGGAGGATTTACTATGGAAAAGAAATTGAATTTTACTATTATCGGTTCCGGCGCTGGCGGCACAACCATGGGTGCAGTGCTAGCACAAAAGGGATATAAAGTCAGAATGTTCGATATCAATAAAGAGACCATTGCCAAGCTCAATGCGGTAGACGAACTGCGGGCCATCGGCTGTTTGGAAGCCCACGGCAAGCCGGAAGTGATTACCGATGATTTGGCTGTGGCTATGGAAGGCGCCGATGTGATTTTGGTGCCCTCCACGACCGATGCCCATGAGTGGATTGCCAACCATATTAAGCCCTATGTGCGGGACGGTCAGATGATTATCCTCTTCCCGGGCCACATGGGCGGCGCTCTTCTGGTCAGTGAGATTCTTCGTTCCGGAGAAAATCCTCCCAAGCTGATCATTGGCGAGACCAACGATCTGCTCTATCCCTGCCGGGTGCAGGAAGTAGGCACCATTCTCCATACCGGTGTCAAAGAACATGTAGGCGTAGCCACTGTTCCGGCCGCCGATGTGGACAAGGTTATTGAAACCCTGCAGCCGATTTTCCCCAACATGGAAAAACGCAGCTCCATTATGGAGACCAGCATGAAGGTGGGCGGCACTTTGCATATCGTTCCCACTTTGATGAACGTGAACAAAATGGATTTGGGAGAGAGCTATGACTACTATATGGAGGGCGTGACTCCGAATATTGCCAAGCTGATCATTGCTACCCATAAAGAGGGCTCGGCAGTGCTGGAGAAGCTGGGCGTTCCCAAACGGGATATGACCGCTGGGTTGGTCAAGGCTTACCACCTGCCCGAGACGGACGATTTGTATACGGCCATTCAGTCTTGCAAGCCCTATATTGGCATTAAGAATCCCAAAAACCTGCAGCACCGGTTTGTCCATGAGGAAATTCTGGCCACCTTTGTCCCCATGGCCTCTTTGGGCAAAGAGCTGGGCGTAGAGACGCCTATGATTGACGCCTTTATCACCATGTGCCAGATTTTCACCGGAATCGATTACCGGAAAGAGGGCAGAACCGTAGAAAAGCTGGGCTTAAAGGGCAAGACCGCAGAAGAAATGGTTGCCTATCTGAAGCAATAACCGTCAAGGCTCCCTGGACTTTCCGGCCTGGGAGTCGAAAGCAGGACAGGAAATTTTAGACGGATTATCCGATTGAATACAGGAGGACAAGGTATGAAACAACTAATGGGCTATGAGCGGGCCGATGGCCGCTATGGCGTACGGAACTATGTGATTGTCATTTCTCTGGTGCAGTGCGCCAACGGCACGGTAGAGCAGATTGCCAAGGCCTGCGGTGTGGCGCCGATCACCATCGATACCGGCTGCGGTGACTACGAAGAAGCGGCCAACAAACTGAATCTGGGCCTGATTCGGGCCGGTACCCATCCCAATGTCTATGGCGTTTTACTGGTTTCCCTGGGCTGCCAGTGGATCAGCGCTGAGATGATCGGCGATCCCGTGCGGGCTGCCGGCAAGCGGGTAGAGCATATCTGCATCCAGGATGAGGGCGGCATTAAGAATTCCGTGGCTAAGGGTATTGAAATTGTTGAGCAGATGAAGAAAGAAGCTGCGGCCCAGAAGCGGGTTCCCTTCCCCATGAGCAAGTTGATTATCTCCACCAATGCCGGTGGCAGCGACTGGACCAGCTCTATTTCCGGCAACCCCTGT
This sequence comes from uncultured Oscillospiraceae bacterium, assembly GCA_944386835.1. GTDB lineage: Bacteria > Bacillota > Clostridia > Oscillospirales > Oscillospiraceae > CALXCQ01. The sequence goes on along the minus strand of CALXCQ010000063.1, from coordinate 7,081 downwards.
GTAGGTGGCTGTTGTGATCTGGCGGCGGCAGACGGCGCTTCCAACCTGATCGGATGCGTCCGGGGCATGCCGGGCAGTGAATCCACATTATGTGATGTGGCAGCAACGCAGGAAGTGGGAGAAAAGATTTTGGAGATTGTGGAAAGCTACTGCCAAGATCTGAAAGAAGAAACCGGCCAGAGCGTGTCGGAAGTTAACCCCACCCCCGGCAACAAGGCCGGCGGCCTTACCACTCTGGCAGAAAAGGCCATCGGCAACCTGAAGCTCCGGGGCCACAGCCCCATTGTGGGGGTCCTGGAATGTGGCGAAGCGCCCACCGTTCCCGGCGGCTATGTGCTCAATGAGCGGCACGGCGGTAATGACCTGTACCAGACCACTTCTCTGACCATGAGCGGTTCCCAGGTTATGCTCTTTACTACCGGCCGGGGTACGCCTCACGGCAATGCGGTAGTACCGGTTATCAAGGTGACCGGCAATCCCCATGTGGGCAGCTACCTGGAAGAGTTTATCGACTTCTGTTCCGGCGACGTGCTGACCGGCGGCAGAACTCTGGAGCAGGCTTCCAAAGACCTGTATGATCTGGTCATCGACGTCTGTAACGGCAAGGAAGTCAAGGCGGAAATCAATGGAGATTTCAGCTACGGCACACCTCCTTCCGGCAAGTTCTAAAAAAGGCCAACGCCTCCAAACCAAGTTTTGGTTTGGAGGCGTTCTTTTTTGGAAAGGAAAAGGAGGTCTAAAAGGGCTGCCGGTTGAAGAAGGAGGCCATAGGGGGACAACAGCGGGAGAAGAAAGGGCAGAGGCAGACCGGCCGGATGGGAAAGTGTCTCAAAAAGCCGGGAAACCGGAAGGAGAAGACGTGAAGGGTCCGGGAGCGGAACCCAAAAAGCTGGGAGAAAAGAGACACCAAGAGGCTGAGAGCTGTCCGGAAAGCAAGGAAGGAAAGAGACACCAAGAGGCCGGGAATAGCCTGGAAAGCCAGGGGAAAGAGACATCAAAAGACCGGAAAGTGCCGGAAAGGCCAGTGGGCAGAGGCCCCTTTGGAGCGAAAGCGGGATAGCTGGGGAGAAGGGTACTAGGAGGTAAAAGCAGGATCAAAAAAGCCGCCCCTGGGCGGCAAACAGGGCACGCTTTTCAGCGTGCCCTGTAGATTACGTCTGGCTGGCTAATTCTCGCAGCCGTTTCAGAAGATGGCCGGCAAGATAGTAAGTCGTTTCATACCGGAAGAATTGCTGGGTATTTTTATCCCACAGCAAGGTCAGCTGAGGATCAAACTCCTCATCACCGTCCCAAAACTGGAGAATGACGGGGAAGAAGGGGAAAACCGGAATCTGAAACGCTGCATCTGCGCTGCCCGGCAGGCTGATACCTCCCAGAGCCAGACAGGCCTGGCGCAGCTTCTGGGAATTGCCCTGAAACCATTTGGCTGCGTCCGTAAAAATATTTTGTCCCAGGCCGCCGGAAAGAACGACATTGGGAAGACTGTAAATACTGCAGTACTCCCCGGATAAAAAAGGCTGATTCTCTCTGCACAAAAGATCATAAAGGGACATGACTTCCTCAAACCCCAAACACTCCTGAAAACTGCCATTAAAATCCCGATCTACCTGGCCGGTGCGCCGGTGGATGCGGTACTGGGCGCCGACAAAGAACAGATACAGGTACGTCTCGTCTGCCTTCAGTCCGTATTTGGCGATCATAGCAGCCTGATCCCACTGCAAAAACAAGGACCGGGCGGCCAGAGCCTGCTGGGTGTAGTTGGAAGTTGTCTGTGCCATAGGAATCTTCCTTTCTATGGAGCCAAAGAAGTATAAGAGAAAGCTTGCTGCCGGAAACCGCTTCAGGTGAGATCGGCAGGGCAGCTATTTGAGACAGCACGCCGGAAGTAAGTCTTGTAAGCGGGCGCTTGGGGCAAAGCGCCGGAAGTAAGTCTTGCAAGCGGGCGTTTGGGACAACGCGCCGGAAGTAAGTCTTGCAAGCAGATGTTTGGGGCAACGCGCCGGAAGTAAGTCTTGCAAGCAGGCGTTTGGGACAACGCCTGCGCAATCTCAAAAGGAAAACCCTTGGGGAGGGGCCGGAAATCGGGAAGAAAATCGGCAGAAAACCCTATAGCCCCCAAAGTCAGTCAAAGGCAAAGCCCAGATAAGAAGAGCCGGAGGGGAGCTGATTATCCAGAGGTCGATACATGCCAAAGGCATGGGCGGATTCCGGCTGGGAGGCAGGGATCCGCAGCACATAAGTTTGCGCTGGGAAATGGGGCTGTAAAATGCCAATGGCCTCCTGCAGGTCCCCGGGCCACAGCAATTCTTTGAGAAGCATGCGGCCTTCCGCTACATATTCCAGAGCAGCACAGCCAAAACGGCCTTCACAATCCGTAAATGCCACCAAATCTCCACCGGTTTGCAGGCACAGCGACTTCTGATACTCCAAAAGGGAAATAGGATAGGTCAGATGAGAACGGTGCTGTAGCAGAGATTCCCGCACAGAGCCATATTCTTCCCCATTTGCCCTGGCCATTTTTCCAGCCACAGTGGCACCTGGAGCAAGGGAAATTACCTGGTGATAGAAAAAGGGTACATAGCCCCTTTTTTGGTAAAAACGGAATAAATCTTCATTCCCCGGAACCAGGACAAGGGCCTGAAAACCTTTGGCAGATAAATAGCCGGCTGTAAACTCCAAAAGACCTGTGGACAATCCCTGGTTACGGAATTTGGGATCTGTGGCGACAGCATACAAATAAGCCGCCTGCTTCTCTTCTCCTTCCCCACTTTTTAGCCGGAGAGGGAAATATAGCGTCATGGCACAGACAGAGCCCTCCTGATGCAGGACAATTGCCTGTTCCGGCACAAAAACACTGGCGAAAAAGTGGTCAATATAGGCCATGTCGTCTCCAAAACAAGTGTGCCAAAGGGCCTTCATTTCCGGAATATCGGCTTGGGAGGCCAAACCGGCCTGAATCATAGAATATGGACCTCCATTTCTCCAATATATTTTTCTAAGAGCAGATCCGGATAATAGGACTCTTTGGCTTTCCGCAAGCCAGGCAGTCCCATGTCGTCCTCCCGATTGAGCATCTCAATTTGGGGATGATGCTCCCGGATCCAGCGGGCAAACTCCCGGTTAATCAGAGGATAGGAACCTTGAATATCCGGATCTGCCTTTTCAAAATTCACATCATAGACCTGATCGTTAATGGGGTTTCCCATGGTAAATGCCAGGAGTTTTCCTTCTGACAACAGAACAAGACCTTCCATTTGCAGCTCCTGGAAATGGTCCATGGCCCGGGCTATGGCCACGGCCTCAGTGGCATAGTCATGTCCGATGACCCCAGGCTCTGTGTGCTTTTCGTACCAGCTGTGCAAAAACTCCCGGCACAAATCCATATGCTCCGGCGTCAGCGCTTCCACCACCCAGTCCGGGTGAGCGTCTTGAAAACGGTTGATGTGATTCCGTTTCGCCTGAAGCTTTTTCCCGGCCAGGTCTGCCAACCGGTTGACAGTGTACAGGTAGTCAAAATGATTCCGGGACGACCGGCAGGTAAATACACCAGGAATCAATTCCGGTAAAGATTCTGCCTGCTCCTTGTTCATGCCCAAAAGGCACATGGGTTTTTGCAGAGAGTGGGCATCCTGAATCAGCGCCTCCAATACGGGCCTCACGTCCTGAGAGGCCGGACCTGCAGGATAGAGATAGCAAACGGTATGCTCCCGTACAAACCGTTGCACAGCAAATTCCCCAACCTGGGCAATCTGGCTGTTGGTGCCCCAGAGGAACAGGTTGGTAAAGGTATACTCGCAGCCCAGTTTCCCTGAAGACCGATAGCACTGATTGACCCAAGGGCGGTCGGCCAAGGTTGGCTGGTGAAAATCCAACATAAAAACGCTCCTAACTTTCAGTTTCCTATTGGTTATACCATAGTCTTCCCACTTTTGCAAATCCTTCCCACTTTGGTAAAAAAATCTCCAGATCTCAACAAAGATCTGGAGAAAAACCGCTGGATTTTACACTGCCGTCCGGACCGCAGGATACGATCCAGAGCCCCATTTGCCGGGCATAGCTCACTGTGGCGGCAGTTCCGCCGGATGACCGGGTCTGATAGGCAATCAAAAGGGTACTGTGCTGGACAAGAAACTGATTTCTTTTGGTCAGACATCCAGAGGTATAGGCAGGGCAAATGGTCAAAATCTCACAGGCTTGTTCCAAAACAGCATGATAGCGTCTTTTTTGTCCTTCCTGCCAGTATTTTGTCTGCTCCTGCGACGGACAGGGCAAGACGGCAAAAAGGCGGATATGGGGATACTGGGACTTTAACTTAAGGACCGCTTCGGCAGCCAGCAAATCAAATCCCCAGGCCATGCCGGACAGAAACGTCTGATATCCGCGGGCAATGACCTGGTGTAAGAGCGCTTCCAGACGGGCCGATACCGCCGGCTCTGGTTCCGACAAGTTGCGGTGGCCGGTAAATGCACAGGTAAACGTTGCAAACAGGGGCTGTTTTTCAGGTTGCGTTCCCATATTGAGCTCCTTTCTGTGCCAAGACAAGCCTTTTTTAAGGGTACCTGATTTTGGACAAAATTGCAACGGGATACCCTGACTTGCCAGAAAAGATATGCAAAATTAGAATGTGACCATATTTTTTCGCTTATACCCTATAAAAGTATAGGGAAAATCCCTTGGCCCTCTTGACTTGCCTTTGGTGAAATGATACGCTACGTTTTGCCGGTACTTTGATACAGTAATTTCTTAATATTTTCTGAAATGAACCTAGGGGGGAGTCGTATGGAACGGGTGTTGGTGGCCATGTCAGGAGGCGTAGACAGCGCGGTGGCCACAGGTCTGCTGAAAGCTCAGGGTTATGTAGTAGGCGGAGCGACAATGCTACTGCGGGACAGCGGCAGGCCGGAGACCCGGGAGGCATATCTCAGTGCAGAGAGTCTGGGGGTCCCCTTCTGGATTTTTGATATGCGGCAGGAATTTCATCAATGTGTCATTGGACCTTTTTGTCACAGTTACCAAATTGGCCAGACACCCAATCCCTGCGTGCTCTGTAATAACCGGCTGAAATTTGGGTATTTCCTGGATCGGGCGATAGAGCTGGGATTTGAAAAGATCGCCACCGGCCATTATGCCACTGTCCGGCAGGATCCTCAGACCGGTCGATATGTGGTCTATCGGGGAGCAGATTCTCAAAAAGACCAGAGCTATATGCTCCACGGGCTGACGCAAAGACAGCTTTCTCACGTACTGCTTCCTCTGGGAGAAATGACCAAGCCGCAGGTTCGGCAGGCAGGAGAGGCAATGGGCCTGAAAGTAGCCGGGAAACGCGATTCCCAGGACATCTGCTTTATCCCGGATGGTGACTATATGTCTTATTTAAAGAGCCGGGGAATTGTGCCCAGACCCGGCCGGTTTGTAGATAGGCAGGGACGGGACTATGGACCGCACCAGGGGTTTGAAAAATATACCGTGGGTCAGCGCCGGGGGCTGGACATTGCCTATGGCAGCCGTATCTATGTGGTGGAGAAACAGCCGGACGGCAACGTGGTCATCGGGCCCAACGAGGCTCTGTTTTCCCGGCGTGTGTGGGTAAAAGAGGTAAACTATATCCCCTTTGAAACGGTGGACAGGCCCATTCGCGTTTCTGCGAAACTCCGCTATTCCCCCCAGAGTGCGCCGTGTACGTTGTATCCGGAGCCGGAGGGATGTCAGTTGCTGTTCGATACACCTCAGCGGGCGGTGACCGCAGGACAGTCGGCGGTATTTTATGCAGGAGACCTTCTGGTAGGCGGCGGCGTCATTGCCGGGTGCTGCCAGGAATAGGAAAATTTTTCTTGGTTTTTTATAAATCCCCTTGCAATCCCACGTTGCCATAGGTATACTGTCCTTGCATAACTGTTGAGAGGCGATGTAAATGGTATTTGAGACGATTCAAAAGCTTTTGGTCCAGTGCCTGGGCTGCAGTGAAAACCGGATTCAGGAACATACTGCAATGTTAGAGGACCTGGAGGCCACAGAAGAGGATTTGGCCGAAGTTCTGATGGGACTGGAGGAAGAATTTGATGTCCAGTTCCCGGAAAATGCCACCCAGACATTACGGACGGTAGGCGATTTGGTAAGCTGGATAGAAAACCATGGATAACGGACAGAGGGAGGGATGACCATGGCACAAGTAAAGGCAGTGGTTTTAGCTGCGGGGAAAGGTACCCGGATGCAGTCGGAAACCATGCAGATGCCTAAGGTGCTTCGGCAGGCCTGCGGAAAGCCGCTTTTGCACTATGTCCTGGAGGCTCTGGATTTTTTGCCGGAAAAGGATATTATTTTGGTAGTCGGTTACCGCAGGGAAATGGTGGAAGCCGCTTTTGGTGCCTATCCTTTTTGTGTGCAGGAGCCTCAGTTGGGCACGGGACATGCCGTCCAGTGTGCCCGGGAGCAGCTGGAAGGCTTCAGCGGAACGGCGCTGGTCTGTTATGGGGACATGCCTTTGCTTCGAAAAGAGGTCTATGAGGCCCTTTTACAGCAGCACAGGGCCAGCGGCGCTGTATGTACGCTCCTGTCCGGTACCTGTCAGGAAGAACTGCCCTATGGCAGAGTTTTATGCGATGCCCAGGGGAACTTTGAAAGGGTTGTGGAAGACCGGGACTGCACGCCTCAACAAAAGGCGATTCGTGACCTGAATGTAGGGATCTATGCTTTTGAAGCTGAGGAATTGTTGGCATGTCTGGACTTACTGAAAAATAACAACGCGCAGAAGGAGTATTACCTCACCGATGTGCCCCAGATTATGAAAGAGCGGGGCGGAAAAGTGCAGGTTTATCGGGCCCAGTTGGACGAGCAGATTATCGGCGTCAATACGCCGGAGCAGCTGGCCCAGGTAGAGGCATTTTTAAGACAATCGGGAAGAGCATAACGGTTATTTTCCCGGGAAAATCAGAGAAAAAAGCTGCATTCACACAGTGAAGTGACCCCCAAAAGTTAGACAATATTTGAAAAAGAAAATTGTTTAAGCAGCCGAAAGGGCTTGTTGTCTGTGAATTGCAGGCGGCAAGCCCTTTAACTTTGCCTTGATGCGGCGGTTGTTGTA
>CALXCQ010000062.1 GCA_944386835.1 uncultured Oscillospiraceae bacterium | reverse complement strand
TGCCATGAGGAAGAGAGTATCCACGACTTCCGGGTACTCAATGAACGGCTCCGGGAAAGCGCTGACAAGGCCAACACCTATGCAGGTATTGCGATGCCTCTCAACGCCAACCTGGGAAACATCAGCTATGTACTCTGCGCTGTTGTTGGTGCGCTGCTCGCCTTGAACGGCTATGGCGGACTGACCCTGGGCGGTCTGGTCTCCTTCCTGACCCTGAATAAAAACGGAACCCAGCCAGTGAGCCAGGTAAGTATGCAGGCCAACAGCATTGTTATGGCAGCTGCCGGTGCCAAGCGTGTATTTGCGCTTATGGATGAAGAACCAGAGACCGACGAAGGGTATGTTACCCTGGTCAATGTACAGGAAAAAGAGGATGGCCAACTGGAGGAATGGAGCCAGAGAACCAATGTATGGGCCTGGAAACATCCCCACCAGGACGGCAGCGTGACATACACCCGTCTGAAGGGGGATATTACCTTTGACGATGTGGATTTCGGCTATACGTCGGACAAGATCGTGCTTCACAACATCAAGCTGTATGCTACACCCGGGCAGAAGATTGCCTTCGTTGGCTCTACCGGTGCAGGCAAGACCACCATTACCAATCTGATCAACCGGTTCTACGATATTGCAGACGGCAAAATCCGGTATGACGGCATCAACATCAACAAAATCAAAAAGTCTGATCTCCGGCGCAGTCTGGGAATTGTGCTTCAGGATACCCATTTGTTTACGGGTACGGTTATGGACAATATCCGTTATGGCCGATTAGATGCCACCGATGATGAGTGCATGGCAGCGGCAAGACTTGCCAATGCAGATGACTTTATCCGGAGACTTCCCAACGGTTACAATACCATGCTGACCGGAGACGGCGCCAACCTGAGCCAGGGGCAGCGGCAGCTGCTGGCTATTGCCAGAGCAGCGGTAGCAGACCCGCCGGTGCTGATTTTGGACGAGGCAACCTCCTCCATTGATACTCGTACCGAGGCTCTGGTACAGCAGGGAATGGATGCCCTCATGACCGGACGAACCACCTTTGTAATTGCCCATCGACTTTCTACTGTTAAGAATTCTGACTGCATTATGGTTCTGGAACAGGGGCGGATTATTGAGCGTGGCACTCACGACGAATTGATTGCCCGTAAACAACGGTATTATCAGCTTTATACAGGAAACGCCATCGGCGCATAAAAGATACCCGCACAGCCAAAACTGTGCGGGTGTTTTTATCATCTGATTTAAAAGAAATTATGTGCAGCCTATGATTTACGATATCTGTCTTGACACAAAGGAAAGGAAATGCTAATTTAAACGTAAGCAGTATACAATTTGACCGAAAAATTGTATACAATAACGGTGTTGGGGGCTGAAAATATGAGAAGCAAAGGACAGGGGGCAGCAAACACCTATGAGGCCATTAAGGACAGAATTTTATCTTTTCAGCTTCAACCCAACACTCAACTTTCAGAAAGTGCATTGGCACAGGAAATTCAGGTCAGCCGAACTATTGTACGCGAGGCACTGCAGCATCTGGAAGACGACGGTTTAATTGAGAAGACAGGTCAAAGATGGACAGTCACGGCGATGACAGAGAAGGATATTTATGAAATCTGTCAGGTGCGAGAAGCGCTGGAGTGTAAAGCAGTAGAGGTGATTCTGAAAAATGGGGGACTTACACCGGGACAAATTCGTAATTTGCGACAAATAAATGAATGCAGCTATCAAAGTGATGACTATGTACTTAATTATTCTATGGATGGCCGTTTTCACGCTACGCTGTGTGAGTACTCAAATAACAGCCGTCTCATAGCATATTTTGATAAACTCGCTCTTCAAATGGAGAGGACAAGATGGCTTACCATGGTTCTGCCGAAAAATGACCCGAGAAAGGAGCATGAGCAAATCATAAAGGCGTTGGAAGAAAATGACCTTGTAAAGGCTAGGGACTCGGTAGAAAAGCATTTGCGCAGTGCGGAAAAAAACTTTGTAAAAATTTTTTCCGACGATACTCTCTGGTGCGCCTACAATTCGTTTAAATCGTTTATTTCAGAAAAGTAAGGAGGTAGAAATTGTGGAGTGTATTATTATGAACCCTCAGGATAATGTAGCCACTGTCCTAAAAAAATGTATCCCCGGGGACAAATTAATTATTGCAGACACTGAAATGAAAGAAGTGGGTAATATTATGGTAACTGAGGAGATTCCATTTGCCCATAAGGTCTGCCTGCAGGAAATTAAGGAGGGCGACCCTGTTATCAAGTATGGACAGGTGATTGGAAAGGCCAAGTCTCATATTCTTCCTGGAAATTATGTTCATGTACACAATGTGGTCAGCATAGCCGGGGCCGGCCGGCTTCAGACGGATTGAATGGAGGTGCCAAATAAAATGAAGTTTGCAGGATACCTCAGACCAGACGGATCGGTGGGTGTACGCAATTTTGTGGCGGTACTGCCCACAATTGGCTGTGCCAATGAACTGGCGCACACCATAGCGGAACAAGTCCCGGGCGTGATTCCTTTATTGCATAACCATGCCTGTATTCGAGTAGGAAAGGATGCACAGCGAGCAAGAAAAACGTTGATTGGAATGGGAAAAAATCCCAACATCCATTCGCTCTTGATTGTGGGACTGGGATGCGAACCCATTCCTGCCAGCGAACTCTGCGAGGAGATTGCGGTTACTGGAAAAGAGGTCCAATATGTAGAGATTGAACGAGACAATGGCTATGATGCTGCGGTAAAGAAAGGCGTGGAAATATTAAGACAGCTTTTGGAAAAGGCTTCTCTGGAAAAAAGAACAGAGTGTGATGTTTCGAAGTTGAAAATCGGAATCAAGTGTGGCGGTTCCGGAGCAGTGTCAGCCATAGCAAGTAATCCTTCTGTGGGGAGAGCGGCGGATCTTTTGGTAGAAAACGGGGGTACAGTTATGTTTACCGAGACCGCTGAGATTATTGGGGCAGAGCATGTTTTTGCGGCACGGGGCAAGACACCGCAGGTGCAGCAGAAAGTTCTGGACACAGTACAAAGGATGAAAGACGAAATCGCCCGGTGTGGAGTGGATATTTTGGGTTCAGAGCCAACAAAAGGAAATATTGCCAATGGGCTTACTACCATCGAAGAAAAATCCCTGGGAGCCATTATAAAAGGTGGGACTACGCCGGTAATTGACGTGCTGGAGTATGCACAAGAACCAGCGGGACCGGGCCTTTATTTTATGGATGGAACCACCCAGGCATCTCAGCTTTTTTTGGGAATGTTTGCTGCTGGCGCCCAAATACAGATTTTCAGCTTTGGAGGGGGAACGCCGTCACGAATCAGAGGATTGCCATCCTACCCCTGCGGCCTGAAAACGCTGCCGGTTATTAAGGTGCTTGGAAGCTGTGATGATGAAAATGAAATCCAATACTTTGATATCTATGCGGGGAACATCCTTAAAGGAACGGAATCCATTCAGGATGTAGGACAAAAAATCTTTGAAAAGATTTTGCAGGTGGCCCAAGGAGAAATCACCATTACAGAAGGTACCAGCAAATATTCGGAAATGCTCCAAGTCTATGCAGATGGACTGCTGATGTAGAATATTGGTTGAAGACAAAACGGGCCTGAGAATTTTCTCTCGGATACAAGGAAAGCTGATTGAGTTCTGGGTGTACCTAAAATAAGATTAAATAGGGTTGGTATGGCATTTTACAGAATCGAAAAAATGAGATATAATGGCGGAGCAGAAATTCTGTGGATTTATCCCCAACCCAAAGGAGAAATAATATGAAAACAAACATCGGGAAACTGACCTTATCCGCAATGTTTTTGGCGCTGGGAATGGTGCTGCCTTTCTTTACCGGCCAAATTCCTCAGATTGGGAATATGCTCCTTCCCATGCACCTGCCGGTTTTTCTCTGTGCGCTGGTTTGCGGGTGGAAGTACGGAGTTCCCGTGGCGTTCATTCTCCCTCTTTTCCGCTCCATGGTCTTTGGAATGCCGAAAATTTATCCCACAGCTCTGGCTATGGCCTTTGAGCTGGCAGCCTACGCTTTGATTGCAGGACTGCTTTATGAAAAATCTCCCTGGCAGTGCATTCGTGCCCTCTATCGGTGTCTGATTGCGTCCATGATTGGCGGCCGTGTGGTTTGGGGCATTGTTCAGACCATCCTCCTGGGGCTGGGCGGACGCGCCTTTGGCTTGCCGGCCTTTATGGCAGGGTCGTCCT
>CALXCQ010000061.1 GCA_944386835.1 uncultured Oscillospiraceae bacterium | reverse complement strand
GTACTGCAATGCAGTCCTGAGGTGGTGCCTCCTGGACAAGTGTTCCCGCGGTCAGCTCCCCCAAACGGGCAACGATCTGTTCCTTTTCAGCTGTATCTGAAAGGGATACGGATTTCTCCCCATCGGTTAGCTTTACCCGTATCTCCTCGGAAATGGTAAATTCCTCTGGATAAGTTGCCTCGGGGAAGTTATAGCCGTCTACTTTCCAGCGGCTGTCCTCCCGTTTCAGGTACAGTGTTGTAAAAGCTTCAGGACGCTCCTTTTCCCAGTCCAACGGCCCCATAATCTTCCAGGACACTTCCACCTGGGCGCTGTCCTGGTCACTGCTGACAATTTGGTAGCCTGTCATGACCTGCTGATAGAAATATCCAGTTTTATACGGCCCACGATGATAAACATCCCCATTTGGTGCCTGATAGATATAAGGTGTCCCAGCCATCTGTGCTGCCAGCAGTTGCTCTAGGCCATGACTGGTGAAGAGATACTGGGTAGCCTCCTTAAAATCTAGGAACCGGGATGTTATACCAGTGGGAATGTCGTCGGGCACCTCTGTCATATCGTCCACAAAGGCTATATCATCAGCATCATAAAGGGTATTGACCAGATACCACAGCCGGGTCACATCCGCTTCGGTCAGCGGGCCGTCCTGGACTTGGTCCCTCTGTTCAATGAAATACCGGGCTACTGCCTCGGATAAACCTGCACCATCTCGGATGGGCAGATCTGGCTTCTCTTGTGAGGTTCCAGAAGATTGGGAGTCAGTCTCTGACTGGGATGATTGAGATTGCTCTTCCTCCCTCAAACAGCCCGTAAGCAGGAGGCAAAGCACCAGCCCCAAACAGAGCAGACGATTTTTTTCCATAAGATTCTCTCCTTCCCAATTGGTACAAACGGTGTCGCTTTTCCCTTATTATAACAAACTTTTACGGGATTTCAGCGGCTTGTTTATTTTTTAAAAAAAGAAATTACTTTTAGATAGATTATAGGACAATGCGAAAAGTGAAAAGTCCATCTTTCGCTTCATAATGACAAGCTGCCCCATATTTTTGACAAAAACATTGAATGGAACGTGTTCCCAATCCATGTCCTTTTGCTCCTGTCAGGGGAACTCCGTTTTCATCAAACCATACCGCGTTCAGAAAGGGGTTGGTAATTTCCGCCATAATATTGGGGTGCCCAATAACATGGCAGTAAATTTTTCTGTCTTCAAGGGGCAGCTCCAAATTGGCATGAATGGCATTTTCCAGGACGTTAGCAAAAACAATGGCCAGTTCCCCTTCGTCTACAGGCAGCTGTTCGGGCAAAGAAATCTGGGCATCTACCTTAATACCCTGATATTGGGCCTGTTCAAAATAGGAAGCAAACACCGCGTCCAAAATTGGAGGACGACACCAATGTACCGTTTGATAGTTGTCTAGGCGCTTGACGGCTGCACTGAGAAAGTCAATAGCGGATTTTTGTTCCCCCCGGGATACAAGTTCGCTTGCTGTTTGAAAATAATGGCGCAAATCATGCCGTTGGGTGCGAAGAACTTCCTCCGCCATCTTCATGGTTTCCATACGTCTTTGGAGAACAGAGATCTGTAATTCCAGTAATTTACGGTTATTTTGTGCCTCATTTTCCCTTTGGATATGATCAAAAAATAAATACATCAGATAATACGCACCGCCGCAGACAATCAGTAAACCATAAACCAGTACAAGGGCAGCTATTGGATATGCCAGTAACAGATTATTGTAGACATACAGGGTGGTTAAAAATGTAGTAGTTGGAATGATACAAAGAAGGTTCCAACTGTGATCCAACTGATGGATCATTTTTTGGTAGGTGAGACTGAAACGACGCAGTAAGAAAAACATCAGAAGAAAGGAAACAACACGTACTACAAAAGAAAAATACTCATTATCAACCAAAAATATTTTTGTAAAGCTGGCATTTACAGTTCCAATACAACCAATAAACAGAGCTGTGGAAATATCAAAAACAGCACGGCCATCCCGATATTGGGAACACCAAAGGGTGGCCAATATATATGGAAGGGTCATTGTAAACACCGCTACATGCTTATATGTTTCCCAGAAATTCCAAAAGAGCAGTCCCATCAAATTGGCGCAGACTACCAGTACTATGGTAATAATCCATCGTTTTCGCCACAGTGCGATTGGCTGGCGGAAATCAATCAACAGCATAACATAACTACCCAGGAACAGCTGGGTTACTGCTACATATATGGTGTGATAAACATCCACTTGCAACACATCCTTATTCTATCGATGGATATGATTTGTGAGATTCTGTCAGCCAGTAATTGCCCCATGCCCGTTTAAAGTCTATGGCGGCTGTCCGAGGCAATGGGACAGTGGTTCCATTATCCAGCAGAGCTTCATGACCATTAACACCGGCGACATGCTGAAAATTCAGCACAAAGCTGGCCCCACATAGATAAAAACGTTTATCTTCCAACAGAGGAGACACTGCGTTGCGAAAGGTGGTTCGGACTGTTCGGGAATCCACAATTTCGTTGATACAGTAGTAACGTATCACTTTGCCCACCCGTTCCCCATAGAGTATTGTATCGAGAAGAAGACGACGAGGACCTTCCAGTGTTTCCACTATGATTGCGCTTTCTTTCCGTTGTGTTAGTTTTTCAATAACCTTATCCAATACCCGAAAGAACTTGGCTTGTTCTACAGGCTTGAGCAGATAAAAGAATGTCTGTACATCATAGCTGTCAGCGGCATAATCATTGGAACTGGTCAGAAAAATCAGTTCACCTGTATCTTGCATTCGGCGAAGATATTTGCCAACAGCAATTCCATTTTGTCCAGGCATAAGGATATCCAATATGTAAAGATCAAATCCGCCCTGTTCCTCAACATGGTTCAGGAGAGCAGTACCACTGTTGAAAGTTTCTACTTTACCAGTCAAATTCGGATGGGTTTGTAGATATTTCCCGAGAAGTATGTCGATTTTTTGCAAATATTCTGGTTGATCGTCACAAATGGCGATTTTTAGCATGGGATTACCTTCCCTTCGGAATGAATTTTACGCAATCAAATGCCAATTTTGCACAAATGATCCCAAAAACTGTTATTGCAGTTAATCTTTAAGATAACATGTTAGAAACACATCGTCAAGGAATCGATAGGTTGAAAGCAGACGAATACACACTTATCGGAAGTAAATTTGCATTGCAGTGAAAGCTGCCCTTTTGGCATATCTGCACTTCTATAAGATAAAATAAATCTGACTACAAATAAAGTGGAGGTTTATTTTATGGAAAAGATGCATTTAGAAAACAGTTTTATGGCTTTCCAAAAGGAGTTGGCAGCCAATGATCGAAGCAAAGGGACAATAGATAAGTATTTGCGGGATGTGCGAGCCTTTTTTCAGTGGCTGCAGGACAGGGAATTGTCCAAAGAACAAGCGTTAGCATGGCGGGAGCATCTGGTGGAAAAGGGATATATGCCTACGACTGTGAACGCTATGGTGTCTTCACTCAATGCTTTTTTCCAGTTTATACACCGGGAAGACTGTAAAATGAAATTCCTACGCATCCAGCGCAAAGTTTTTTGTGAGCCATCTCGTGAGCTGGGAAAGGACGAATATACCCGATTGCTGCAAACGGCGGAACGATGTGGGAACGACCGCTTGAAACTGTTGATGGAAACAATTTGCGCCACAGGTATTCGTGTCTCTGAATTAAAGTATATCACATTGGAAGCAGTTCAAAAGGGAAGAAGCGTCATTTCTTTAAAAGGAAAGATCCGCACAATTCTGCTTCCCCATAAGCTCTGTGTCAAATTACAAAAATATGCTCGAAAGCAACGTATTTATTCTGGGGAGATATTTTTGACAAAAAATAAAACCAGTCTATCCCGCAGGCAGATTTGGAAAGAGATGAAAGGAATTTGCGCATTGGCAAATGTGGATTCTAAAAAAGTTTTTCCCCACAACCTCAGGCATCTTTTTGCCATTACGTTTTACAAATCATATCGGGACATTGTGAGACTGGCGGATATCCTGGGACATTCCAATTTGGAAACAACACGTATCTATCTCATCTCAACGGGTGAGGAACATCAGCGTCAATTGGATCAATTACAACTGATTAGTTGACAAAATTCACATTTTGTTGTCTTATTAGTTTGTGGACCTTGATAATTTCGGGAAAAGGGGCATTGGAAAAATGGGATTAAAGATTAAATCTTTATAAAAGCATTCAAAACGAGACCACAAATCAAAATTCTGTTTGTGATCCTGCATTTTGTGTCTTAAAAAGAGACGTTGTCAGTCATAACCTTGTAAATATTACACTTTAATGATATAATTTATAATAATTATGTAATTCTGTATAAATGTATTAGCTTTGCCAGGAGACAAAATGTGAATTTCGTGTATCGGCCATCTGTGCTGAAACAACGGTAAACGAGACGCAAGAAGCCAGAGTGGCAAATAAAAAGAACACTAAAAAGGACCAGTTTAAATTTGGAAAATAAACTTTGTCCGTCATCTCAGGCCTATTGGCAAATGACCCATT
>CALXCQ010000060.1 GCA_944386835.1 uncultured Oscillospiraceae bacterium | reverse complement strand
ATCGTTTTTGAAACTCTCCAGTTTCTGATAGTCCTCAAAGAAGGTTTGCTCTCCGTCAACCATACGGACAATGTCAACTGTGGCGAATGCATCTTTTGTGACGCCAAGTCGTTTCTCCGGGTGGTCGCTGCCTTGATATAGTCGGATCGCCTCATCCAGTGAAAGATCCCGATAGAGTTGTTCCTGCGGGGTGTTACACTCTGTCATCACAAACCAGGCGTAAGTGTGGAGGAGGGAAGGGTCTGCCACATCTCGAAGAGCCTGCATTCCTTTCTCGGTCAGGCCATAGTTGCATGCTCGCCGGGGATTTTCTTCGCCTGCAAAATTCAGCAGGATATCATCCACTGCTTTTCGGACTGTAGGATCGTCCGTCAGTGTCTCATGTCTGAATCCGGTCGTACTGCGATAGGGCAATTCTTCTCTGATAGTCTGGAGATATTGCCGTGG
Source organism: uncultured Oscillospiraceae bacterium (assembly GCA_944386835.1). Classification (GTDB taxonomy): domain Bacteria; phylum Bacillota; class Clostridia; order Oscillospirales; family Oscillospiraceae; genus CALXCQ01. The sequence continues at coordinate 6,366 of CALXCQ010000060.1, read as the reverse complement.
GTCGGAGAACTCCTGTTTTGTGCCGTCTGCATAGGTCACCCGCCCTACCAAACACTGGTTCATCTGCTGAATGCGCAGGTCGTAGGCTGTAAGGTATGCGTTGTAGTCCCCATGAACAGGGTTGCATCGCAGGCAGTAGCGATAATTCGCTGTCTCCACGATATATCCATAGTCCTGGACCCAGTTACCACCGAGAACTCCGCTGTGACTATCGCAGTAACGGCGCATTGTTTCCAAATCTTTTAAGAGGCCACAGTCCCGAAGTTCATTTACTACCTCGGCCAGTTCCGTCTTGAATGCAGGGCTGTTTCGTTCCTCCGGCCCCCTAGGGTACCAGGTGTGCCAGAACTCCTTTCCCCCGTGCCCGAAGTCTATGCGCACATGGCCAATCGTCCCCAGGATCTTGTCTTCCTCTGGCGACAGGGCATAAAAAAGTCCCGCTTCTTCGGGAGAAGCAGGACGTGGGATGAATTTTCGGTTGTCGATGGGGTACGCAAGCCCATGAACATCGCAATATTCAGACAGAGTCAGTTCCTCGCCATGGAGATAAAAAGTATTGCGCACTTTCCGCATTTTCGTGTCCGGACGCTTCAACGGCAGAGGGGCCAACACAGTCTTTATATGACCAAAGTTTGCCCAGTCTACCAGTTCCATAGGCTTTCCTGGGCAGCCGTTCGTGTCTTGCAGGTCGTAGCAATACCATCCCTGGGGAACTGTGTCTCGCAAAATCAGCCAGTTGGTGCAGAGAACATCTCTTCCGAAGAGGCTGGCATGCTGGAATTTATCCTCATAGATGTTTACGCTCATCAAGTCTCGCATCCTTTCTCTGATTTAATAACAGGAACTATACTGTAGATATGATGAAAAGTCCACCCTATTTTTTGGAATACAACCCTGGAAAATAGTGCTAGTTCCCTATCTCTTGATAGAACGCGCGTTCTATGATATAATTGCAAAAGTCAGGGAAAACTTCTATTATGGAGAGGAGGTATAAGCAGATGAGAGAGAGGCAGTATCTTGCTGTGGATCTCAAATCTTTTTATGCCTCTGTAGAATGTGTTGAGCGCGGCCTCAATCCGATGACCACACATCTGGTGGTTGCTGATCTCAGCCGCACAGAAAAGACTATCTGCCTGGCAGTAACGCCGTCTCTGAAAGCCTATGGCATCTCGGGGCGGGCCAGGTTATTTGAGGTTGTAGAAAAGGTTCGGATAATTAACGCTCACCGACTGTCGCAGGCTCCAGGGCAGAGATTTTCCGGCGCCTCCAGCAGCGAATCCGAACTGAACCTCCATCCGGAACTGGCGCTGGACTATATTGTGGCACCGCCCCGCATGGCCAAATACATGGAGTGGAGCGCCCGAATTTATCAGGTGTACCTGAAGTATGTGGCGCCGGAGGATATCCATGTCTACTCCATTGACGAGGTATTTATGGATATCACCAATTATCTGGCTGCCAGCGGGCACACTCCGCGGAGTTTTGCCAAGGCTGTAGTCCAAGATGTACTGCGCACCACAGGCATTACTGCCACAGCGGGAATTGGAACCAATTTATATCTCGCCAAAGTGGCCATGGATATTATGGCCAAACGGATTCCACCGGATATAGATGGCGTCCGCATTGCGGAACTCAACGAGATGAACTACCGACAACTTCTGTGGGATCACCGGCCACTAACCGACTTTTGGCGGATGGAGACCGGTTATGCAAGAAAGTTGGAGGCCAATGGGCTTTATACAATGGGAGATATCGCCCGCTGCTCAACCGGCGCATCCATGGAGTTTCACAATGAAGATCTACTTTATAAACTTTTCGGGGTCAATGCAGAACTGTTAATTGACCACGCCTGGGGCTGGGAACCCTGTACAATTGCTGAAATCAAAGCCTACCGACCGGAGTCCAACAGCATCGGCTCCGGTCAAGTGCTCCACCGTCCATATTCTTTTCATCAGGCCCGGCTGGTGGTATGGGAGATGGCCGATGCTTTATCCCTGGACCTTGTGGAGAAGGGACTGGTCACAGACCAGTTAACACTGACGGTGGGGTATGATATGGAAAATCTCGTGGATCCCATGCGACAGAAGCAGTATCAAGGAGAAATCAAAACAGATCACTATGGACGGGCCATCCCCAAACACGCCCATAGTACGTCCAATTTAGGCCGGCACACCGCATCTGCCAAAGCGATCTTGGCCGCATTCAGGGAACTCTTTGACCGGATCGCAGACCCTAATCTCCTGATCCGCCGCCTTACCTTGACGGCAAACCATGTGATAAAAGCAGACGATGTCCCTTCTGCCTCTGGCGAACAGTTGGACCTGTTTACCAACTTTAAGGCACTGGAAGAGCAGCGACTTCAAGAGGTGGCTGCATTGGAAAAAGAGCAGCGGCTGCAGAGGACTGTATTGGGGATCAAAAGGCGGTACGGGAAAAATGCAATCCTCAGAGGGCCCAATTTATTGGATGGCGCCACTGCCAGAAATCGTAACCGACAGATTGGAGGCCACAGAGCATGAGCCATAAATATGATGACTTGATTTCGCAGCCTCACCACACTTCCTCTAAGCGTCCGCGGATGCCGACGCATGACCGGGCTGCTCAATTTGCACCGTTTGCGGCGCTAACTGGATATCAGGAGGTTATTGGAGAAACCAGTCGGTTGACCACAGAAAAAGTGGAGTTGGGGGACGACATGAAGGAGGAATTGAACCAAAAACTGCAGCAACTTTCCGACATACTGGATCAACAGCCCGCCGTTATCTTAACCTATTTTCAGCCGGATGGGAGGAAAGAAGGCGGGACTTATTGGACGGTTACTGGCGCCGTTCGGGCCATCCGTCTTAACCCGGATCGCCTCATTATGCTTGACGGTACTGAGATTTTGTTTTCATGCATCAGAACTTTAAATATATTAAAACCTTGAAAGGCTAAAACGCAAAAAATTTATATTGTTCTTAAATAAAAACGGTAGCACATTGTTTGCTACCGCTTTTTATTTAGACTGAAAAAGTCATTTCTGTGTCAATCTAAATTTTCAAGCCAACCTTTGACTGCTGATTTTAGCAAGGTAAAATATATTTTTCTTTTAAATTCAGATCGTTTTTTAAGAACTAAAAAGGTCTCAGAATCTATTACATTTACATACTTACCTAAATGTGATATTATTTACTAAATATAGTTTGTAGGTTTGGAAGTTAGAAGTTCTATTGGATTAAGTCTATTTAAGAATAGGTCTATTCTCTATGCCCCTTTGCATGCAATAATAAATAACGCATATTTTATATTTGACATAGGAGGATAATGAGATGGGTAAAATTAAAACAATCAAAGATCCCATCTACAATTATATCGAACTCGACGAAATCTTTATCCCATTGATCAATACCCCGGAGTTTCAAAGATTGAGGAATATTCGCCAGACGGGGTATGAAGCGTTATATCCTAGTGCTTTACATAATCGCTTTGTCCACTCTCTAGGTGTCTTTCATTTGGGAGTAAAAGCCATTACTTTTTTCAAAAAAAATATTCAGGGCATCATCCCAGAATGTTTAAACAAACAGTGGGATGCGATCGAGCAAACTTTTCTTTGCGCTTGCCTGCTGCATGATGTAGGTCACTCTCCCTTTTCCCACACAGGGGAAAATTACTACACAAAAGGCGTTAATTTTGAGGACGAAATTCACACTGCTTTGCAGGAGACCCAAACTACTTCTTCCACTTCAGATACCCAAGCACAATCCACTGGGCAACCAGAAACTCAACTTACCCTGGATATTCGCATGAATGAGGATGGCACTGGAAAGCCGCATGAAGCAATGAGCGCACTGATTGGGTTGGAATTGTGTGATAAATTAGGAATTACCATCAACAAGGATCTTTTTGTCCGCAGCATAATTGGCGTAAAATATAATATAAAAAACTGCAATACTGCGACAAGTATTGTAGACGAAGAAAGCGCCCCTGTTCTGAACGCCATAATAGGACTTTTGAACGGAAAATTGATTGACGTTGATAAGTTGGACTATACAATACGAGACTCCTATGTAACCGGATATAACAGCATCACAATTGATTTGGAACGTCTCTTATCAGGATATACACTTTACAAAAAAGATCAAACTTTAATGGTTGGATATAAAAAAGGAGCCCTCAGCGTTATAGAAAACGTAATTTACGCAAATGACCTAGAACGCCGCTGGATTCAAAATCACCCCTCTGTCCTCTATGACTGTTTTCTTGTGGATACTCTTTTAGGTCACTACGACAGTTTTATGAAAGGCGATCAAAAAATTCCAACAGTTCCAACAGTTTTTACTCGAGCCTCCCTTTCTTTCAATGGAATGGGCGGGCTAAGGCAACCACTAAAACTACTAAACGATTCGGACATCATTGCATACATTAAAAATTATGATGAATCCAATGTTGGAAAGCAATATCTTTCACGAGGCGAGAGACTGAAGCCCTTGTGGAAAACCGAAGCAGCATTTACGCCGCTTTCTAAAGACTTTGGCCAAGATCTAATGAACGCCATTCAAAAGGATTTTAAAACTTTTTTGGATATTAATTCTCAGCGTACTGATGAGCCTTTTATAAATGAAAATACAGAAAAATTTATTAGTGAACGCATTCGAGAGGCCCAAGACCAATATTCTGCAATCCCTCCTGACTTGAACCGTGCAAAACATATTTTTGAAATTTTTAAAACATTTAAAAATGAAAATGAATTGCCTGATTTCCAGTTCGTTCTGATCCTCAGCGGTAGATTTAAAACAAACTACCGTAAGATCGACACCGAATCCGTTATGATACAGTTGGAAACCGAGTATGTTCCCTTGCATGAGATTATGTCACTTCAGGCTAGGGAGACAAACTCGCATCAAGATAAAACTTTCTTCTATGTATATACGACAAATAACAATGTAAAAGGTCAGGAGAACCTAGGGCAAAAGTTTTTTGACTGTCTGCGCCGCAATTATAAGCGCGGATAAAAAAGAGGTGGGCATATGCCCACCCTTTTTATCCCCATATCTATTACTGCAAATTACAGTAAGTGAAGAGATTTATGCGACCCATTTCGAAATGTTTTGAGTTATTAATGTAGCGACATCTTTCGGCAAGCAAAATACAAACCGATTCTCCAAGTCCGTAATAGGCCGATCACTTTTTACACGGATCATCGGCTCAGGACCCTCAAAATATTCAAAATAATCTGAGAAGTCATAAATTGCGTCCTTGATTCGACTCCCTGATGTCAAAATAATAGCATTGATGCCTTCCTCGTTACACAATTTCTGAATTTCCCAGCCGATATTTCTCAACTTATCAAAAGAGATGTACTCTTCGCCCTTCTTCTTCAATTCAATTAGCGCATTTGCAATTACATACTCTGCACCCACAAAAACATCCACTCTAAGTACTCCTCCCCATATTAAATGTAGTAGACTTGACTTAACAATTCAATAATTAAAATAATGGGCGAATCAACATCAAAACGAAAGGTAAAATAAGTCTTGACATCATACAAGGCATCTTCGATGTTGTCAACAATTTTATTAGTTTTTATTTGTTGTTTTATTGTACCATTAAATAAAAACATCATCAAGAATTTTATAGTATAATATAGCACTAAATAAATTTGTATTCTTAGTTAATGTTGCACAGCAACGTGCAACATTAACTAACAAAATATTATATGAGACTACAATACGGTCGGCTCATATAAAACTTCTTCAATCATATTAACTATAAGCAAGAACTCCTCAACGCTTAATTCTGTTTCTATTGAAGACATAGTTACTTCGCAAAGTTGGCCAATCACACATTTGCAGCCTTTGTAGTTTTGGTCAACCAAGAAATCTGCAAGTAATTCATACATGACAGATAAGAGTAATTTTCCACCGGGCAAATCTAACAGTGTCAATATATTTTGTACAAGTTCATCTAGCATCTTTTTGTTGTACACGATTGCTATCTCCCTCCTTTTTGTGTCATAAGCAAGTTTTGATGTGTCTATGTTCTCAATTAAAAACCCTGAGAAATTCTAAGAAAAAAATAAAGTGGCTGATGCTTATTAGATGCTTATGGTGAGAAAAGCAATAAATCCAAGTAGAATTCTGTCTATATAGTCAACATTTTTCTCAATAATTTAGTAACGTTGACGCCAAAAAGATTTGTTTTTACCAAAAAGATGGCTTGCTGCTGCCTCATAACCCGGAGGTCGCAGGTTCGAGTCCTGCCGCCGCAACCAGAAAAGCCGCCCTTTCCGGAAGGATTGGGCAGTTTGTATAACTTTTTTGATATGTTCAGTTTTAGGTTGCTCCAAATAATTCAACTTTAATTCAACTCGCCTCTAAAATTCAAGCT
>CALXCQ010000059.1 GCA_944386835.1 uncultured Oscillospiraceae bacterium | reverse complement strand
TTTGGTATCTGGTCAATTCCCGCTTGTCTTGCCCTTGAAGCCTCTTTAGAATTCTTTTTGCTCCCCTCAGAGCTTTATCCGCTCCCATAATGGAGTAGGCACATAATGCGTGTTGTAGAAAATATTTTGCAATTCTAATGGCGCGCTTTGTGGTGCTTGGTGACATGGCGATTTCACTTGCAGTTTCTTTGTATTGGACGCAGTGTAGCAGTCCCGCTATCCGAAGCGTATTCCCAATGAATTTTGCGCCCCACCCTTCCATGTGCTCCAGATTGTCAACAAGCTGAGGCTCAAGCCAATCAAAAAATTCTTCGATGTGGTGATAGGCACCGGGAGACAACCGAATTCGTTGTGGAATACTGTTTGCAGGAACGGGAATTTCCAACAGGGCAAGAATCAGTTTCATGTATTCCGCCCTTAATTCTTTTGGCAATTCAGGGGTGTCAAAATGTCTGGTTCCCATCTTTGATTTCGGCCTGCAATACAGAATTCTGGCAGTCAGTCCTCTTGACTTAAACACCTCATTTCCCATAAGCCCTTCCAATACATTGTCCTGGGCAGACAGCAACATTGTTAGTGCCGGGTCATTGATAACTTCACTTTCCCGGCCCTTCCTGTCCACCCGAATTCTGTCACCGCTATATGCCTTTAACAAAGTATCAATAGAAATATTATTGGAATATCGTCCAGCTAAAGTATCAAATAAACCTCCTTCTGTTGAGATAATGGTCATAAGTCCTTTGTTTTCGGCCAGCAAGGAAGTCAAAGCCTCTGCTGTAATATCATCAGCAATTAAGCGGAGCGGTTTGGCTCGATTGTGTTCTAACTCTCTGCATTTTGCCCTGAGTTTGGCAGCTTCATCTGTTTTCCCGTCCCGCTCCAACATATCAATTTGCTTTTTCCAACTGCTCAAGTTGGCTTGATCGGCCTCCATCAATTCCTGTCTGCGCTGATTCTCTCTGTCCTCATACTGGTATATGGGGCGGGTCATCATATTAACAATCGGACTTTTCCGCTCACCTGAATTGGCTATGATAAGGATATAGAGATTGAGTGGTTCATCATAGCCCGATTTGGCATGAACTATAAATTTCCCTTGCAGAGCACAGGAAAGCACAGCGAGAGCGCAGACCGCCGCCATATCAACTGGGGTTTCTGTATTCTCTGCAACAGCTTTCACCCAGTCACATAATGGAGCGGGAAGGGCGTCCACCGGGAATGAAGGCAACTTGACTTCATCAAATGGTATTGGCGTGCTCCACTTAGGCTCACACAATTCATGTTTCAATTTGTCAATTGCCTGTGCTTTTGTAAGCCCTTCTGCATGGATCAGATAGTCGATAATGCTCCCTCCAACGGCTTTCGAGTGACAATAAAATGTATTTGTTTCCTTCACATACATCAAATTACCATGGTGCCCGCAAATTTCACAGTTATGGAATACTGCGCCACTTTCTGTACGCCGAAAACCGCCGTTGCGTTCCTTCAAATACCCAAACAAATCAAAGTTCCGCACCAGTTTGTCCAGTTCGGAATCGGAACGCACGCCTACGTGGCTAGAATGGCCGCTATGGTGTTTTACCGCGCGGGTGGGGAAAGAGACAGCCGTGATGTTCTCCCACGAAATACGCGCATTCTCGTTGAGAAGTTTTGCGCTTTTATTCGTGCCGTGGAAAATGCGGTCGGCGTTTACGCAGCTTTTATCGCTCTGCGGAAATAGATTCACCAGCGTCTCCATGATTTTCTTTCTCTTGCCTTCATCGGTAACAGGTTTGTCCATGACAAAGGCAAGACGGAACTTGGGGTGTTCTTTCGTATAGCTGAAGGTCTGGTAATAGAACGCAAGAGGCAGATTGTTTTCCTTACAAATAGCCTTGGCGCTTTTAATACGGAGCATTGGTCCATCTTCCTCATTATCAATATCGACCAGAAACAATTGTTGTTCCTTCCAGTCTTTCGCACTCATACCGCCCATGATTCCGGGACTGATTGAATGGCCTGTTTCAATTTTCTGCACCAGTTCTTCCAATGTAACAACGGACGGACTGGTGTCTTTTTGCAGTCTGCTTTTGATTCCCCCATTCTCTTTGCCAGAGGGCTTTTCATCGTAGCCCTTTGGATCTATGTGTGCTTTGATTTTCGTCATTTGCATCCTCACCTTTCTCTTCAAGTAGAAACTGTTCATATTCCCGTTGGTGGGCGTGAATGTAAGCAGACACATCTTTGCAAATAGCCCTAGCAAAAATCCGGGCCTGTTTTTGGGTAATTACAATATCGGTCTGCCCCACTCATATCACCACCTTGCCGGAGAACTTTATGGTGATATTTTATCAAGAAATAAACCTATTGACTTATAAGTGTTTTGAAGATATGATTGTATTTGAAAGGAAATATTTTTGGAGGGCAAGATATGGACTACAAGCTAATCATTGTCAAAGAAGCCGGGGATTTAAGCGCAGAACTACAAACAGCAGACCAAGGCCATCGTCAGGCCTTCAATATTTATGATGTAATTAGTGATTACAAGAAAATCAAGAAAGTAGAGCATGGGAAAAGAGGCCGCCCCAAGACATATTTCGATTTGCAGAATCATGTTTTCGGATGTATGTTCAGCCACACAGCCATCCTCTATGACCCTTCTTGGATGGAACTTCGCTATGAAAATGTGCGGAAGTCGTTTCAATTTTTAAGCGAAGCAGAACCAATATTAAAAGAATCTCGTAGACAGCCTCACAAAAGAGCAGAGGAAATTTGGAGACTAGCCCGTAAATATGAGGCAAATCTGGATGTAAAATTCTATCGAAGTGAGCAAACAGGCAATGATGATGGAACAATTTCTTATGACTTCCCTATTACCAAATATTCTGAAGTAGCTCAATCGGATCATTGGGTTGAATATGCTTGTCAGACAGCATTGGATATGGTGGTAGCCATAATGCACTACTATGCACTCAATGGTTTCAAAATGGCGATTTGCCGCCACTGTGGAAATTCCTTTGTAACGACTAATTTTAAGCAACTGTACTGTGGACGGATAAGCTTATACCAAAATCGCTTTTCGCAAAAGCGCAGTACCCCAAAAACCTGTGAAGAAACCGTTCGGCAAACAATTCAGTTCTTTAGAAACGAAAAAAATGCCCTGATTCGAAGAGCTGCGAGAAATCCAGATGTAGAACTTTGGAGCGGAGCAGGATATGAATTTTACAATCAGGTCATTTGCGAGTGTAATACTTATATGGACAAGATAAAACGGGAACCCACACCAGAGAATTTTGATGAATTTGGTCAATATCTACTAGAGACCAACAAGAAGAAGGGGTGGAAAAAATGAATGTCGTTATCTATGCCCGGTACTCTTCTGACCGCCAGAC
>CALXCQ010000058.1 GCA_944386835.1 uncultured Oscillospiraceae bacterium | reverse complement strand
TTTCATCCGGCGCCAAAGTGTTGTTTTACTGATACCGAGCTCCATAGCGGCAGCCGCACGATTACCGTTGTTGCGCCGTAGCGCCGCCAACAAAGCAAACGCCTGTGTAGAATACTTGGGCGAATTACTCATTTCTAAATCGCTCTGGTCTGGAGTCGGATAGATCTGCCCCAAGAGCTGACGTACATATCCATCATGAATCGTCCGGCTGGGGGCAGTAAGAACCAATCGCTCAATAAAAGCTTTTAGTTGTGTATAATTCCCCGGCCATGGATACTCCAATAAAACCCGGCGTGACTCTTTCGTAAGAACTACATAGCGGTCGAGTCTGGTTACGCAGTCGTCTAAGCACATATCAATGGCCTGCTCTAGGTCCTCTCTCCGTGTGCGTAAGGGCGGCAGTTCCAACAGCATGGCAGAGAGTATATAATAGAGGTCCCAGCGGAACCGCTTCGCCTCCGCCAGTGGTTGTAAATTGCCGTCTAACGAGGCAATCACACGAACATTTGCAAATGTCGGCAGTTCATCCATCTTTGTCTGTACGACGTCTTCTTCCAGCAAGCGGAGCAGCACATCCTGGCCTTTACTATTTAAAAAGTCTACATCACTTAAATAGAGTGTACCGCTATCTGCATTCCTGGCCGCAGCAGACAGTGCCTCAGCCTGATCATCCCACCCAGCAGCACAGCGGAAAATAACAAATGGTCCCTGAGCAAACGCGCTGGCGTTATGAATGCTCTGGGCAAAAAGCGCTTTCCCGCTTCCCACTTCACCCTGAAGCAAAACAGGCTGCCTGGTTTCAGCAAAGGTTCGCGCCATGCGTATGACCTGACGCATAGTCCGACTCGCGTGACTAACATCTTCAAAACGCCCATGCGCCAGGTAACGGTGGAGTCGATAACGTTCACGCATCGCCCGGGCACCTTGCCGTTCCATCTTATTCATCTCATAAAATGAAAAAACAATCCCTTCTGTGGCATCTCGATCCCCCACCAGGGCTGCATTGGCTACCACATAGATGCCAGCAAGCTTTAAAGCCGAAAAGTACAATTCCTGGTGTCGAGCCAACGCATCATTCCAAAGCTCCGCATCCTCTGCCGGCATTAGATCTGCTAGCTTCTGCCCTATCAGCATTTCCTGTGGCTGATCCAACAGTTTGCTGGCAACATCATTGACGCGGACAATACTTCCTTGTATGTCCAGCTCAATAATACCATTGAACGAATAATCCAACAGCACTTGAAGATGCGCCGTATTTCTCCGCTCCGCGTCAGAGGCAAACCCCACACTTTGCGCGACCCGAAGTGCCTCCCGAATAGAGTCTTCTGTGCCCTCAAAGAAAAGGGTCCGTTTGCCCAAGCTCCGGCAGTATGCATTCACAAAATCTCCACCGAGGATCACATCCATCCCCTCGGCCACCGCCTGGGCCGCACCGTGCTCTAACTCATCATCTTTTGCCACAAAATAAGTGTGCAGTTCAATATCAAACACACTTTCAAAGCTCATAATGTTTCCAACCAAATTTGAGATGGTAACAACTCCGATTTTGGGATGTTGGATATGTGGCACCAGATCCTTTGCTCTGCGAAGCAAAAGGGCAATTTCTTGCCCGGTCAAACGGATTTCTACCACCGGAAAGTCGCTTTCGGCCTTTAAAATGGACGCCTGGCGGCCACGCGCAACCAGAATATCAGCGCCTAAACGCCGGGCCTCAGGTATCAGTTCCTGAACATTTTCTGTGCTGGTAAGCTGGTTAAAAACCACATCCAACCCAAATTCACGAGCAATGTTTCCAGCCTGCTCTACCATTTCTTTTCTTGGAAGGATTAGGGCAAATTTCGCCATATGGGCCTCCTGTTCCTGCTTTGTCGAGCCTTCATTTGTTGTATATCATAACCCCGCATCAAATCACTGTAAAGCAAAAATTAGAGGCTGTTTTTATCCAATACAGCAAAATACCCGCTGCCCCGGTACATCCATACAAAAATTTTACAGTGTTTTACCGAACTAGACAAGGACGCTTGGGGTCGAACTTCCAGCCGGGGATCAGGTACTGCATACCTACGGCATCGTCCCGGCCACCCAGGCAGTTATCCAAGTAGAGCTTATTTGCCTTTCTGAGTTGCTCCCAGTCTAATTCCACGCCCAGGCCGGGCCGCTCGGGCAAGTCGATACAGCCATCCACAATCTGTAGAGGTTGCCTGGTGAGGCGCTCCAGCCCCTCCTGCCAAATCCAATGCGTATCAATGCCGTTGAGTTTGCCCGGAACCGCTGCAGCACACTGGGTCATCATAGCCAGAGAGATATCAAAATGATTGTTTGAGTGGCACCCCCACATAAGGCCAAAATCATTACACATCTGGCCAACCCGGACAGAACCAGCCATAGTCCAGAAGTGCGGATCAGCCAGCGGAATATCCACACTGCGCAAAGCAATACAGTGCCGCATCTGACGCCAATCAGTATCAATCATATTGGTGGCTGTCGGGATCCCACTCTCCTGCCGGAACTCGGCCATAATTTCGCGGCCTGAAAAGCCTTCTTCCGCGCCACATGGGTCCTCACAGTAGGCCAGCACCTTCTTTAGCTCAGGAGCCAACTTCAGTGCATCTTTCAGCAGCCAACCGCCATTGGGGTCCAGCGTGATTCGAGCCTTGGGGAAAGCCTCTTTCAGAGCCTGGACGGCCTTCAGCTCCTCTTTGCCCTCCAGCACACCACCCTTGAGTTTAAAGTCCTCAAAGCCATATTTCTCATAGCTTGCTTTGGCAAGGGCTACGACAGCCTCCGGAGTGAGGGCCTCCTCGTGGCGCAGACGGTACCAGGCGCAGTCAGAGTTAGGTTCGGAGTGGTAAGGCAAGTCGGTCTTCTTTCGATTTCCCACATAGAATAAGTACCCCAAAAACCGGACACGGTCCCGTTGTATCCCATCGCCTAGCAAAGCCGCCATTGGGACTTCCAAATATTGACCAAGCAAATCCAATAACGGTGTCTCTATGGCAGTGGCTACATGGACGCCTGTACGCAAGTCGAATGTTTGCTGACCCCGCACATCGTTTTTAACATTTGCTGCAAGCCATTCGTTGATTTTTCGCAGCGTCATTTTGTAATCGCCGATGCTGGTTCCTTCCACCAGCATCTTCACTTGCTCAAGGACCTTTGTAATTTTTCCCCCGCCAGGGACTTCTCCGATTCCAACATTACCACGGTTATCAGTAAGTACTACTACATTGCGAGTAAAGTACGGAGCATGAGCGCCAGAGAGGTTAAGCTCCATGCTGTCTTTCCCCGCCACAGGAAACACTTCCATGAGAGCAACTTTCGGGGTATTTGCCATGATTGTTTTTCACCCTTTCTATGTTTTTCGAGCGCAAAGTCATTCTGTCAGTGCTAATAAAAGTGTATCATGGCGTATGGAAAAATCAACTTAAATTAATTGACCTGCATATTAGAAAAATTAATAGCTCACCGACTCAATTTAATTTTAGCGTTTTAAAATTCACATGTTAATTGTTCAGTAAGTTTGCCCCTCCCTTGTCACTGTCAACAAAAGTATATGTCGAATTTGGCTCATTGTCCAAATTTTCGCTCCGTTTTGAGATAGGGGCATCCACGGGCAGAGCTCGAATTGCGTCTTCTTGCATCTCTCCGATGAACTTGTAAAAGATACGGATGCTCTGCCGGTAGGGCTGGTTGCGGCGGGTGGCCTTCACAGCGCTGTCGGGATATGAATATTTCATATTAGGAAAACACACTGCAGAAATAGAGTAGCGGGCATCAGCCCGCCGCAGTGGGAATTTCAGAAAATGAAATTTCAATGTATTCGGCAATTCTGCGAAACTCGCCAGCAAACTTTTCGCACCCTCAAACAAGTGCCTATATTCTTTCTTATGGCAGTCTGAAGAAACAGATCCTTTCTTTGGCGCAACGCCGTGTCATCAAAATGAAAATAGAGAGGGAAAGAAATGGTAAAAATCCTGTTCGTATGCCACGGCAGGATTTGACCTACCCTTCAAAACGACTTGATATTCAGCGAGTTCCTACACTCTGCAAGCTGATTTTACTACCAGTTTACTACCTTGAGGGCCTCGACACGATACACTTCTATATATA
>CALXCQ010000057.1 GCA_944386835.1 uncultured Oscillospiraceae bacterium | reverse complement strand
TTTTTGCGCCGGCGTCGCTCTTCTTCCAAAACCAAGGCTTGCAAGTTTTTTAGGTATGCATTTTCCGCTCGCAGCCTCTGTACTTCGGCAAGCAAGTCCTCTTCTACTTTGCTGGGCAGCTTCTTTTGCCTGCCTGTTCTTCTGCGCCCTCTGCGCTCCACCGCAAGACCTTCCGGCCCCTCTTCCAAATAAATCCGTTCCCAGCTTTGAATGCGGTCATGTCCTTGAACTTCATAAATTCTGGCGGCCTCCTGATAGCTAAGACCCTCTTGTATGACCGCCTCTACTACCTGCTTCTTGAATCCTGGTGTATAGCGTTTGTTTGGTATTCCTTTCGGCATAGTAAAGCACCCCATTTGTTATTCAGTATATCATACTGTCTAACAAATGGGGTGCAGTTCAAATTGTGCTGGCACCTTTTTATTCTGCCGAAATTAAATAGTAATAAACAGGCTGACCGCCATTTAGAATATTGACGTCTGCTTCCGGACACTGTGACTGGAAAATAGCACCGGCTTGGGTAGCTTCCTCTTCTGTCACGGTATCTCCGTAGAAAATATTAATAAAAGACTTTTCTTCGCTGGCTACTTTGATAGCCAGATCTTTAAGAAGGACACTTAAATCTGGACCATTGCCAAAAAGGCCATTACCGTAGAGTGCCAGATAATCACCCTCTTGAATGGCGTGACCATCAAAGTCCGAGTTTCGTGCAGCATAAGTAATCTGCATTGTCGTTACGGTATCCAAAGACTGGGTCATGTGCTCTACATTTTCTTCAACTTCACAATCCGGGTCAAAATTGAGCAGAGCAGTAATCCCCTGAGGAATGGTTTTGGAGGGTATGACGACAACTTGCTTTTTAGCCAGAGGAATGGTTTGTTCCGCGGCCATAATAATATTTTTGTTGTTGGGAAGAACCAATACAATCTCAGCCGGCGTGGCATGGATGGCTTTGAGAATATCCTCCGTAGAAGGATTCATGGTTTGCCCACCTGATACAATTTGGTCAGCACCCAGGTCGCGGAAAGCAGTTGCAATTCCATCGCCACAACATACAGAGACAACACCATATTTTTTTGAGGGCTCAGCGATTTTTTCTGGCATTTCTTCTGCACTCAGGACTTTTTCGGTATGCTGCAAACGCATATTTTCCACTTTCACGGTAACTAAGCTGCCATAGGTGAGTGCTTCTTCGATGGCAACACCTGGATTATTGGTGTGAACATGTACTTTAATAATTTCTTCATCATCCACAAGGACCAAGCTGTCACCCAATTCGCTTAAAAAGCTTCGAAGCAAATTGGGATCTTTCTCATTTTCACGGGAGACAATAAACTCCGTGCAATATCCAAAAGTAATGTCTTCTGTTGCAAACTCAGAGAAATCTGCCTGCTCCTTTGTGGCAGGTGTGTCAGAAAGCGCGTCCACAATTACATCGTTACCTTGCAGACTGGCCATCATACCTTCCAGAATAACCAGAAAGCCAACTGCACCGGCGTCTACTACCCCTGCTTTCTTCAGCACGGGGTTTTGCTCTGTAGTCTGGGGAAGTGCTGCTTTTGCAGCCTCTATGGCAACCGATAACACATGCTCAATGTCATCATTTTCTTGTGCTGCTTCCGTTGCTTTTGCAGCGGTAACACGGGAAACAGTTAAGATTGTACCTTCCGCCGGTTTCATAACTGCATTATAAGCAGATTCCACTCCGGAAGTCAGAGCCCGGGCCAATTCAATTCCGCTGGCCTCCTCCAGACCTTTCAGAGCTTTGGAGAAACCACGGAACAATAAAGATAGAATAACCCCTGAATTACCACGGGCACCGCGTAATAGGGCAGAAGCGGTAATATCGGCAGCTTTCCCCAATTGGGGTGCGTCAGCTTTGCGCAAGTCAGCTGCAGCTGCACCCAGGGTCATAGACATGTTGGTGCCGGTATCTCCGTCCGGGACAGGGAACACATTGAGCTCATTTACTCGCTGTTTATTCATTTCAATAGAGGCCGAAGCGCTTAGAATCATGCGACAAAACGCTGCTCCGTCGATGGTATGCCTCAATTGTAAACACCTCCGTTTGCGGCTTGGCCGCCAAATTAATCAACTGTAATGGAATCAACAAATACGTTGACGGCTTTCACTTCGGTGCCAGTTGATTTGTTTACAACGTAGCGCACCTCATCGATAATAGCAGCTCCGACGGCGTTAATATTGACACCATGGTCAACCATAATATGCAGATCAATGGAAATGGAACCGTCATCATGAAAAGCGACGCGAACGCCTTTACTCATTGCTTCCCGACGTAAAAGATGGACAAGTCCGTCTGTCATGGAACGGACAGCCATACCTTTTACACCAAAGCAATTGGATGCAGCTACACCAGCAATATTGGTATAGACATTGGAATCAATTGCGATAGTACCCTTGTCCGTACTAAGACGAATCATATTGTGACCTCCTTTTAGAATTGGTGGAATCAACCTATGTCATACTATACTATCTTATTTTTCATGAAAGCACAAGTGTAAAATCAATGCGTCTTCAAAGGATTTCCAATCCAAGAGGATGGCAGACACTTGCCCGGTCTTGCAGGCTTGTTCCTTTGGGAGCATGCCCAAAGCCTTGGGAACGTTTTGAGATGAACGCCCATTGAAATATACGCGTATCGTACATGAATTAAACTTTCGCAGTGCGTTCCTTCAAAAGCATACTTTCTTCCCAACAAGAGGGGGCAGAAATTTCCATCATATCCAGTAGAGTGGGAGCTACATTGGCCAACCCAAAGGCACCGTCTTTTAGCGCGTAGGAGATATCAGGGTCATAGATGATAAAAGGTACCGGATTCAGAGAATGTGCTGTCCTTACAGAAGTTTTTCCCTTTTTTGTTTCTGTCATCTGGTCTGCGTTACCATGGTCGGCAGTCACACAGACCGTATAACCATATTGACGGGCTGCTTCCAAGATGCGTCCAACTCCCGTATCTACGCATTCCATTGCATAAATCACGGCATCTAAAACACCGGTATGGCCTACCATATCTCCATTAGGGTAGTTACACCGCAAAAAATCAAACTTATGGGAGGCCATCGCTGCAACCATATGGTCAGTGATTTCTCTGGATTTCATAGCCGGAGCTTGCTCAAAAGGAACGACGTCAGAAGGAATTTCTTCGTAGACCTCCAGATCGGGGCAGACTTTTCCGGAACGGTTCCCGTTCCAAAAATATGTGACGTGGCCATATTTTTGAGTCTCCGACAAGGCATATTCCCGTACACCATTCTTACAAAGGACTTCCGTTAATGTGTTTTCAATGACAGGAGGTTCCACCAAATATCGGGTGGGAATTTTGAGATCTCCATCATACTCTAACATGCCGGCAAACAGGCAGCCAGTGTAATCACCACGATCAAACTTATCGAAGTCCTTCCGATCGAAAGCCAGAGAGATTTCCTGGGCCCGATCGCCACGGAAGTTGAACAGAATGACACTGTCGCCATTGGCAATTCGGCCAACAGGTTCTCCGTTTTTGGCAATGACAAAAGCGGGAAGATCCTGGTCAATGCAGCCGGTTTCCTGGCGGTAGGTTTCAATCGCTGTTTTGGCATCCGGGAATTGGCGGCCCAGCCCCTGCACATGGGTACGCCATCCGGCTTCCACCATGGGCCAGTTGGCTTCATAACGATCCATGGTAATTGCCATTCGACCGCCTCCGGAAGCGATTTGGTAGCTGAAGCCGTCTGTAGACAGCTGTTTCAGAACGAGTTCCAATTGATCTACATACTCCAATGCAGATGTAGCCGGAACGTCACGTCCGTCTAGCAGAATGTGGCAAAAAGCAGTTTGAACGCCTTCTGCTTTGGCCTGCTTCAGCATAGCAATCAGGTGAGAGATATGGGAATGCACATTGCCATCGGACAGAAGTCCTAGAAAATGAAGAGGCTTGTGATGCTCCAGACAGTTCTGAATCAGTAGTTTCCAGGTGTCGGAACGAAACAGCTTACCATTTTCGATGCTTTCGTTCACAAGTTTAGCGCCTTGCGAATAAATCTGTCCGCACCCCAGCGCATTGTGTCCGACTTCCGAATTGCCCATATCTTCGTCCGTGGGAAGCCCAACAGCTGTCCCGTGGGCTTTGAGCCAGGTATGGGGGCAATTGGATAACAGCATATCCAAATTAGGCGTTTTGGCCAATTTTACAGCGTCTCCACTGCCACCATCACCACGGCCAACGCCATCCATAATTACTAAAACAATCGGTTTTTTCATTGGAATCTTCCTCCGTATTCATAATTCTGAAGATTGGCGGGTTCAGAAGTATTGTTGCAATTAGTCGGTATTATTTTACAACAACCCTCAGGCACGTACAATCATTTTCCGCTGGGATTGTAAAATTTATGCAATCCGTATGGTTAAACCAAAGTAATGTGAGGTGTTTTAGTTAAAAATATTACCACTTATTTCAAATAACACCTGTATTCTGGTCAACAATGAGGGGGTATGGAGTATATAATCAGGATCTTGGTCCAGAAGCGTTCTTGCAGCTTGCTGTGCCTGCTTTAAAGTGTTCAAATCCAAACTGAGATTGGCAATTTTGAATTGTGGTAATCCGTGCTGTCTTGCGCCGAAAAAATCTCCTGGGCCACGGAGCGCCAAATCCTGCTCTGCAATTTGAAAGCCGTCATTGGTTGCACATAAGGCTTTTAACCGGGTCTGTGTTTCCTCATTTTTTGAAGATGAAATCAGGACACAGTAGGATTTGTCTTGGCCACGGCCTACACGGCCGCGCAATTGGTGCAGCTGGCTCAGTCCAAATCGTTCTGCATTTTCTATTACCATCAAAGTGGCGTTGGGAACGTCTATCCCTACCTCAATTACCGTAGTAGACACTAAAATTTGAATACTCCCGAGTGCAAATTGGCGGAGGACAGCCTCTTTGTCGCTTCCTTTCATCTGACCATGCAGGAGGCCGATTGTAAGATCGCCAAAGACAGTTTGACGCAATGTGTCTGCCCAAGTTACGGCTGCCTTATAAGAGGCATCTTCTCCATCTTCAATGGCAGGACATACAATATAGACCTGATGGCCATTTTCCACATGCTTACGGATGAATCCATTGATGCGGCTGCGGAAAGCTTCAGAAACTAGAAAGGTTTCTACTTTCTGACGGCCAGGTGGCAGCTCATCCAGAATGCTCAAATCCAAATCACCATATAACAAAAGTGCCAATGTACGAGGAATCGGAGTAGCTGACATAACTAAAAGGTGAGGAGCTTTCCCTTTTTGCGTAAGTGCAGCACGCTGTGCAACGCCGAATTTGTGTTGTTCATCTGCAATTACCATATCCAAATTGGAGAATTCTACGTCAGAAGTAAGTAAGGCATGGGTACCGATAACAATTTGTGCCGTTCCATTGGCAATTTCCTCTTTAATTTGGCGTTTTTCTTTTATACTTTTGGAACCGGTCAACAGGGCAAAATGAAAATGAAACGGTGCCAGAAGTGTTTGCAGCGTTTGAAAGTGCTGCTCTGCTAAGATTTCTGTTGGCGCCATAAAAGCAACTTGTTTTCCATTTTGCACAGCTACATAGGCAGCTGCGGCAGCCACCAGTGTTTTACCACTTCCTACATCACCTTGTAAAAGACGGTTCATAGTCTTTTCGGTCTGGAGATCGTGGCAGATCTCCTGAACTGCTCGCTTTTGGGCATTCGTTGGTGGAAAGGGGAGTGCCTTCCAATACAAAGTTAATTTGCAATCGGTATAGACATCATGGGTGTTTGCGCTTCTATGACTTCGCATACAGCTCAGTCCCAGAGAAAACAAAAAGAATTCTTCAAATACCAATCGTTTTTGGGCTTGTTCTAACAAAGAAAAGTTTGGGGGATTGTGGATAACTGTATAGGCCTCCGAGGCGGGAAGCAGGTTGTACTGAGCCAGCACGGAGGCAGGAAGTATTTCCGGAAGCATATTCTGACAAAGAGAAAGTGCATGGCAGATTGCTCTGGATAAAATGTGATTGGAGAGTCCGGCGGTTAGACTATAAATCGGCACAATCCGGTTGGTGATGGAACCGGCACGGTCCAAAGGCTCAAACTGAGGGTTCACCATTTGTAAACCAATGGCCTTTCCGTTCAGCTGGCCGTAAAACCAGTAGGATTCTCCATAAACCAATGATTTGGCTACGTAACTCTGATTGAAAAAGACCAGTGTTAACTTTGCTGTATGGTCTGCCACCTGCAGGCGTGTGATTTCCATTCCTTTTCGTATGCGGGAGACTCGCGGTGCTGATGTGACCATGGCCTGAAAGCATGCAGGTGCATCCGGAGTCAGGCTGGCTATCTCCGCCTGTTTGGTACGGTCTTCATAAGAGCGAGGGAAGTAGGCAATTAAGTCATAAATTGTCTCAACGCCCAAATTTTTTAACTGCTTGGCCCTGGCTGGACCGATACCAGGCAATGATTGAATGTTGTCAAAGAGGCTTACCACTGTGTTCCGCCTTTCTTTTGAAAAGCATTCTGCTTTTTATTTTCAGTATACCGTCCTAAGCTTTCCGCTTCAAGGGAAGAATGAAAAAACCCTCCGATTTCTCGGAGGGTTGTCCACAAAATTAAACGCTTGCATTCTTTTTCAAGGTAATGCTGCTCTTTTTACGGGCAGCAGTATTCTTGTGCAGAATACCCTTTTTAACAGCCTGATCAATTTTTTGAACAGCCGCTTTATAGGCAGTTTCTTTTTCTTCAGCGCTGCCATTGGCAAGGACTGCGTCAAACTTCTTGAGGGAGGTTTTCAAAATAGACTTTTCAGCCTTGTTTTTCTCATTGGCAATTCTTGACAATGCTACTCTCTTTTTAGCAGACTTGATATTGGGCACGGTTACACCTCCTCCAATCGCGTTTCTATGTTCCTGAATCGGTAACAACGTTACAATCTCATGCAGAAACACATTATAGCGTGTAAAGCTCATAAAATCAATAGGAAAATTACCTTTTTGTTGAAAAATTTTTCGCATGATTCCAACGATACACGCAGAGAATACAAAAGAGGTGAAATAAAATGGGAAAACATACGGATCTGGCCATCGAAGAACAGGAATTATGGAAAGAATCTGCCCGGGAGACAACAAAACTTTCTGGTGTGGAAGCCCGGGAGACAGTAGAGCAGGGAATTAAAATAACTTGTGTCCGGATTTTAAATGAGGAAGGAAGTCAGGCTTTGCATAAGCCGGTTGGTCAGTATCTAACTTTGGAAATAACACCAGACCACTGCCGGCAGCACAAAGAGTTTGCCACTGCAGTTACGATATTGGCCAGGAAACTACAAGCCATGATGAAGCTAAAGCAGGAACAAACGGTTTTGGTTGTCGGGTTGGGGAATTTACAGGTTACACCCGATGCGGTCGGACCGAAAACACTGGAACAATTGATGGTTACCCGTCACTTGCTCGATGGCAGTGTGGAAGGATGCCGTGCGGTCAGTGCCCTGGCACCAGGCGTGTTAGGAACCACCGGGTTGGAGAGTGTTGAAATTGTCAAGGGTGTTGTCGAAACCATAAAGCCAGACTGTGTGGTAGCAGTAGATGCTTTGGCTGCCCGCTCTTTGGACAGGCTGTGCACGACAGTGCAGTTGGCCAGCAGCGGAATTGTACCGGGCTCCGGAATTGGAAATAGCAGAAGTGCCTTTAACGAAGAAACCTTGGGTGTCCCCGTCTATGCCGTTGGCGTTCCGACAGTTGTGGAGGTAGCCACTTTAGTAGAAGATGTTTTACAATCCCATGGCCAGGAAAAGTCACAGATATCGCTAAAGTCGGAGGCTGCCCATATGGTCGTCACTGTGACGGATATCGATGCACAGGTGTCCAGAATTGCAAAAGTAATTGCATATGGTATCAATTTGGGCCTCCAGGAAAACATGAGTCTGGAGGATATCGCCTATTTTGTGGAATAAAGTTAGAATGATATTATGTAAACACAATATACAAAGTGGAATGGGTTTGTAATAAAAATTAATCTGTGGAAAAACCTGTTGACAATGTGAAAAACTCAAAGAAATCAAGGAAAATTTTTGAGCCTAAATTTAAAGACAGGTAAAATTTATATGAATAATTGACTGCATATCCGTTAGAAAAGAAAAATTATGAGGACATTACGTAACCAGAATTTGTGGATTACGGTAAACCAAAAAGAGAAAAATAGGTTTGAAAAGTTGGAAAAACGGTATGCAATGTCTGAAAAAGTGTAGTAGCTGCGACGTTTTCCTCTATAGCAGCTGTCTACCGGTATGGGGAGAGGCCGTCCCTTATTTGGCACGTAGAGTTATATACGAAAAAGCCTGCGAAGAAATTAAAAGAGGCAAGCTCTCACAGTGCAGTTGTTCTCCAAAGGAGAAAATTTCCAAATTGCACTTGGAGACTTTGGCGTATATTGCCAGGAATCTGTGGAAATACTCTTTTTATCTGATTATCTGAAATATCAGAGGATAAGGGGAGTCAAGGAATGCAGGGAAAAGTAGAAATTTGCGGTGTCAATACTTCAAAGCTGAAAACGCTCAAAGATGCAGAGATGCAGGAATTACTCCGAAAATTTAAAGCTGGCGATTTACAGGCGCGGGAACAACTGATTGAAGGTAACCTGCGTCTTGTTTTATCCGTAATTCAAAAATTTATGGGACGTGGAGAAAATCCTGACGATTTGTTTCAGGTAGGGTGCATTGGACTACTAAAGGCAATCCAGAATTTTGATATTACAAAAGAGGTCCGTTTTAGCACCTATGGTGTTCCAATGATTGCGGGCGAAATCCGTAGATACCTGCGGGATAACAGCTCCATTCGTGTCAGTCGCTCAGTGCGGGATACAGCGTATCGGGTTTTGCAGTGTAAAGAGCGGCTGGTCTCTCAGAATTCCAAAGAACCAACCGCGGAAGAGATTGCAAAGGAGCTTGAAATCCCCGCTTCGGAAGTGGTGTATGCATTGGATGCTATTACGGCACCAGTTTCACTTTATGAGCCTGTTTACTCAGATGGGGCGGATCCTTTGACGGTTATGGACCAAGTAAAAGATATGAAAAATACAGACGACAGGTGGCTGGAATCCATCACTCTCAGGGAGGCCATCAGTCGGTTGGGAGCTCGGGAAAAACACATCCTGGCAATGCGCTTTTTTGATGGGAAGACACAAATGGAAGTTGCAAATGAAGTCGGAATCAGCCAGGCACAGGTATCTCGGCTGGAAAAAAATGCATTGGCAGCAATCCGAAAATCCATTACCGTGTCATAAGTTAGGACTACCTGGCATACAGATGAATACAAGTCTGGAAGGTAAGGTGGTCGATTTCATTGTGTAACAGGCTGACAGAACTTCGTTGTAAAGAAGTGATAAATATTTGCGATGGCAGCAGAATCGGCTTTATCAATGATGCGGAAATCGATATGATAACCGGCAAGGTGGTTGCTCTGATTGTACCAGGACCTTGCCGGTTTTTTGGACTGTTTGGTCGCGACAGTGACTATGTGATTCCTTGGCAGTGCGTAAAAAGATTTGGCGAGGATATTGTGTTGGTGGATGTCAATTTAGAGCAGGTGCGACGGCCACGGAATAAGCGGGGATGGTAACAAAAAAGGAGAAAAATTGCAAAAAATACCT
>CALXCQ010000056.1 GCA_944386835.1 uncultured Oscillospiraceae bacterium | reverse complement strand
TCACACCGGAGCGGGAGGTAGGAAAAGACATATTATTTGTACGGGATGTTTCCAAAACCGTTGACGGTGTAAAACTTTTGGATCATGTCTCCTTTACTGTCGGTAAAAACGACAAAATAGCTTTTGTCGGAGAAAATGAGCTGGCTCAGACTACCTTGTTTAAAATACTCATGGGAGAATTGGAGCCGGATTCCGGTTCCATTAAATGGGGCGTATCTACCAGTCAAAGCTATTTGCCAAAAGACAATTCCCCCTATTTTCTGGACAGCTCTGACTCGTTAATTGACTGGATTCGCCAGTACTCCGTCAAAAAGGACGATGTCTATCTCCGTGGCTTTTTGGGCCGGATGCTGTTTTCCGGAGAAGACGTATTTAAGCCGGTCGGGGTATTGTCCGGAGGGGAAAAGGTCCGCTGCATGCTCTCAAAGATGATGCTCAGCGGTGCTAATGTGGTCTTATTGGATCAGCCTACAAACCATCTGGACATGGAGTCCATCCAGGCGGTAAACAAAGGTCTCATCGCTTTTCCCGGCAATGTGCTTTTAGCGAGCCATGACCACGAGATGCTTCAGTCTGTGGCCAATCGTATCATTGAGTTTTTGCCAGACGGCACAATTGTTGATAAGCTTTCCACCTATGACGAATATTTGGAATGGAAAGTTTCAAATTATACAACCTAGGAGGTCTTTCTATGACAAAAGTTATCCATACCAATCAGGCTCCTGCAGCTGTTGGACCCTATTCACAGGCAATTGACTGTGGCGAATACGTGTTCTGCTCTGGCCAGATTCCCCTGGTTCCGGAGACCGGCGCCCTCGTGGAAGGCGGGATTGAAGCGCAGGCCCGGCAAATGTTTGCCAACATTAAGGCCGTCCTGGCACAAGCCGGTTTGGATTTTTCCAACGTGGTGAAAACTACAGTCTTTATGACAGATTTAAGTCAGTTTGCTACACTGAATAGCATTTATGCCGAATATTTTCCAGAAAATCCTCCTGCCAGATCCTGTGTGCAGGTAGCCGGCCTTCCCAAAGGAGCATTGGTGGAGACGGAAGTTATTGCCAAGCGATAATTCTCAATTCAAACTGTGCATACCATCGTTGACCACAGTTTTTTAGTGCCTTGTTTGGGAAAAATATTGCCGAAAGGGAGTTTCTGTTGATTGCAAAATTAGCAGAAAGTCCCTTTCCCCTTTTAGGGAAAGAAGTGCTCGCTTCTTTTGCCATCCGGAAAATGCGCGGTTGTCCTTTCGCCGGTCTGAGACTTCAGAACCGGAATAGAACCACATTTTCTTTCTGGCCTGGGAAACGACAGCGAGAACGGAAAGGAGCAGTCATATATGAAAATCGGTCTCGTTCTGGAAGGCGGCGCTATGCGGGGTATCTACACTGCAGGTGTCCTGGATGTCTTTCTGGAAGAAAATATTTTTGTGGACGGTGTGATGGGCGTATCCGCCGGTGCTATACACGGTTGTTCCTATGTTTCAAACCAAGCTGGAAGAAGTATCCGCTACTACCTTCGCTATTGCGGCGACAAGCGGTTTATGAGTTTTCACTCCCTCATAACTACCGGAAGTATCGTCAATGAACAATTTTGCTATCATGAGATTCCGGAAGTTTTGGACCCGTTTGACCATGTAGCTTTCGAAACGTCAACAGTCGATTTTTATGTCGTATGCAGCAACCTGGAATCCGGTAAGGCGGAATATATTTTGTGTCCGACTTTGCAGGGCCGTCAAATGGATTACCTCCTGGCCTCAGCCTCTATGCCCCTTCTGTCTCGCACCGTCCACATTGGAGAGAAGCAATATTTAGATGGCGGTGTCTGTGACAGTATCCCTGTCAAGGCTATGGCAGATCTGGGATATGACAAACTCGTTGTCGTCCTGACCCAGCCCGACGGTTATGAAAAAAAGCCATTTCCCATGGGCGCCGCCAACATTCGGTACCGGCGGTATCCCCGGTTTTTGGAAGCCTTGCGGCAGCGCCATGAAAATTACAATCAGTCTCTTGCTCTGGTACGGCAGATGCAAAAGGACGGAAAGGCTTTTGCCATCTATCCTTCCGAAAACCTGCATATTCATCGCGCGGAAAAAGATGTCGGAAAAATCAAAAGTCAGTACCAGCTGGGACGTAAAGATGCCTCGGCCGTCTTACCACAGTTGAAGGCCTTCCTGGCGAAGTAGCCTTCTTCTTACAACATTGCACAGCCGCTTTGCCGGCCGTCCAGGCCCATTTCCTGTAAAGACAGGCAGCGCTTCCGGTCAACATCGCTCTTTCTTGCCAATCACCGCAGGCAACCGATCTGTCGATGACCGAAAACCAGCTCTCTTGCCGATAACCATAAAATTACCTCGGTACCATCCGCTACAAAGTTATCTTTGGTATGCACAGTGTTTTCTCTATAAAAGCAGGATGTTTTCCATAGCAATCAATGGTCCACCCTGTATAAGATCACTTTTTACACAAAAAGGCCCCAGGCATTTTGCCTGGGGCCTTCGGTATACGAAAAATAAATTATTCCGCAGTTTCTGCTTCCTGCGCAGACTCTTCCTGCTCAGCTGCCTCTTCCGGTACCAAGAGTGCCCGAATGGACAGGGAAATACGCTTGTTCTCCAGATCAATGTCAATAATCTTGGCATCCACTTCCTGACCTTCCGACAGCACATCTTCTGGCTTACCAATCCGGCGGTCAGCAATCTGAGAAATGTGAATCAGTCCATCAATACCGGGAATAATTTCTGCAAAGGCGCCGAAAGTCATTAGCTTGACAATTTTAACCTTGGCCACATCGCCCACATGATACTGATTGGTAAACAGCGTCCAGGGGTTGGTTTCCTCAGTCTTGTAGCCCAGAGAAATTTTCTTCTTTTCAGGATCCAATGCGATAACATAGACTTCAATTTCGTCGCCGACTTTGACCACTTCTGCCGGGTTTTTAATCCGGTTCCAGCTCAGCTCAGACACATGAACCATGCCGTCTACGCCGCCGATGTCTACGAATGCACCATAGGAAGTCAGGCTCTTAACCGTACCATGGTACTTCTTGCCTACTTCAATTTCACTCCAGATCTTTTCCATTGCAGCTTTTCTCTCTTCCGCAGCTACAGAGCGGATAGAGCCTACCACTCTGCGACGGGCCCGGTTGACCTCGGTAATGCGGAGCTTGACTGTCTTCTTCACCAGATCTGCCAGGTTTCCGCCCTTGGCTACACCAGTCTGAGAAGCGGGAACAAAAACACGAATTCCCTTCACGTTGGCAACAATGCCGCCCTTATTCTCTTCTGTCACATAGCCTTCTACAACCGTCTTTTCTTCGCAGGCCTTTTCCAGCTCGTCCCATACTTTCACGGAATCCAGTCTCTTCTTGGAAAGCATAACGGTGCCTTCTGCGTCATTGACACGGACTACACACACTTCGATTTCGTCCCCAACGTGCAACACATCTTCCGGCTTAACAGTGGGGTCGGCGCTGACTTCGCTGACGGGGATATATCCGGCATGCTTGGTTCCCAGGTCCACTTGGATCTCAGTGGAACCAATCGCTGTGACAATGCCTGTGACCTTATCTCCTGTATTTAAAGTTTTGATAGACTGCTCCAGCAATGCTTCAAAGCTCTCCTCCGGTGCAGTTTCAACATTTACGACTTCGCTCATTTTCTTGTTGACCTCCTTTATGATCCACGACGGCGTAGACGCGCCCGCCGTGATACCGACAGTCCGAACCCCAGCGTAAAGCGTCAAATCCAACTCGTCGGCATTATCAACTAAAGAAACGATCTTACAATTCTGCTTGCAGATCATCGCAAGTTTCCCCGTATTGGAGCTCTTTGCGTCGCCAACAATGACCATCGCGTCACAACGTTTGGAAAGTTTGAGTGCCTCTGCCTGTCTTTTTTCTGTCGCTCTGCATATTGTATCAAATATTTCGTAATTTGTACACACTTTTTTTACGATTTTACAGCAACTTTCCCACAATTCTTGGGTACTTGTCGTCTGAAACACCATCAAAACAGGTTTGTCGGGATTTTCCGCATCAGAAGTTAACCACGTTTCCAGTTCCTGCCCGCTTTCAAAAATCAAAGGATTTTCGCACCACCCTGCAATGGCTACCACCTCTGGGTGGGTCCTGGTACCAATAATAATAGGGATTCTCCCCTTCTGGGAAGCCTCAGAGACAATTTGGTGGATCCGTTTTACAAAGGGACATGTCGCATCCACAATTTCCAATCCACGGTCCTCCAGCTGCCTGTAAACCGTTCGCGGAATTCCATGGGAACGGATGATGACACAGTGCCCGTCCGGAATCTTCTGCGGGTCTTCTACAGCATAAACACCCATTGGTGCAAAGTGATTCACTACATGGCGGTTATGAATAATAGGGCCTAAGGTAACAGCCTGCTTCCCTGCCTTTACCGTCTGCTCCACCAATTCCACAGCCCGGTCTACGCCAAAACAAAAGCCGGCTGTCTGTGCCAGAATTACGCCCATTCCCCTTCCCCCAATCTGTAGATAGTCTGTAGCAACTGGTCACTGAGATTGTGATATTCTTCGCTTGTACGTTCCGGGTCCCCGGCTACGGTAATGGGTTCTCCAAATATCACCTTTACCGGAGAAAACCAGTGGGGGCGGGGCGATATGTAGATGGGCACAATCGGTGCGCCAGTCTGGGCTGCCAGACGAACGGCCCCCGTCTTTGCCCGTACATGCTGTCCTTTTTTGACCCGGGTCCCCTCCGGATTGAGTAAAAGTTTCTGGCCGCTCTTTAAAATTTCTGCAGCTTGATGCACCGCCGCCATGTCATGGTGTCCTCTGTTCACTCCAAAGACGCCCATGGAACGCAGGAAAGCTCCCAATACCGGAGTTTTCATCAGCTCAATTTTCGCCATACTGCGGAACATCGGATTGGGGTGCAGCGCAAAAATCAGCCAGAAAGGATCCCCCATACCGCTGTGGTTACTGCATAGCAGGCAGGCCCCTTCCGGCACCCGTTCCCTACCCCTGGTCCGAAAAACAGGGTGGATTAAGAAGAAGAGCGGGCGAAAAATGAGATAACAAAAACAATACCAAGCTCGATTCATCTAAAGTCCCAACTTTTCTCTAATAATTTTTCTGATAGCCGCTACTGTCTGTTCGAGGTCTAGCTGGGTGCTGTCCACCGTAACCGCGTCTTTGGCAGCCCTTAGGGGAGCAATCGCCCGGCTGGAATCCTGGGTATCCCGCTGCTGTAAATCTGCCAGCACTTTTTCATAGGTAACCGTTTCTCCCCGCTCTTGCAGTTCCAAGAAACGGCGATGAGCCCGCACCTCACTGCTGGCCGTCAAAAAGATTTTCACATCCGCCTGGGGCAAAACTACCGTTCCAATATCCCGGCCGTCCATAACCACATTATGACGTCTGGCCATGTCTCTTTGCATATCCAAAAGGAAGCTCCGTACAACAGGGAAGGCCGAAATCTTTGAGGCGTAATCCGACATAAGAGGCGTACGAATCTCCTGCGTGATGTCCTGACCGTTGAGAATCATGTGCTGAATGCCGTCCTCCGGATAGGTAATGGTAATATTGATGTCGTCAATCAGGCGGGTAATCTGATGAATATCTCTGGGGCCAATCCCACATAGATGGATATAATAACCCACTGTTCTGTAAATCGCCCCGGTATCTACATACACAAATCCCAGATCGTTTGCAATCCTTCTTGCCATGGTACTCTTTCCAGCCCCTGACGGTCCGTCGATCGCAACGGCATATCGCTTTTCTTCCATAACTTCCTCCTCTATCTTCCTTTCCCCGCAGCCGTCCCTGCGCAATAGCCTGTAGACCAGGCAATCTGCAAATTAAAGCCACCAGTATAGGCATCTACATCCAAAATTTCCCCTGCAAAGTACAGCCCTGCCACCAGCTTGGAAGCCATGGTTTTCGGATCCACTTCCTGCACTTTGACGCCGCCGGACGTGACAATGGCCTCTTCCACAGGCCGTTTGCCAGCTATGGATACGGAAAATCTTTTCGTCAGCTCCAAAAGGGCCCGCCTTTGCTGCTTGGTCAAAGAGTTCACTTTCTGTTCCGGCTCGATTCCCGCCCGTTGTATCATCACCGGAATCAACGTTCTGGGATATAGCTGAACTAGCGCGTTGGCAACATCCCGATTCTGGAACTGTGCAAAATCCCGTAAAATTCTGGCATCCAACTTCCCTTCGTCCAAAGCCGGTTTCAGATCGATCCAGATTTCATAAGTGTCTTTGGGCGACATATGAGCACTGGCAGACAAAATCGTCGGCCCTGAGAGGCCGAAGTGGGTAAACAGGAGCTCTCCAAAATCTTCATAGACCACCTTATGTTTTTGATTTACCAGTTTAATTGCCACATTGCGTAAGGAAAGACCTTGCATCTGCCTGCACCAGTGACCTGCCTCCACCAAAGGTACCAAAGAACCATCGGGAGGTACAATGGTATGCCCCAGGGCCTCGGCTAGCTTGTAGCCCGATCCGTCGGAACCGGTAAGGGGGTAGGAACATCCACCGGTAGCCAAGATAACGCAGGAAGCACTGACTGTTCCTTTTAAAAGGGTCAGACCGCAAATACCTTCCTCATCGGTTATAATCTCCTGCACCTGCTGCCCATAAATTACCTGCACACCGCTGCGCCTGAGAAAGGCCTCCAGCGCTGAGACAATGCTGGAAGCCTGATCGCTTTGGGGAAATACCCGATTGCCCCTCTCCTGTTTCAGGGGGCACCCCATTTCCGAAAAAAAAGCCATGGTTTTTTCCGGAGGAAATGCCCAGAGGCTACTGTAAAGAAATCGGGAATTGCGGGGCACCTGTTTGAGCACCTCGTCGGCCTGGCAGGCATTGGTCACATTGCAACGCCCTTTTCCCGTAATCATAAGTTTTTTGCCCAGTCGGTTGTTGCGCTCAATCAACACGACCTTTTTCCCGGCCTGTGCGGCCCATCCTGCGGCAAACATCCCCGCCGCACCGCCGCCTATAACCGCCACATCAGCCTTCCATTCGTTCATAGACTTCATACTCTTCCCACATACGTTCCAGAGCGGCATAAGTAGCGGCCAGCTCCTTTTCCCGCTTGTGGCCGATTGCCACTACCAGCGCATTAATCAGGCTCAACGGTGCAACCAGAGAGTCCACCACGGAGACCATATCACTTTTGGCCACCAAGGCATAATCTGAGATTTTCGCCACAGGTGCTTGCAGGGAGTCGGTAATGGCGATCAGCTTGGCACCAAGATCCCTACAGTATTGCATCACCTTGACGGTCCGCGCCGAATATCTGGGAAAACTAATTCCGATAATTACGTCCTCTTTCGTCAGGTGAACCATCTGTTCAAACATTTCGCTGGTGGAATTGGCAGTCACCACCCGGACATTATCCAGCATGTTCCGCAAATAAAACTCAAAAAATTCCACCAGTACTGCCGATGACCGGACACCGACAATATACACATGCCGCGCATTGACAATCTCATCCACTGCCCCGGCGAACATTTGCCGGTCCAGATGTTCCTTCGTCAGCTGGATGGTTTCCATATCAGCCTGCAAAACCATGGAAGCCACATCCTGGGTACTGATCCGGTCGTTGGTCACTTCAATCCGTTGCACGGAAGTCAGTTTATTCCGCACCAATTCCTGAAGGGCTTTCTGCATGCTGGGGTATCCGTCATATCCCAGCTCCACCGCAAAGCGCACCACTGTAGATTCGCTGACACCTACGGTTTTGCCCAGCTTGCTGGCTGTCATAAAAGCTGCTTTATCATAGGATTGGGCAATGTAATTGGCAATCGCCCGTTGCCCTTTGGAAAAATGGCCCGACGTATTGTGGATTGCTGTCAGAATATCCTCCGCCATCTCCTTGCCTCCCTACTACATACTTTCCCTTGTATGATACTCAATTGTCATTTTTTTTGCAAGGGCAAAAAGTTACCGGAGGTCCCTGTGTCGCCTTTTGTAACGCTTTGACTTCTTCCTTCGTCAGTTCCCGCCAAGCTCCCACCGGAAGGGTTCCCAGCTGAATGGGACCTTCGGCAATTCGCTTGAGCCTGGTGACAGTGTAACCCACCTGTTGGCACATTTTTCGAATCTGACGGTTTTTCCCCTCGTGAATGGTAAACTGCAACAGGGCAACGGTACCGTTCTGATTGCACACCGAGACTTTTGCCGGCTGAAGTTTCTGCCCATCAATCACCATGGGACTTCTGAGTGTCTGCACCTTGTCCGGGTGAAAGTCAGAAACCCATACCAAGTAGGTCTTTGTAACCTCATGTCCCGGATGCATCAGTCCATTGGCCAGTTGGCCGTCGTTTGTTAGAAGCAAGAGCCCCTCTGAGTACATGTCCAGCCTCCCAACCGGGTAGACCCGCTGTCCACACTCCGCAACCAATTGGCTAACGTGTTTACGCCCTCTCTCATCGTGAAGAGTTGTCACATATCCTCTGGGCTTGTTCAGTACTATGTAGAGCCGTTTCGGCTCTTTCTGCAGGCAAACCCCATCTACTGTAATTTGGTCCTGCTCGTCGTCCGCTGTGTCTCCCAGACGGGCAAGCGTTCCGTTAATGGTGATCCGCCCCTCCAAAATCAGCTTCTCTGCCTGCCTTCTGGAAGCGATCCCGTAGCGGGACAGGATTTTTTGCAATCGTTCTTCCATAGCTACTTAAGCAACCTCTCTAAAATTCCGGTTTTCTCTTCCTCTGCCTCTGCCACAGAAGTCTGGCAAACCAGGGGAACTTGCCCAACTTCCTTGCCAGCCACCAGAATCCGCAATCTTCCAATTTCCTGTCCCTGAGCTAAGGGCGCAAACAGGAAGCGGGGTCCGCAAATTTCAAATTCCAACGGTTCCTCCTGCGCTACCGGATAGGAAAATTCCCGGGAGGGAACCAGATTGACACTCTGACTCTGTCCGGAAAGAATGGGGATGCTTCCCACCACCTGGTTCTGCTCCACCACTTCTGTCAGAGTAAAC
>CALXCQ010000055.1 GCA_944386835.1 uncultured Oscillospiraceae bacterium | reverse complement strand
TACGCCGGGAAATATCCGGAGGAAGTGGCGCGGATCCGGGAGAGCTGGAAGCGGGTGTTCACCATCGATCACTGGGGGATCTTCAACGTCTGCGGTAACATCTGGGAGATCCGCCAGGAGTGGGTAAAGCGGATCGTCCACCCGGGAGAGACAGTATAGTTGGCTCTGTCGAAGGAAAGAGAAAGCCAGGCTGGCAAGCTTGCCAGCCTGGCTTTTTGTTTTTTGCTATCAGGCCATTTTCTTCTTGATGTCCGCCAGACGATTGAGGGCCTCGTAGAGGGTCTCATCCTTCTTGGCAAAGTGGACACGGACGATATCGTTGACATCCTCCATGAAGAAGGAGGTACCGGGCACACAGGCCACGCCCACCTTGTGGGCCATCTCCTCACAGAACTGAACATCGCTCTGACCGGGCTTCATATAGGGTCCGATGTTGGCCAATACGAAGTAAGCACCCTGGGGATCAGTAAAGGGGATGCCGATGCTCTTGAGGCCATCAGTGAAGATCTTCTTCATATGGGCATAGTGAGCACCGAACTCCTCGTAGTAGCTGTCGGGCATATCCAGGCCTACGATAGCGGCCTCCATCAGGGGAGAGGGGGCGCCCACGGTGTTGAAGTCGTGGTACTGCTTGATGCGGTCCATGATGGGCTGGGGGGCGATGGCGTAGCCCAGACGCCAGCCAGTGACGGAGTAGGTCTTGGAGAGGCTGGAGCAGCTGACCGTGCGTTCCCACATACCGGGGAGGCTGTTCATATAGATGTGCTTGTGGCCTTCGTAGACGATGTGCTCGTAAACCTCATCCATGATGGCGTAGACATCATACTTGATGCACAGGTCCGCAATGAGCTTCAGCTCATCATAGGTAAACACCTTGCCGCTGGGATTGGAGGGGTTGCAGATCAGGATCGCCTTGGGCCCCTGCTTGAAGGCATCCTCCAGCACATTGGGATCAAAGTTGAAAGCAGGAGGCACCAGAGGAACGAAAATGGGCTCGCAGTCGGCCATAATGGTCTGGGCCCGATAGTTTTCAAAGTAGGGGGAGAAGATGATGATCTTATCTCCAGGGTTGGTCAGGGCAAAGATGGAGTCCACCATGGCCTCGGTAGAACCGATGGTCACCACCATCTCCGTATTGGGGTCCAGCTTTCGGCCCATGAAGCGGCCGCACTTGCGGGCCAGAGCCTCACGGAAGTTGGGAGCGCCCATGGTGATGGGGTACTGATGGGGCCCTTCGTAGCTAACCTCCGCCAGCCGGTCCAGCATAGCCTTGGGGGGATCAAAGTCAGGGAAGCCCTGGGCCAGGTTGATAGCGCCGCAGTCGATAGAGATGCGGGTCATCCGGCGGATGACAGAGTCGGTAAACAGCTTATTCTTTCTGCTCATTTCCTGCATAGTATGACACCTCGATTATATCAGTAGTAGATTCAGCGGATGCCCAGATTTTCACTGGAGATAGGTTCCAAACCGTTGTCTTTCAGGACGGAGATCAGTTTATCCGTGTCCGCCACGCGGAACACCATGTGGGCCAGACCGTTTACCTGGCCAAAGACGGAGTACATGTACTCCACGTCGATATTTTCCTTGGCCAGTACATCCAGCACCTTGGCAAGGCCGCCGGGCTGGTCAGGTACGCTCACCGCCACCACCGGAGTCATGGACAGGATGAATCCCTGCTCCAGCAGAGTGGTGGCTGCCGCCTGGGGGTTGTCGGCGATAAGGCGCAGTACGCCATAGTCGCTGGTTTCCGCGATGTTGATGGCCCGGAGGTCAATGCCTTTCTGTGCCAGCACGCCGGTGATCTCGGCCAGTTGGCCTGCCCGGTTCTCCAGAAATACAGAGATCTGATGAATGGTCATGTTTCGATACTCCCTTCTCAAATCTTGCGCTTGTCGATAACACGTACGGCCTTGCCCTCGCTGCGGGCAATGGATTTGGGCGCCACCAGGCGCACTTTGGCGTAAATACCCAGCATCGCTTTCAGGGCCGCAACCAGGCTCTTCTCCATCTGGGTAATCTGCGCCAGGTTGTCGGAGAAGTTCTCCGGCGTCATCTCCACCTGCACCTCCAGGGTATCGGTGTTGTTGACCCGGTCCACGATCATCTGATAGTTGGCCTGGTAGCCCTGGGCCAGAAGCACCGTCTCAATCTGGGACGGGAAGACGTTGACACCCTTGATAATGAGCATATCGTCGCTGCGGCCTCTGGGCTTGGACATTTTCACATGGGTCCGCCCACAGGAACAGGACTTCCGGCTCAGGACGCAAATATCCCGGGTCCGGTACCGCAGCAGGGGGAATGCCTCTTTGGTAATGGAAGTAAAGACCAGTTCTCCCTGACTGCCTTCCGGCAGCACCTCCCCGGTCTGGGGGTCAATAATCTCAGCAATAAAGTGGTCCTCGTTAATATGCATGCCCGACTGCTCGGAACACTCGAAGGCAACACCGGGGCCGGATAACTCCGTCAGGCCGTAGATGTCATAGGCTTTGATCCCCAAAGTTTCCTGGATGCTCCGGCGCATTTCCTCGCTCCAGGCCTCGGCACCGAAGATGCCTGCCTTCAGGGGAATTTCATCCGGGCTGAGGCCCATTTCTTTCATGGTCTCCCCCAGATACGCGGCGTAGGAAGGGGTGCAGCAGAGAATGGTGGCGTTCAAATCCCGAATAAACATAATCTGCCGCTCTGTGTTGCCGGAGGAAGTGGGAATGGTCAGGCAGCCCACCTTGTGGCTGCCACCGTTGAGGCCGGGACCACCGGTAAACAGGCCGTAGCCGTAGCTGACCTGACACACATCCTCATGGGTGCCGCCGGCTGCCACAATGGCCCGGGCGCAGCAATCCTCCCACAGGTCCAGATCGTGCTGGGTGTAGAAGGCTACCACCCGCTTGCCGGTGGTACCGGAGGTGGACTGGATGCGGACACAGTCCCGCAAGGGCCGGGCCACCAGGCCGTAGGGATAGGCCTCCCGCAAGTCGTCCTTGGTGACAAAGGGCAGCTTGTGCAAATCCTCTACCCCCCGGATGTCGTCGGGCGTCAGGCCCTTTTCTTCCATTTTCCGGCGGTAGTAGGGGACGTTGTCCCACACATTTTTCACCTGCTTGCACAGGCGCTCATTCTGCCAGGCCAGGATGGTCTCCCGACTGGCACACTCAATTTCGGGCTGGTAATAGCGTTCCATGGTCTTTGTATTCCTTTCTGGCCCGCCGACCGGCAGGCGTCTTGCGAATCAGCGGTTTAGCCCTGCCGGCCCAAAAGAAAGGCCCGGCGGTTCAGCTCCCGGTATTTTTCCGGTACACTCTCTTCCAGAGCGGTCAGCCACTCCTCTTGAGAAAAGGCAAAGTAGTTGGACAGATGACCCATGAGGACAATGTTGACCGCCTTGGCGGAACCTGCCTCCACGGCCAGCTTCATGGCGTCGAACGCGTCCACGTCCAGGCCGGCCGCTTCCATCTTCCGGACCAGATCCTCCGGATAGGCGGCAGCGCCGGTGATCACCGGCATCGGGTTAATTCTCTGGGTATTGACCACAATCTTGCCGCCGGGACGAAGATACTCGGTCCAGCGGGCTGCTTCCAGCAGTTCAAAGGAGACGATAAAATCCGCCTCCCACTTGTCAATGACAGGAGAATAGACCTTTTCCCCGAAGCGGACATAAGTGACCACGCTGCCACCCCGCTGGCTCATGCCGTGAACCTCGGAGACTTTGCAGTCATAGCCCTTTGTCAAAAGCAGCCGGCCCAGAAGTTTGGAAGCCAGCAGACTTCCCTGGCCGCCTACGCCTACAATCATAATATTTTTCGTTTCCATGGTCACACCTCCTCTGGCGCCTGCAGGGCGTCAAACTTACACAGCTGGCCGCACACGCCGCAGCCGGTACACAAAGTGGTATCGATTTCCGCCTTACCGTTTACCACGGAGATGGCCGGGCAGCCGATTTTCATACACTGGCGGCAGCCGACACACTTCTGTGTCTCCACTTTCAAAGGCTTCTTGTGCTTCACATATTTTAAAAGAGCGCAGGGCCGGCGGGAGATAATCACCGACGGTTCATTGGCTGCCAGCTCTTCTTTCACCACCTGGTCACACTGGGCCAGATCGTAGGGGTCCACCACGCGAACCCGGCCAATGCCGATGCTGCGGCACAGGCTCTCCAGGTCGATTTTCGTGCAGGGATCTCCCTTGAGATTAAATCCGGTGGTGGGATTTTGCTGGTGGCCGGTCATGCCGGTGATGGAGTTGTCCAGAATGATCACCGTGGCATTGGACTCGTTGTAGGCGATGTTCACAAGGCCGGTGATGCCCGAGTGCATAAAGGTAGAGTCTCCGATAACCGCCACGGTTTTCCCGGCGGCATCCGGCTCTGAGGCCTTTAAAAAGCCGTGAAGACCTGACACGGAGGCGCCCATACAGATGGTGGTGTCCAGGGCCGCCAGGGGAGGAACTGCTCCCAGGGTATAGCAGCCGATGTCTCCCATGACGGTCAGCTTGTTTTTGGCCAGGGTATAGAACAGTCCCCGATGGGGGCAACCGGCACACATGACCGGCGGCCGGGCGGGAATGGCCTCGTCCAGGACCGGGCCGGACGCCAGGGTCTTGCCCAGCTTCTCGGCCACCAGGTTCTGACTCAGCTCGCCGATACAGGGGAACAGGTTTTTCCCCTCCGGGTTCAAACCCAAATTGCGGCAGTGTTCTTCCAAAAAGCCATCCAGCTCCTCCACAACCACCAGCCGGTCTACACTGGCGGCAAACTTCCGGATTTTCTCCTCCGGCAGCGGCCAGGCCATCCCCAGTTTCAAAACCGGATACCGATCGCCGAAGGCCTCTTTCACATACTGGTAGCTGGTAGATCCGGTGACGATGCCCAGGCTCTTGTCGGTGCCCGGCTCCACCCGGTTGATCTCCGCCGTCTCGGCCCAGGAAACAAGCCGGGCCGTCCGCTCTTCTACCACCGGGTGCTGTTTCTTGGCGTTGCCCGGCATCATAATATATTTGGCTCCGTTTTTGATATAAGGCCGCGCCGGCAGCTGCTCCCGCCGGGACAGTTCCACTACACTCTGGGAGTGGGAGACCCGGGTGCACATCTTCAGAAGCACCGGGGTGTCAAAGGTTTCCGACATCCAGTAGGCCAGCTTGGTAAAGGCCAGAGCCTCAGCCGAGTCCGACGGCTCCAGCATGGGTACCTTTGCAGCCTTGGCATAGTGGCGGGAGTCCTGTTCATTCTGGGACGAGTGCATCCCGGCATCGTCGGCCACACCGATGATCATACCTCCGTTGACCCCGGTGTAAGACAGGGTAAACAATGGATCCGCCGCTACATTCAGCCCCACGTGCTTCATGCCACAGAAACTGCGGCAGCCGGCCAGGCTGGCGCCAAAAGCACCCTCCATGGCCACCTTTTCGTTGGGGGCCCACTCTGCGTAGATCTCAGGGTATTTGGCGGCAGCTTCCGTAATCTCCGTACTGGGAGTACCGGGATAGCTGGAGACAAAGCTGCAGCCTGCCTCATAGAGGCCACGGGCAACGGCTTCGTTGCCCAACAGCAAAGTTTTCATAAGTTCTTCCTCCTTATTGCAACGGATCGCCGATAGAGTCCCGGACCGTGACCACCACCTGCCGGTCGTAGCAGCGGAAGACCTGCTCTACATGACGGGGCTGGGGCGGACGGGTCAGCAGGCTGACGGCAGGTACCAGAACCAGACCGGCCAGCATACAGAAGGCACCGGCGTGAATGGGTGAACGTAACAAGGCCGGAAAACCGGCAGGATAAAAAATATTGGCCAGCATCACCACCGTGGAGAATCCAAAACAGACTCCGCAGGCGGCTTTGGTCGTTTTCTTCCAGTACAGGCCCTAGAGAAACGGTGCCAGGAATGCGCCGGCCAGGGCGCCCCAGCTGATACCCATCAGCTGGGCGATAAAGGTGACGTTGGATGTATACTGGATCAGAGCCAGTACCACGGAAATGGCAATGAAAAATACAATCAATAGCCGTATGGTGCGGAGCTTTCCCTTTTCGCCCATGTCCTTTTTCACCGTATCGGCCAAAAAGTCCAAAGTCAAAGTGGAACCGGAGGCCAGCACCAGAGAAGACAGGGTGGAGATGGAGGCGGACAAAACCAGGATGACCACCATGGTTCCAAAGAACAGCGCCAAAAGGAAAAGCTTTACCAACCAATCATACATGGTGTAGTTCCTCACTTTGCCAAGGTTCGTCCCTTAACCGGTGGTCTGCTCTTCCACCAGACGGGTGCTGGAATACCGCTGCCGCAGCAGGGGCTTTTCAATCTTCCCCGTGGGATTCCGGGGCACCTGGTCAAACAGAATCTTCCGGGGCCGCTTGTAGCGGGGCAGCTCCCGGCAGAACTGGATAATTTCCTCCTGGGTGCAGCTCTGTCCCGGCGCCACCTCAATAATGGCGGCGGCAATCTCTCCCAGCCGGTGATCCGGCAGGCCGATAACGGCCACGTCGTGAACCTTGGGGTACTGGCGGAGGAAGTCCTCAATCTGGACCGGATACAGGTTCTCACCACCGGAGATAATCACGTCTTTTTTCCGGTCTACCAGATAGATAAATCCGTCTTCATCGCACCGGGCCATGTCGCCGGTATAGAGCCAGCCGTCTTTCAGCACTTCCGCCGTAGCCTGAGGATTCTTGTAGTAGCAAACCATAACACCGGGTCCCCGGACAATCAGCTCGCCCACCTGATCCTGGGCCACGTCCCGGCCGGCCTCGTCCACAATCCGGGCCTGCCACTGGTAGCCGGGCTTGCCGATGGCTCCCACTTTGGCAATGTTCTCCACTCCCAGGTGGACACAGCCGGGGCCGATGGACTCGGACAGGCCATAGTTGGTGTCGTACTGATGGTGGGGAAAAATCTTCATCCACCGGTGAATCATACTGGGGGGCACCGGCTGGGCGCCAATGTGCATCAGCCGCCACTGATCCAGAAGGTAGTGGCTCAGGTCAATGCGACCTGACTCAATGGCCTCCAAAAGGTCCTGACACCAGGGCACCAGCAACCACACAATGGTACATTTTTCCTCTGTTACCGTCCGGAGAATCCACTCCGGCTTTACTCCCCGAAGCAGAACTGCCTTGCTGGCGGAGACCAGGCTGCCAAACCAGTGCATTTTGGCCCCGGTGTGATACAGCGGCGGAATACACAAGAATACGTCGCTGCGGGTCTGACCGTGGTGGTGCTGCTCTGTCAGGCAGGCCCCCAGCAAAGACCGGTGCTTATGTAAGATGGCTTTGGGGAAGCCGGTGGTGCCGGAGGAAAAGTAGATGGCGGCGTCATCCTCTTCCGTCAGGAAAACGGGAGGTGCGCTGGAGGAGCAGAAGGTCACCAGCCGACAGCAGTCCTCGGCATAGGCGGGAACCTCCCGGCCTACGAAAAACAGCAGCTTCACCTTGGGCAGATGGCCTGCCAGGGGATCTATCCGGGAAATAAACTCCGGCCCGAAGACCAGAACCTCCACGTCGGCCAGGTCCAGACAGTAGGCAATCTCATCGCTGGAATAGCGGAAATTCATCGGCACGGCAATGCAGCCGGCTTTCAGAATTCCGAAGTACAGCGGCAGCCACTCCAAACAGTTCATCAGCAAAATTCCCACTTTGCTGCCCCGGGTCAGGCCCCGGCTGAGAAGCAAATTGGCAAA
This sequence comes from uncultured Oscillospiraceae bacterium, assembly GCA_944386835.1. Lineage (GTDB taxonomy): Bacteria > Bacillota > Clostridia > Oscillospirales > Oscillospiraceae > CALXCQ01. The sequence goes on along the minus strand of CALXCQ010000055.1, from coordinate 28,236 downwards.
CCGGTTGGCCTTCCGGTCAAAATCCCGCCAGGTCATCTCCCGCCGGTAAGGGGCGTCGGGCCGGGCGCTTTCAATGAGACTGAAGTCCCGCCAGGTAACGGCGGCGTCCCGCTCTTCCGAGGGGTTGATCTCCACCAGACTCACTTCCGAGCCGTATAGCCGGGCGTTGCGTTCCAAAAAATCCGTAATGACCATAGGTATCTCCTTTTTCTTGGCGGCCGGAAAGAAAAAAACCGCCCTCTGCCCTAAGCAGAGGGCGGGAACTTCCCGCGGTACCACCTCTATTTGCCGCCCCAGGCGGCCTCACCGGGGCCCATGGCCCCTGACGCTGTAACGGGCATCCCCGTTGCCGCCTACTGTTACTTCTGCGGCACCGCTCGGAAAGGAACTCCGCCGCCGTATCTGCAACTGCCTTGCACCTACCGGCAGCTCTCTTTCCAGAGGAACGGGACGCACTTGTTTCGTCATCGCGTTTTTTCGATCTTCTTCTTTTACTTTATCAATTTTAACTGCTAAAGTCAATGGGAAGGTTCGAAAAAATTACGAAATCTTTTTCCCGGTCACAAAACCGTTGACCGTCATCTGGGCCACCGAATTTCCCAGATCGTCGGTAATCGATACCGTGTAATAACAGGTGGAGCGGCCGGAGCGGACGCAGCGGGCTTCCGCCAGAAGGGTCTTTCCCCGGGCCGGCGCCAGAAACGTAATGCTGTGTTGCAAAGACACAGTGGCATAGTCGCTGAAGGCGTTGACAGCCACGGCAAATGCAAAGTCGGCCAGAGTAAAAATCGCTCCCCCCTGGAGCATTCCTACTGCATTGCAATGGCGGCTCTCCAAAACCATGGCACACAAACTGTGGCCTGGCTCCGCCAGACGGATCTCACAGCCAGCGGCCTGGGTGGCAAAGTGGTCGGCAGCAAAATTTTTTTGAATTTCTTCCAGTGTTGGCATGGTATTCCTTCTTTCCCAGGTCACGGCGAAACTGTCTTCGCCGCCCTGTTTTACAAAGTATCACGACGCTGTGCCTGTGTAAAGAGGCGAAAAAACTTTTTGCCTGCCGAACCTGGGAATTTCCCGGTGAATAATCCCCCATATTTTGCAGACACTACTAAAGCAAATATACGAAATAAAGGAGAATTCTATCTCATGAAAGCAACTGGAATTGTACGTCGAATTGATGATTTAGGCCGTGTTGTCATCCCTAAGGAAATCCGCCGCACTTTGCGGATTCGGGAAGGCGATCCTTTGGAAATCTATACGGAACGGGACGGAGAAGTCATTTTCAAAAAATACTCTCCCATGGGAGATCTGGCGGATTTTGCCGTGCAGATCTGCGATGCCATTGGGAAGAACACCGGGCGTATTGCTGCCGTATGCGACCGGGATTCCGTCATTGCCCTGTCCGGTGCACCCAAGCGGGACCTTCTGGACCGTCATAACTCTCAGGAACTGCAACAGATGATGGAACAGCGGAAAACTTACCGCCATACGGCCGGCGAACCGAAGCTGCGGGTGGTAGATACGGTGGACCACTATTATATTGGCGTAGCCGTACCGATTTTATCCCAGGGTGACCTGATGGGAAGTGTTGTCATCATTATGGGAGAAACCGACGAAAGCTTCGGAGAAACCGAGCAGAAGCTGGCACAGACTGTAGCCGGTTTTTTAGGCCAGCAGATGGAAAACTAACGCGAGGAGCCGTGGCTCTGGGCTGCTTATCCTGCCAGGTTGTGACTTACGTCCTGGCAGCATAGGCAGCTTTTTCCTGTTTGTTAGGCTGAAAAACCGGGCCTCTTGCCAAAAACGCGCTTTTTGCAAACCTGCTAAAAGTCCCCGCACTTCTGCCAGCCTGCATCCCCGCCAGGCAGTCCTGCACTCCTGGAGGCCTGCATCCCCGCCAGGCAGCCCCCTGCCCCGCTCTGTCTCTCCGGCCGGCGTACTTATCCCCAAAATCCCCGTCCTGGAAATTCTGCCTCCGCCCGGTTGCAGCCAAATTTGTAACTTTCTCCCTGACAAAACGAGGCAAATTCCCCTCAGGCACCGGCACGCCCCAGACTTCTGCGGCATTTTTCTGAAAAAAAAGATAGCCTTCCGGAGCGAAACGCGTTATACTATAAACTAGAAGTAGTATTGCCACAAAAAGAATTGATTGATATCCAGGAGCATCCTATGAATTTCTCTGGTTTTTTGGGAAATGACCAACTAAAAAAGGATCTTTCTACCGCGTTTCAAAAAGGACAGCTCTCCCACTGTTATTTGCTGTCCGGCCCTCGCGGCGCCGGGAAAAAAACACTGGCCACCATTCTGGCTGCGGCTATGGAATGTACCGGTACCGGAGAGAAACCCTGTAGAATCTGCTCCGGATGTCATAAAGTATTTTCCGGAGCCCATCCTGACGTAGTCTGGGTTGATGAGCCGGGAAAAGCGATTTTGCCGGTGGAAACCATCCGGAAAGTCCGGGCCGATGCTTTTATCCGGCCCAATGAAGGGGCAAAAAAAATCTATCTTTTTCCCCATGGGGAAACCCTCAATCCTTCCGGGCAAAATGCGCTTCTAAAGCTGATTGAAGAGCCGCCGGCTTATGGTGTATTCATCCTGATGACCCAGCAGCCTCAGGTCCTTTTGCCCACTGTCCGTTCCCGCTGTGTGGAACTGCATCTATCGCCTTTAACGTCCATGGAAATGGAAGCAGAACTTCAGCGACGTTTCCCGGACGTGCCTGCCGCCAAACGGCAGGAAGCCGCCGTGGAAAGTCAGGGCATTCTGGGCCATGCTCTGGAAATGCTCACCGATGGAGACGCAATTTCTCCCCTGGACATCAAATTCTTGGAGGCCTTTTCCCAAAGAGACGATCTGGCCCTCCTGGAAGTTTTTCTGTCTCTGGAAAAGCTGGGCCGGGAACCTTTTTTGGCCACCTTGCAGCGGTGGCAGGCTTTTTTCCATGAGGCCCTCCGCCTCCGTTCCGGAATGGCTTCCCCTTCGCCCCAGGCCAAACTTTTGGGAGAACACCGCACGAGCCGGGAATTATTACAGGCTTACGACTGCCTGCAGACGGCCATCACCTATGGTCGGGGAAATGTAGGCATTGGCCACCTGTGTGGCGCCCTGGCCATACAGCTGAAAAATTAAGTTGCCGCGCAACCGCTCCCATATTGGACCGTTGCGCAGATTGGAGTTACTATGGAAGAAACCACAAAAAATGCGGTCCCCCAGCCGGAAGAAGCTGTCTTGCTGGAAACGATGGACCAGGAGATTCTCTCAGACGCCTTCCCTCAGGATGCCCCATCAGAGGCTTTCGATTCGGATATCTGGGGAACGGATCCCAACACCCCGGTTTGGGTAGCAGACATTCACTTCCGCAACAGCAGCAAAGTCTACTTTTTTGACCCCGGTGAGCTTTCGCTTTCGGCCGGCGATCATGTCATTATTGACACGGCTCGGGGCATTGAGTTTGGCTTCTGTGCCGCCGGCAATCACAGTGTGCGCCTGGGCGATATTGTAGCGCCCTTGCGGAAAGTTCTTCGGATTGCCACGGAACAAGATGAAAAAACAGCCGCGGAGAATCGGGAAAAAGAGTCTCACGCCTTCCAGGTCTGCCAGCAAAAGATTCTGGATCACCATCTGGACATGCAGCTGGTTTCGGCGGAATATGCTTTTGACGGCAGTAAAATTCTCTTCTTCTTTACGGCCGACGGCCGGGTGGATTTCCGGGAACTGGTCAAGGATCTGGCTTCCGTTTTCCGCACCCGCATTGAATTACGGCAAATCGGTGTACGGGACAAGGCAAAAATGGTAGGCGGCCTGGGTATTTGCGGAAGACCTTTTTGCTGCGGAGAATTTTTGGATGATTTCCAGCCGGTCTCCATTAAGATGGCCAAGACCCAAAATCTCAGCCTGAATCCCACCAAAATATCCGGTACCTGCGGACGGCTCATGTGCTGCCTGAAATATGAGCAGGAAGCCTATGAAGACCTTTTGAAAACCAGCCCCAAGCCGGAATCTTTTGTAGATACTCCGGACGGCAGGGGTACTGTTACGGAAGTCAACCTTCTGCGCCAGAGTGTAAAGGTCCGTATGGAAGATCAACCGGATACCATTGGCTGCTATCGAAATTGTGACATTTGCATTTTGCGCAATGGCAAGGCCAAAAAAAATTCGCCGCCCATTCCGAAAGATCTTGCCCCCATTTCTTCCAAGCCCAAATCAGAACAAAGTCTCCCGGAGCCTAAATTCCTGGAAAAAGACCCGCAAAAAGCGGATTTCTTCGTGTTCTCTCAGGAAGAAACCGTCAATTTGATTGTAGAAGAAGAACCTATCTCCCAGGCAGAAAATGAAGCCGGAGAAAAGAAGGAAACGGCAGCTCGCCGCTCCAGACGGAGCCGGAGAAGAGGCTCTTCTGCCCGGAGCAATAAACCGGAAGGGGCGACCGAAGCAGAGAAAAAGCCATCCGCCCACGTTTCAGGTCATAAGGCCGCCCGACCGGAATCCCACGGGACTTCCAGTCCCTCCGCGGGTAACGGCGGTGCCGCTCCCGGCAGCGGTGATGGCAAGGCCCATCGCCACCATCGCCCCAGACGGCGGCCGAAAAAACCCGCTTCCGGCACAGAAGGATCCAAAGAATAAGCAAAACTTTTTCCGTTCAAATTCCCTCGTTATGGTTTGCCCCCGGGAATCTGCTTTGCCGGTTCTGTCTGCAATATCCGTACACGCGATTTTGGTAAGGCGGCATCTGCTTTCCGGAAAAGGGCATCTGCCCGCCTGGTAAAGGCATATCCGTTCCAACGGCAGTAAGCATGGATTCCGGTTTCCCACAGCCCCGGAAGCTATTCTATCCTGCCTTTGAAAGGAACAACACAACCTTCCTGCAAAAGTCCAATTCTCATAGGAGTTGGACTTTTGGCACAAATCAAACGAAGAAAGGCCCGGCTTTTCCGCAGGGAAAAGCCGGGCCTTTGGCATCTTATAAAAGGGAATCCAGCCGGGCAATGGCCTCTTTGGTGGCCTCATGAGAGCCGAAAGAGGTGAGTCGGAAAAACCCTTCGCCGCAGGCGCCGAAGCCGGAGCCAGGGGTTCCCACCACCTGGACATTTTCCAGAAGATAGTCAAAGAACGTCCAGGCATCCATATTGCCGGTACAGCGCATCCAGATATAGGGAGAGGACTGTCCGCCGGTGTAGAAAATGCCTTTCTTATCCAGAAGTGCAGAAATACTTCTGGCATTTTCCATATAGTAGTCCACCAGGCCCTGGCACTCCCGGATGCCCTGAGGACTCAAAGCCGCCTGGGCCGCCCGCTGGACAATATAGGGCACGCCGTTAAATTTGGTAGCCTGCCGCCGTTCCCACATGTCCCGCAGAGACATGCCGCCGGCTGTCAGTTCTACCGGCACCACCGTCCAGGAACAGCGGGTTCCCGTAAATCCGGCAGTTTTGGAAAGGCTGCAAATCTCAATGGCGCACTCCCGGGCTCCTTCAATTTCGTAGATACTGTGGGGATAGTCTCCATGGATAAAGGCCTCATAGGCCGCATCAAAGAGAATCAGAGAACCGGACCGGCGGGCAAAGTCCACCCACTGGGTCAGCTGCTCTTTGTTGTAGACCGCGCCGGTGGGATTATTGGGAGAGCACAGGTAAATAAGATACCCCTCCCCGGTCAGACCTTCCGGCATGGGCAAAAAGCCATTTTCCTGGGTCGCCTGCAGGAAGGTCACCTTCCGGCCGCACATCAGGTTGCTGTCCAAATAGACGGGATATACCGGATCGGGAATCAGGACCGGATTGTCACCAAACAGCTCCGTCAAATTGGCGCAGTCGGACTTGGCCCCGTCGGAGACAAATACCTCACACAAATCCAGCTTGGTCCCTCTGCGGCCATAGTAATCCACAACTGCCTGGCGGGCAAAGTCAAAGCCGGCCTCCGGCGGATAGCCCCGGAAGGTCTCCTGCACCGCCATTTCTCCCACAGCCTTCTGCAAAGCCTGGATCACGGTAGGCGTCAAAGGCAGCGTCACATCGCCAATCCCCAACCGGATGATTTTTTTGTCCGGATGGGCCTGGGAATAGGCGCTCACCTTCTTGGCAATGCCGGCAAACAAGTAGCTTTCCTGTAACTGCTTATAGTTTTCATTGAGCTGAATTTTCATACTCATACACTCCTTCGTAGACCTTGGTTGCGCTGCCTGTCATAAAGACATGATAGTCCTTTGTCACCGTAATGGTCAAGTCGCCGCCTTTGAGTTTCACCGTCACTTCCCGGTCAAAGGGACAATGGCCGTTGAGGATGGCAGCCACCGTACTGGCGCAGGCGCCGGTGCCGCAGGCGTAAGTCTCGCCGCTGCCCCGCTCCCAGACCCGCATCTGGATGGTGGTTTCGTCCAGGATTTTCACAAACTCCGTGTTCACCCGATCGGGGAACAGAGGGTCCCACTCAAACTTCGGGCCAAGGGTCTCCAAATCCAGCCCATCGGGATCGTCCACAAAGACTACCGCGTGGGGGTTGCCCATGGAAACGCAGGTAAGGCGATAGTCTCCGCCTGCAATTTGGCACTGGCGGTCTACAAACCGGTCTCCCTCTGCGGCCACAGGAATCTGGCTGGGACGCAGCTCAGCCACCCCCATATCCACCGTCACCGTCTTCACGGTTCCCTTTTCCACATGGAGTTTCAGATACTTGATCCCACTGAGGGTTTCAATGGCCAGCTCTGTTTTTTCCGTCAGGCCGTTGTCATACAGGTACTTTCCCACACAGCGGATGGCGTTTCCGCACATTTTTCCTTCGCTGCCGTCCAGGTTAAACATCCGCATTTTGGCATCGGCCACCTGAGAGGGGCAAATGGCCACCAGGCCATCGGCTCCTACGGAAAAATGGCGGGGGGACATGGCCGCAGAAAGGGCGCCGAAGTCGTTTCGCTCCCCATCCATACAGTTCAGGTAGATATAGTCGTTTCCGATGCCATGCATTTTTGTAAACGGAATTTTCATAGACTTCCTCCTGCTTTAAAGGTCCAGATAGCCCATCCGGTAGAGCAGCTCGGCAATGAGCACGCCGCCGCCTGCCGCGCCTCTGAGAGTATTGTGGGCCAGGCCGATAAACTTATAGTCATAAAGGGTGTCTTCCCGGAGCCGTCCGGCCGTCACGCCCATGCCCCCGTAGATATCCCGGTCCAACAACACCTGAGGCCGGTCCGGCTCTTCCAGATAGGTGACAAACTGCTTGGGCGCGCTGGGCAGGCCCAGCTTCTGGGGTGGGCCCTGGAACTCCCGCCAGGCGGTGAGAATCTGCTCTTTGGTGGGCTTTTGGGCAAACTTGACAAACACAGCCGCCATATGTCCGTCTGTCACCGGTACCCGCAGGCACTGGGTCGTGATCACCGGCGACGTAACCGGCACAATGTGCCCGTTCTCCACACTGCCCCAGATCCGCAGGGGCTCCTGCTCGCTTTTTTCCTCCTCTCCGGCAATATAGGGGATAATATTCCCCAGCATCTCTCCCCATTCCCGGAAGGTCTTTCCCGCTCCCGAGATGGCCTGATAGGTGGTCACCACCACCTGGGTGGGTTCATAAGGCAAAAGGGGCGTCAGCATAGGCACATAGGCCTGAATGGAGCAATTGGGTTTGACCGCAATAAAGCCCCGCCGGGTGCCCAACCGCTTCCGCTGCGCGGCAATGACCGCCAGATGGTCGGCGTTGATCTCCGGAATCACCATGGGGACATCCGGGGTCTTCCGGTTGGCGGAGTTGTTGGAGATCACCGGAATCTCCGCCTTGGCATAGGCCTCTTCCAGGGCCACAATGTCCGCCTTGTTCATATTGACGGCGCAGAAAACCACATCGACCAACCCTTTGTTGTTCTCCACATCCTGTGCATCCAGCACTATCAAGTCCCCATAGGCCTCCGGCATGGGGGTGTCCAGCTTCCACCGTCCCTCCACAGCCTGACGGTAAGGTTTGCCTGCCGAGCGGCCTGAGGCCATCAGGGCGGTCACCTGAAAATAGGGGTGGTCAGCCAAAAGGGTTAAAAACCGCTGGCCCACCATGCCGGTTGCGCCGATAATCCCGGCTCTGAGTTTCGTTTCCATCAATCTGCCCTCTTTCCTAGACGTCATTTTGCGTCAAATAGGCCAAAGATTCCCGCTCTACCGCCACATAGCTCCGGTCTTTCGTCACCATGACCAGCGCCGGCCGGCACAGCCGGTTATAATTGGACGCCATAGAATAATTGTATGCACCGGTGGTCAAAACCGCCACAATATCGCCCCGGACCGTCGCCGGCAGAGACACGTTTTTCTGAATGATATCGCCACTCTCGCAGCACCGGCCCACCACGTCTGCCGTCAGTGCGACGGGATCGTTCATTTTCCCCGCGTTGTAGACCGTATAGGCCGAGCCGTAGAGGGCAAATCTGGGATTGTCGGTCATGCCCCCGTCAATGGAGACATAATTTTTATAGCCGGGGATTTTTTTCACGGAGCCGGCGGTATACAAAGTCAGTCCGGCATCGGCCACAATGCTTCTGCCCGGCTCCATCCGTACCTGGGGCATGGGGATCCCCATCTGGTTCGCCTTTTCCTCCATGGCCCGGGCCAGCCTGGCAATTTCCTGGTCCACGTCCAGGAAGGGATCTTCCTGGGTATACCGGACACCGAATCCGCCGCCCAGGTTCAGTTCTCTTGCCAGATAGCCGAAGCGCACCTGAATCTGGGCAATAAAGGTCAGCATAATCTCCGAACTGCGCACAAAGGTATCCGCATCAAAGACCTGAGACCCGATGTGACAGTGGAAACCCATCAGCTCCACATGGGGCAGCCCCAGGCAGTGCTGGGTAATCTGGGCCGCCTGCCCCGTCTCAATGGCGGAGCCGAATTTGGAGTCCACCATTCCCGTGTTGACCGCCTCATAGGTGTGGGGGTCAATCCCCGGCGTCAGCCGCAGGAGCACTTTCTGCCGCAGCCCCCGGCTGGCGGCCTCCTTTTCAATGGCGTCCAGCTCTTCCTGGCAGTCCACCACGAAATAGCCTACTTTGTGATCCATGGCGAAAGCGATGTCTTCGTCGGTCTTATTATTGGAATGGAAGTAGGCCTTTTCCAGGGGGAACCCGGCCAATGCTGCCGTATAGATTTCCCCGGGAGATACCACGTCCACGCCCAGCCCCTCTTCTTTCACAATTTGGTAGATCCGTTTGAAGCTGGCCGCTTTACTGGCATACAGAGGCAGAGCCTCCGGTCCAAAGTGCTCTTTCATAGCCTGCACATACCGCCGGCAGTTTTCCCGTATCCGGTCTTCATCCATCACATACAGCGGAGTTCCGTACTGCTTTGCCAACGCCAACGTATCATGTCCGCAAAACGTCAGGTGGCCTTTCTGATTGACCGCCAGATTGTCACAAATCATAGTCCATCCTCACTTTACAAATTCCTGGTAGATGGCGTGAATCGCTTTTTCATAGTCCTTTTCACACACACCGATGATAATATTCAGCCCACTGGAGCCCTGGTCTATCATCTTTACATGGATGCCTTTGGACTCCACTGCCGTCAGAAGGCGGGAGGCTACCCCTACCGTGCCCACCATGCCCCGGCCTACCACAGCAATCAAAGCAATCCCCTCTTCAATGGTGATGCTGTCGGCCTGGGTTGCGTGCATAATTTCCGAAATCAGCTCCGGCTTCCAGGGGGCAATGTCCGCCTGCAAGACGAATACGGACAAGGTGTCGATTCCGGTGGGTAAATGTTCAAAAGAAATTTTCCGCTCTTCCAGTGCCGATAACACCCGCCGGCCAAAGCCCAGCTCTGCGTTCATCCGGTCTTTCTCCACTGTCAGAGAGGCAAATCCCTTCCGTCCGGCCACGCCGGTAATCACATGGACCGGCGGCTGCTCCGCTCCCTGGGGTACAATCCGGGTTCCCGGGTCCTGGGGACGGTTGGTGTTGCGGATGTTAATGGGGATATTGGCGCTGCGGGCGGGAAAAACCGCGTCCTCATGGAGCACGGTGGCACCCATATAGGTCAGCTCCCGCAATTCCGGATAGGTAATCATGCCAATGGTCTCCGGATTCTCCACATACCGGGGGTCTGCCATGAGCATGCCGGATACGTCTGTCCAGTTTTCATACAGTTGGGCCCCAATGGCTCTGGCCACCACCGCCCCGGTGACGTCGGAGCCGCCCCGGGTAAAGGTCCTGATCCTTCCGTCAGCGCCGGTGCCATAGAACCCCGGAATCACGGCCCGTTCCTGCTCTTTGACCAGACGGGAGAGCGTCTTGTAGGTCTTTTTTTCGTCCAGGCTTCCATCCTCCCGGAAAAAGATCCCCTCTGCCGGGTCTACAAATCCGTAGCCCAGACAGGCCGCCAGAACTTTGCCGTTGAGATACTCTCCCCGGCTTGCCAGATAATCCCGGCAAGGCGCCTGAGCCATGGCTGTTCGGATCGTCTGAAACTCCTCTTCCAGGCTGCACGGCAAAGCCAAATCCGTGAGGATCTGACGGTACCGGTTTTCTACAGCCGCAAAGACCGGTATCGGGTCTTTCCCGGCAGCGGCCAGCTCGTAACACTGATAGAGCATGTCCGTCACTTTCTCATCTTCGGCAAACCGCTTTCCGGGAGCAGATGCCACTACATACCGTCTTTCCGGGTCCGCGGCCACAATGTCTTTTACCTTCCGGAACGCCTGGGCGTCCGCCAGAGAACTGCCCCCAAATTTTGCTACTTTGATCCCCATGTCCTCCGATTACTCACTTTCTGAAAAGATCTTCCATAGTATAAAGGCCCGCAGGCTTTCCCATCAGGAAGGCAGCCGCTTTGACGGCGCCTTCGGCAAACAGCGCCCGGTCGTGGGCCTCGTGGCGCAAAACAATACTCTGGGAGTCCGTGCCGATATGCACCTCGTGAACCCCCACGATATTTCCCATCCGCAAAGAGTGGATGCCAATCTCCTCTTTGCGCCGTTTGCCCTGACCTTCCCGGCCACAGACCAGCTCCGCCTCCGGCCGGGCCTGCCGGATGGCATCCGCCAGGAGGAGCGCCGTGCCGCTGGGGGCATCCACCTTCCGATTGTGGTGGACTTCTACAATTTCAATGTCCGCTTCCGGCATAAGGGCCGCCGCCTGCTTGGCAAACTGGGCCAGCATGGCAATGCCCATGGACATATTGGCGCTGATAAAAACCGGCACCGTCCTGGCTGCCTGGTGCAAAAGTTCCAATTCTTCCTGGGTTTGGCCCGTTGTGGCAATGACACAGGGAAGTCCCCGGCTCACCACATACTGATAGACCGCCCCAGTGGCGCTGTGGTGGGAAAAATCAATGAGGCAGTCCGCCTCGCCGGTATACTCCCGCAGCTGCCGGTAGACTCCGCTCCCCTCGGCCGCGTTCATATCCACCGCCGCTACCAGTTGGGCGCCGTCATATCCCTGTTCCAGAACGGACCGGGCCACCTGTCCCATCCGTCCGGCCGCGCCATGCAGTAAAATTTTCATTGTCAGTCCTCCCAATGTAAATAGGACGCCTGGTCCATTAAATCATACAGTTTCTGGGCTTTGTCCGGGCTCATGGTCACAAGGGGAAGCCGCACCCGGTTTTCACAAAATCCCAACTTTGCCATGGCTGCTTTCACCGGGATGGGATTCACCTCGGAAAACAGTGCCGAAATCATCGGTAAAAATTCATATTGTAATTTCCGGCTGCCCTCCCAGTCGCCTTCAAAGAAGCGGTTGCACATCTCGGCGGTGGCTCTGGGAGCCACATTGGACAATACGGAGATGACGCCCTTGCCACCCATAGCCAAAATGGGATAGGTCTGATCGTCGTTGCCGGAATATAAATCCAGGCTGTCCTCTACCAAAGCCATGGTCTGCAGAATCTTGGACAAGTCCCCGTTGGCTTCCTTGATGCCCACAATCCGGGGATGGCGGGCCAGTTCCCGGTAAGTCTCCGGTTCAATGTTGACCCCTGTGCGGGACGGCACATTGTAGACAATCACCGGTTTGCTGGACGCATCGGCAATGGCCTCATACATGGCCACCAGTCCCCGCTGGGTAGTCTTATTATAGTAGGGTGTTACGGACAAAATGGCGTCCGCCCCGGTCTGACAGCAAAACTTTGTCATAGCGATGGCCTTTTGGGTATTGTTGGAGCCGGCCCCGGCAATGACCGGCACCCGACCGGCAACCTGCTGCACAGAGAAACGGATCGCCTTTTCATATTCCTCCTGGCTCAAGGTGGCCCCTTCTCCTGTAGTCCCGCAAATTACCAGGGCATTGACTCCCTGGGCAATCTGCCAGTCAATGAGCCTGCCAAACCGGGCGAAGTCGATTCCCGTCTCGGTGGTAGGCGTAATGAGCGCCGTGGCGACGCCCTTGAATACGGTCTGTTTTTTCATAATCAGTACCCTCCTTCGCAAACAAAAAGGTGGCCGCAGAGCGCAGCCACCTTGATATTGCCCCTTCGCCACGAACCCCAGTGGTTTCGTGGACGTCTTTGGTATATCCGATAGCGCTCCGCGTTTCCGCGACAGTCATACGGATCTTCTCCGCATGCCCAGGCACAGCTTCCACCTCACTGGCCTTCGGCGGTGCACCCTTTCTCCCGGTTCTGTGTGTGAAACAGTCTGCCGCCGGGATACTCTTGATTACCGCGCCTCTATCGTAGCATTGTTTTATTCATTAAACCACATCTTTTTCAGAAATGCAACAGGAAAAACCACAATAGTTCTCTCTTTTTCCGCGTCCTTTTCTGGCATATCCCACAAAAGACCCCCTGAAAGCGGAAGCGGGCACCTTCGGCCCGCTTTTCCTGTCTTCTTCTCCCTGTAAAATTGTCAGCCATGCATATCCCACCGCTCCCTTTCGCTTTTCCAGTCTCCCTATCGAAAACTGTCAAACAGACGAAAGCCGGCAAAGTCATGCCGGTGTTCCCAGGTCATTGCTCTTCCGAAAGCCCAGGAACCCCCTTGCCTGTCTTACCCCACGGAAACGGTATCCTTCCTCACGGAATGGGGAACCACTTCCCCTATGCCGCCCGTCACGGCTCCGGGACTTACAGGGCCGGTTCTTTCCTCAGCCGGGCTACCCGTCTCACCGCTCCCGGGCTCACCGGACGGCTCCTGCGTCAGCCAAAGCTGTTCCCCATCACTCCATCCGTATCCCGTGACAGTATCGATTGCTCCGTTTTCCAACAGGGTAAAGCTGGTCTCTTTCCCATCTTGTGTCCGGATCGCATACCGCCCCGGCACCAGTGGCGCCGTCGCCACTGCCTGAGTCAGGGAAAAAGTCTGTAGTTTTTCTTCTTGGTCATAAAGGCTGATTTTCGTCCCCTCCGGCAAGTCATCCGGACGAATATTGACCCGCATCCGGGTCTGAGATTGCATCTGTAACTCCTGATATATCTGGGCAAGAACTTGCGCCTGTTGCCGGTACACCAATACCGACTGGGGCCGGTACAGCAAATCCATGGCTCCGGTTTCGGAGCTCAAACTCAGCATCGCTGTCAAAGAGGCAAGAATCCCCAATGCCCAATACCCTATTTTCTTCTGGAACATTTTTCCACTCCTTTCGTATCTTCCCCATTATAGGGCGCGGTGTTGGAAAACTTTTCCAGAATCCTGTCGGTGCTCCCATAAAAGTATCCGGCAAATTTTTCTATTTCATGTTTATTTCCCCCAAAAAATGGTTAAGCTACCATCGGAGGTGCAAAACATGCAAAATAACAACAAGGAAAATTCCGGTTCGTTCAAAAACTTTTTTAAGGACAAGGGCTACTACATAGTCCTGATCCTTTGCCTCGTAGCAGTAGGGATCTCGGGCTATGTATTCGTATCCAGTGCCGTCAGACAAAAAGACGCTGTTGTATCCGGACAAGAGTCTTTGAGCGTTCCAACCAAAATTGAAGACGAAAGCAAAACACCCCAGTCCTCTGACAGCAAGTCCACATCTGCTCAGACGGACTTGGATACCTCTGTCTCCTCCTTTGGCGATACGCAGGAAGAAGAGGAAACTCCGTCTGATGCTTCCCAAAGTCAGTCATCCGACACTTCTCAGACTCCAGAATCCAATTCCCAGGAGCCTGCAACTTTGGAAACCGCCTGGCCGATTGACGGCTCCATGTTGCAGTCCTACAGTATCGACCAGCTGACTTACAATGCTACCATGCAGGACTGGCGTACCCACAACGGCATTGACATTGCCGCAGAATTGGGACAGACTGTCATGGCTGCCGCCGACGGTACCGTGACTGCCCTGTATGAAGACGATTACCTGGGCACTACCGTTGTCCTCTCCCACGGAAACGGGTATACCACCCGTTACTGTAACCTGAATGAAGAGACTTCTGTCCAGATCGGCGATACGCTGAAGTGCGGGGATGCCGTAGGCACCGTTGGCCAGACTGCCTTGCTGGAGGTAGGTACCGATCCCCATTTGCACTTTGAAGTCTACAAAGACAATGCTTCCATCGATCCCGTTACGTTTCTTTCTTAACTCTCCCAAACCAAAGGACGGTGCACAATCGTGCACCGTCCTTTGGTTTTCTCATTGAGAAACAGTTGGGAGAAAGCAGATATCAGGCCAAAACAGGTAGCCGGTAACTTGTCGCTGCGCCTGACCAGTTACCGGCTACACTTTGTTCCGGGAGCATGGCGCTCCCCAAAGAACCATACAAACTTTCTCTTACCGCCTTTTTGTGGCAGACTTTTCCGTCAGTTCGGAAGCTCTACAGCATTTCCTGCAGCATACACAGAATGCGCTGACTGTGCATCTGCTCTTCATCTGCCAATTGATAGAACAGGTTCTGATACGAACTGTCCCGCCGCGCGAACTCCAGATACTGTTGGACTCCATCCACTTCTTTCTGATACTGTTCCCGTAAACTGACGGTCAGGCAGGTTACCGGTTTTGTGGGCTCCGGACAAACACAGGCCCGCTGCCCTGTCAGCACATAATATACGGTGGATAAACGTTTGGCATGGCATAATTCTTCCTTGCCAATCCGCTGTAAACAGGCGCCATTCTGTCCACCGGCACACTTTGCCAATGCAAAGTATGTACAGGCGTCCGTGCGCTCATCCTGTATCAGGTCTCGAATTTCTTCGGCCTGAATGGAATCGGCAGCGGGTTGATGTTCCGGCATTGTATGACAAGTATTTTTTATGCCTTCCGCGTTCACAGATGCGGCTTTCTCCTGGGTCGCCAACACCCGATCCCATACGGCTTTGGTTTTTTCTGCATCAAATGGATTCATGGTAATCCCTCCTCGCTTCATTGTATGCACTGCGTCACATTCCGTGCATAGGCTTCTTTCTTCGTCCAAATTCGATTTCTTATGAGGGGTGAAAAAGGCCTGGACGGTGATATACCGTCCAGGCCTTTTGATACCAGATATCTATGGGGCGTCCTTTTTCATAAAAGCCGGAGTCTGTGTCTGTCATTGCACAGTATAACCGGCCACAGACGCTGCTATCGCTGTTGCATAACACCCTGCCTTCTGATTTCGGGTGCTATCTTCTGTCGTTGCGCTGCACCATCCACAAAAGCCGTAACAGCTGGGTAATGGAAACCGCCAATGCCGCCACATAGGTCATGGCCGCAGCCGTCAAAACCTGCCGGGAAGAATTCAGCTCCTGTTGCGTCAACATGCCTCTGGTTTCAATGGCTGCCATAGCCCGACGGCTGGCATTAAACTCCGTAGGCAGCGTCACCAACTGAAACACAACGCACAAAGCAAAGCAGGCAACTCCCACATAGGCCACCTGAATCCAGATGCTGCCCATACCGGAAAAGAGAATCCCCAGAAGGACCAACGGGATTGCCAACCGGGAACCGATATTGGTAATCGGCACAATGGCATTGCGCACTTTCAGCGGTGCATACTCCTGGGCATACTGAATGGCATGTCCTGCCTCATGGGCTGCCACACCGATTGCTGCCGTAGACGCCACGCCATAGACAGAATCGGAAAGACGAATCACATTGTCTCTGGGATCAAAGTGGTCTGTCAATTCCCCTGCGATCCGCTCAATCCGCACAGACTGCAACCCATTGGCATCCAGGACCTGTCGGGCCGCATCGTAGCCCGTCATTCCGCTGCGGGGCCGCTCTTGGGAGAATTTACGAAAGGTGCTGTTGACTTTAAAACTGGCCCAAAGGGAAAAAATCACCGCGAGAAATACCAAAAGATAAAGCAAATTCCAAATCATATAGTCATTCACGGCGGACACTCCTTTCTATTCTTGTTTTATTATATCGGATTTTTTTAAAAAAATATGAGGGAATTGTAAACTCTTTACCAGTTTGTGCAAACTTAAGAAATTCTTACTTTACCGGTTTGCCACAAGGGAAAGTTTGTCGCTGCTTTCTGCGGGATATGTAACTTTTTTATGAAGTTTTTCCGAAAGAATTGCACTATCCGGGTTTCCCGGTATAATAAAAACAGGGCAATCAGAAGATCGCAAAGGAGGAAATCTATGGAATCTCAAAATCTGTCCTGCGGCCAAAGCCCACAACCTCCGCATCCTCTGGAAAAGCAAGTCCGTCAGCGTCTGCTTTCGCAGCTGACCCGCGGTGAAATTCTGGAACAGTTTCAGGCTTTCTCCATTCCCTATCGGGAACTGATGACCTATTACCGGTGTGCCATGATGGAAGTGGAAACAAAATTCCGGGTTCTTGACGAAGAATTCTCCCTGGCTCACGACCGGAATCCTATTGAAAGTATCAAAACGCGCCTCAAAGAGCCGGGCAGTCTTCTGGACAAGCTAAAACGAAAAAACCTTCCTCTGAACATTACCACCATTGAAGAGCATATTTTTGACATTGCAGGAGTCCGGGTGATCTGCTCTTCTCCCGGCGATCTATACCGGCTGGCCGACTGTTTGCTCAGCCAGGACGATGTCACGTTAATCGCCAAAAAAGATTACATCCAAACGCCGAAGCCAAATGGGTACCGCAGCCTCCATTTGATCGTAGAGGTACCGATTTTTCTGGCGGAACACAAAAAAATGATGAAGGTGGAAATTCAGCTGCGTACGATTGCTATGGATTTTTGGGCCAGTCTGGAGCATAAACTTCGCTACAAAAAAGATATGAAAGTCCCTCAGGCATTGATTGCAGAACTTCGGGAGTGTGCAGACCTCAGCGCAAGTTTGGACGCACGGATGGAGGCCATTCGCAGTAAAATCGAGCAGACCCAGACAGAAACTTAAAAGCAGCCGGGATCGGAGAGAGGTATCCGTTCCCGGCTGTTTTGCCGAACTGTGGAATTCTGTGCCATATGGGGATGCGCCGTCCGGTCTCCCGGCAGCAGTCTCCTGCCCATGAAAACAATGGGGCAAGGGGCCCCAGCCGGCTTGCCCGGAGTTGTTTTCCTTGCCTTCCAACATGACAGCGGGGCGCACCATCCGGCCTTCCTGGAATGCTTTCTCCGCCCATAAAAACAATGGGGCAAGGGGCATCCCCCTCCGGTCTGTCTGAAAGCATCTCGCCAGGTGACAAACCCCCCGGGCTTCGGGCCCGGGGGGTTCTTCATTGACTACAATTCAGTTATAAGTAGATCTTAGTCCTGAATAATGTAAACAATAGCTGCGGTGAAGGAATCAGCGTCGTCAGCGCTTGCACCGGCGTCGACAACCTGTACATACAGACCAGTTACGGTGGAGATGTTCAGGTAAGCGGCGTCTACCAGAACTGCGGAGTTGTCGCTCTCGTCGATCAGGTAGTAAACGGTGTCGCCGTTCAGAACGTAATCCTTGCCATCCCAAGTCAGAACACCTTCGTTGTCGGTGTAGGTAGCCTTGGTGGTGATGCTGCTCTGCAGAACAGTCTTGCTGCCGTTCAGAGCGTCGATTACGCCGTTCTTGTTGGTGGATTCAGCAACGTACAGGCCCTTTTCAGTAGGAGCAACGTTAGCCATGATGTCAACAGTGGTCAGTTCGCCATTGACAATTGCATTGTAGCGGCGGTATTCGTTGTCATCCTCATCCAGGAATGCTTCGTACGCATTGGTCTTGTAGATGTAGAACTTGGTGCTGTCGCTGTCACCCTTCACGTCAGTGGAGTTGATGAACACCAGAGCAGCCTTGCTGCCATCTTTGTAGACATAGTACTGAGAAACTTCCTGAGAAGGAACTGCACCGTAGCCGGTGTAAACAGCGCCGTTAGCCAGGTCTACGAAAGTAGTGGAAGTAGTGGTGGTTGCACCGCCGATGGTCTGGGGTTTGCCCTTGGTGATTTCCAGAGTAGCAGCGGTAGCAGCGCCCTGATACTTCAGAGTGTACTTGTTGTCGGAAACTGTGTAAGAAGCAACAGTATCCTTGGTAACAGCATTGCCAGCCTCGGTAACCTTAGCGGTGGTGCCGGGGGTTGCATAGTCGGACTTTTCAACGTCAACGATAGCGGTGGTGCCATCGGAGAAGCCCAGTTTCACGCTCTGATAGCCGGACAGATCGCTGGGAGCTTCTACGCCCATAACATAGACCAGCTTGTCGGTGGAAACCTTGGAGTCGCCGTCATAGGAAACGATGTAGCCGTTGGCATCCAGATACCACTTGCCTTCGTCATTGATGTTCTGAGCGGCAAAGGTGGTGTCGGAAATTGCGCTGTAGGCATAGTCGGTGCCGTCGATCTTAGCGGAGGAAGAGCTGGCAACCTTACCGGTAACCTTGCCGCTGACTTCGGTGGTCTTGGTCATGTTCAGGATGCCGCCGTATTCCACTGCGGTTACGATGTCGTTCTTTGCAAAGGACTCGTAGTTCACTACGTCTTCAAAGTCCCAGGAAGAAGTGGTCAGAGCAGCGCCAGCCTTCAGAGTAACGGTCAGGTTCTCGGTGATGGTGCTGTAGGAGCCAATCTTCAGAACGGAGTAGTTGGTAACCTTGATGGTTTCCACCTTGCCGTCGTTGTTGGCGTCGATGTACAGAACTTCGGTGCCCTTGCCGTTGGTGTAGCCAAGGTTCTTAGCTGCATCGGTATCCTTAATGTCGGAAGCCTTGTGAGTTGTGGGAGTACCGTTGCTGTAAACAGTGATGTCGTCAGCCAGAGTAACTTGCTTCTTGGAAGAGTCAACAGCGGACTTGTACATGCTGTCGCCATTTACAGTCTTGTAAGTAACAATGGTGTCGTCTACGATCACTTCGGTGGAGTACAGGCCCTTGTAGGTGCCGTTCTTGTTGGTTTCGTAGTAGACAGTGCCGTTCTTGCCAACCATGTCGTAGTTGCCGGGCAGATCGAAAGTACGGGTCTGGACGACGGTTTCGCCTTCGGCAGTGGTAGCGTTGTACTCGATGGTGACTTTGTCGTTCTGAGCGCTCTTGACAATGCCTTCCGCCTTAGCCAGGTTGAAGTAGTCGCCAGCCAGGGTGTGGCCGTTAGCTACGTGGCCGGTTACATACTTCACGCCCATGTCGTACTGATACTGGGGATTTACGCAGTCAGCAAACATGGTGTTGAAGATCATGAGAGCAGCGGTGTCACGGGAAGCGTCAGCAACAGAAGCTGCCACTACGTCGTCGGTAACGCCAGCCAGCTTAGCATCACGCATGGTGTTTACGGACCAAGCGGAGCCGGTGTACTGATCGGAGTCGTAACCCAGAGCAACCAGAAGCATCTTAGCAGCCTGTGCAACCGTTACGTTGTCATCGGGCTTAAAGGTGTTGTCGGTGAAACCGGCAATGATGCCCAGGGAGTAGCAGTACTTGATGTAGCCTTCTGCCCAGTGACCGGAGATGTCGGTCAGCTTGGTGGTTGTGCCCTGGAAGCCAGTAGCATCGTCGTCGCCGGTGCTGGCAGCGAAGATCATCTTAGCCATCTGAGCACGGGTAACAGTGCCTTCGGGCTTGAACGAACCATCGGTGAAACCGTTGATTACGCCCAAATCTGCCAGCATGGAAACGGCTTCATTGTTGGTGATAGCAGCGTTGTCCGTGAAGCTGGCTGCGCTTGCTACGGTTGCGAAGCTGAGAACAGTTGCAACAACCAGAACAAGCGCGAGAACTTTCTTTAAGTTCTTCATGAGTGTTCCTCCTTTAAATTTTCGATGGACCGAAATGGGCGCAGGCCAACATTCAGTCATCTTCATGGCACAATCATAGAAGAAAGCGGCGGAAAGGTCAAGACTTCCCGCCGCTTTGTAATCTGATTGTAACATTGGTCGTTTTTTTAACAGGATTCGACAGGTTTTGACAAAATTTCGGAAAAAAACGTGGCAGTCAGAGCCTTTATGGGCAAATTTAGCCAAATTTGTATCCCCGCTGCCACTCCGCAATCTTCTTTATCCCCCCAAAAGCATCCACAACAGATAATAAAGGATTGCGCAGGTACAATAGATCAGGGTGGCAGGAACGGTCTTTCGAATCAGGTCCCCGAAGGGCACATCATAGTTGTCGGCAATGATGCTCAGACAGATGTGGGTAGGAGACATCTGAGAACCTGCATGGCTCATGGCCATAATAAATACCAGCATGGCCGGCCCGTAACCCGGCACCAGAGCACCGGCCCCAAATACCAGGGGCATGGTCATGGCCACAATGGCCTGCCCCCCTACCACAATGCTGCCGATAAAATAGATCAGGCCAAAAATCAGGAACATGGGAATGGGCAGGGTCAAAAGGCCGTTGACCAGCTCTCCCACCGCACCGGTGTCATTTAAGAGGCCCTTTAATACCATGACCATGGCCGATCCCAGAATCATGGAAAAGTGAAAGGAACTTTTCAGAAGTTCCGGCAGCTGCCGGAAAGAAATGCGGGACACCAGTACATAGACCACCGTCACCAGTAACGATGCCAGAATCAGCTCCATGCCGCACAGCAAAAGCAGAATAATTGCCAACACCGGCCATAAAGAGGTCACCAGCATCCACAGGCCCTTACCCGGCTGCCGCTTACTGATTTTGACCCCCGTATCCCGGTCAATTTTCCGGATGTACAGGAAATAGATCGCCCCTATCATCACCAGGCACATAGGGAACATGCCCAGTAAAAATGCACTCATGGGGAGTAAGCTCAGTTCCACTGCCAAAATGATATGAGTATAGGTGGGAAGCCAGGACTCTGGAATATGGCGCAGGTAGCTTGCCATAAAGGCCCGGTCCTCTTTGGAAAACCGGCCTGCACAGGCGCTGTCAATCACGGGAGCCGCCAAAAGCACGGAGCCCGGAGTGGGCATAAACCCCATGACCATCGGGATGGCAATGGCATTGACCCTCCGGTTGTTAAACATCAGAGACAGTCCGTGTTCCGCCCGGTCCAATGAACCCTGCCGAATCATAATATTTTGGATAAAAGAAAAAATGTAGATCGCAAACAAAAGCGTCAGGGTGCTTTTGTCCTTTAAAGACTCCCAGGTCAGCACAGCTGCCGTAGGCAGCGGCATCCACCACAAAAGGACCGTTAAAATCGCCCCTGCCAGGCTGGACATCCACAGAGGCTTTTTCCACATCAGCACCGCAAACATAACGGCGAAGACTACTACCAGTTTTACAATATTCATGCGTCTCTTCCTTACCTCACAAATTCCATGCAGCCATCCGCCGTCATAGAGCACATTGTAATATAAAATATGTATATTTGCAAGCCAGGCAGACACTTTTTCCTGCCTTCGCCGCCTGCTCCCGGTTGGCAGTTCGGCAAAAGACGCCCCGGAGCCGGACGATGAACCGCTCTTTTTCCGGCACTGGTGCCGCGTCTTCCCTTCCACATTGGGACAGAAAAAGCGCCCCATTGGGTTTCCGTATCCAGTACCGAAACACCAATGGGGCGCCGTTGCAATTTTCCCGGGAAATCAAATTTAAGATTCTGCAATCGATGCCGTCTGGGGCACTACAATCCGCAAACTGTTGTGACAGTTGCGAATTTCCGCCGCCTTAACTTCACCGCCAGATTCTCCGTCCAATGTCCAAGCCACGGGTTTTTCAAACTGGAACCGGACCCGGTCGGTTTTATACACATAAAAATAGGGACTTCGCAGATCCTGTTTCAGAAGGGCCGTGGCCACCCGGTTAAACTCATCCAAGGTTTCAATATTGCGAACCAAAACCACTTCCGACAGCCCGTCGTTCAGCGAGACAGCCAAATCTTCCTTGAAACGGAATCCACCCACACTGGTAGTGCTGGCTACCATTCCAAAGAGCACATCGTCTTCTATCATCTGCCCGTCGATCCACATGCGCACATGGATGGGGCGGATATCCGCCAGCCGGTTGACGCCCTGAAGCAGGTAGGCCAGGCGGCCGAGTATCCGTTTATCCGGCTGTGGTGTGGCATAGGATACGTCCGTAAAGGCGCCGAAAGCTGCCACATAGGTAAACCACCGGTCGTTAAAGGCCCCAATATCCATAACAAATTCTCTGCCGGTTACAATGGTCTTGGCAGCCTCCAGAGGATTTTTGGGCAGGCTCAGGGTCGCGGCCACATCGTTGACCGTTCCGCCGGGAATATACCCAAGAAGGGGCGGATGGTTCAGCGTCATAAGGCCGGAGACAGTCTCATTGAGGGTTCCGTCGCCGCCAATGGAGACTACCATGTCATAGTCCTCTCCCACCTGGGAAATTACCTGGGTAATCTCCCGGGGGCCGGAAGTGGGATGGACGGTCACGTCGAAACCGCCCTGGGTAAAGATTTGCAGAATTTCCAAAAGTACGCTCCGGATGTCTCCATGTCCGGCCTTGGGGTTTACAAAAAACAATAGTTTCTTTCCCATGGAGAGTGCCTCCTTGTTGTTTCATTTGGGAAATCGTACGTTTCTCTCATTATCCCCCATAAATCGGCGAAGTAATCAGCGCCATTTTATTAAAGTCCAACTCATACTGGTACTGCTGCAAAACTTCCAGCAACTGATCGTTTTGTTTTTCAGCAATATAGTCGCTTTTTGCTGTTTCAAACCAGTTGTAATTGCCGGTGGTTTCCACAAAGTACATCACATGGTAACCGTAGGGGGTCTCCACGATTCCTGTGTCGCCGCTTTCCCGGCTGGCATCAAAACACCATTCGTCAAATGCTTCCACCATCTCGTCCGGGGCCACTTCTTCATAAAGCCCTCCATTGGCGGCAGAGCCGGGGTCTTCTGAATATTCTTCTGCCAATTGCGCAAAGCTGTCCTCGGTAGCCTCTCCGGCCTCCCACTGTGCCAGAATATCCTCCGCCTTCTTCCGGGCCTCTTCCCAGCTGGCATCGTCTTCTGTATCTTCCGGCTGAATGAGAATGTGCCGCACCGTCACATTGGAAACGTCGCTTTTTTCAATTCCCTGGCTAAGATAGTCACTGAGATGTTCGTTGAAGTAACCATCAATATCCGCATCGGTATAGCTGATATTGTCTGCCACATGCTGGGCATAGAGGTTTGCCAACTGAGAGGTCCGGGCATACTCCGTATAGTTTTCCACGGTAGCGGCAGGCCCATAGTAATACTTCAGATATTCGTCTATCGTTTCAAACTGATCGTTCTCGTCTACATTCTCCTGGATATTCTGCAAGGTTTGGTCCAGATATTCCTGGCAGGTATCCAAAATTTCACCGCCCAGCTTTTCCGCTTCTGCTGCCAGAGCCTGACACTCTTCCCAGGTAATCAGCGCCTGGTCCAAAAGCAGCTGCTGCCAGGTATAGTCCCCATAAGACTGCTCATCCAGGCCCTTGGAAGTATCAATTGCCCCGGCAAGATAGACGCTATAGCTGTAATAGGCATGCCAGTAATAATAAGACAATGTGGCATTGTCCAGGGGCATACCGTTACACTGGGCCACCACGGTGTTCCCCAACTGAGCGTCCATTTCCTCATCCGTAACCGTATAATTTCGGTCTGGAACGGTAAATTCGCTGTAAAGGCCCTCGAACTGATTGGCCGAACTGTTTGCATCTCTGGTCTTCAGTACCACAAGGGCCGCCAAAGCCGCAACCACGACCAGCACCAGGATACAAATCACCCAAATTACCCCGGAAGATTTTTTCTTAGGCCGCTTATTCTCTCTGCCGCACTCCGGGCAGATCGTTTCGCCCCAATCCAAAGGCGTGTGGCAATACTTACACTTCATAGACTATTCGTTCTCCTTTGTGTTCATGCAATCTTGTAACAGGGTAGCACATCTTCTTTCCACTTGCAAGGGTTATCATTGGGCATAGAGTTCTTTGGGTGTGGAAATGGCAATTCGCTCCCAATTTACCTGGAAATCATAGCTATCGACCAACTGGGCAATTGTGTTTTGATATTCCTCATATCGCAAATCTGCCTCCGCGACTGCCTCCCAGTATTTCTGATCGGAAATTTTGCTGACGTAGACAATCTCATAATCGTTTTCCTCCCGGAAGACTTCACAGTCTCCTTCCTTCCGCTCCGGGTCGAAGAGCCAGTCATTGATCTCCTGCCCATATTGTCCGGGATAAACATCCGTCGCCAAACCGCCGTTGGCGCTGGTAGTCTTATCATTGGAATAAGTAATGGCCAGGGTGGCAAAATCGTCCTCCAACTTTCCCTGAGATTCCCAGGTGGTCAGGATGGACTGACAGTTTTCATAGGCCTCGTCCCAGCCTGCCTCATCGAATTCCTCCGGCACAATGGTAATCAGGCGCACATCCCGAAGGAAATCCTCCGACTTTTCTACCCCGTATTGGTCCTGATAAGACTGGGCGTACTGATCGTAGTAATCTGAAATTTCTTCCTGGGTATATTCCGGTTCGGCAAAAAGCCAGTCAGAATAAGCCGCTGCCAGATAGGAGTTGTATAAATACTCCTGGAAAGATTCCAAACTGGCCGTAGGGCCATAAGACGCCTGCAAATAGGCATCCACATCCGCTTCTCCGTCTTCTGTAGTATACCCGTTGGAAAGCGCATACTCCTGGAAGCTGCCCAGTACCTCAGCCATGGACTGATCATACTCTTCGTCCAAAGTGAAGCCGGCCTTTTCCGCCTCAAACACCAGGGCCATGGTATTGGAGACAGTGGTCAGGGCCTGTTCAATCATATAGTCCTGCCAGGTGGTCTCTTCGTCATACTGCTGCTCATCCAGCGGTATGGACGTATCGAGCATCCCCGCAAGATAGTCGCTGTATACATTGATAAAGTAGAAATACTCGCTCCAGTAGTAATATCCGAACTCGGTATTGGTCAGAGTAAAATCGCCGCAAGTGAGCATGACCTGATTCATTTGCCGCTCCGATGGTTCCTTACTTGCGCCACCATAGAGATTAAAAACAAACGCCACAGCCAACGCCACCACTGCCGCGGCCACTACGCCAATGCAAATCCATCCCAGCGGACTTCCTTTTTTATTTTGGGACTTGGCATATTTTTCTCCCGGAAACTCGTCCATATTCTCTTTTCGGCTTTCCATTCGACTGTTTCCGGCGCCCTGCGTGTCCGAACCTTCCAGATCGGTACTGTCCTGGTCTTTCTCTGAATTCCACAGTCCCTCTTCTGACGGCTCCCAGTCCGTCTGGTTCTGGCCGCCACTGTACTCCCGGCCCTGCCTGCCAGTGGAAGTCTGCCACATGTTTCCGGTTTCCGCTTCGTCAGACACCTCTCCGGCCCCGCTTCCAGGGTCCGCCCCGGCGGAGCCATTTCCCGGCTGACTGCCGGTTTCTTCCTCTGCCGCCATAGCTTTGAGGCCATCCGTCTGCGAATTCCCAGTCTCTTCCGACGACAGATTCTGCCCGTCTGTTGGATTCCGTTGGGACAACGGCTGCGCTGACCGGAACATTTTCTCAAATCTCAGGGACTCACCCAGAGGCTGCTGCGTCTGTTTCCCTGTCTCCGGTAACTCTTTTCCGCAGTTGGGGCAAAACTTTCTCTGTCCGGAGTAGGGTTGCTTACAGTATGGACAATTCATAGTCTGTCGGTTCCTCCAAGTTTTCAAATTTTCTTGGTTTTAGCCTTTCGGGCCTTTCCCGTATCTCCGAGAATTTTCCCAGGCCGTTTTTCATCACAGTATGGAAAACACTATATCTGAATTTTGTGAATAATGTGTAAAAAAACTGACAAAAAATCGGATACACCCCATGTCAAGTATGGTTCTTTTTCCCCGCCCGGCCGGTAGCCATGAAAACGGCAGTCACCAGAATCATCGTATATCCTAACAGGCTCCATCCATCCGGGACTTCCTGAAAAATGAAAAAGCCCAGGATTCCGGAAAACAGCACTTGGGAAAAGTCAAATACAGAAATATCCCGGGCCGGCGCATAGGAATAAGCCGCTGTCATACCAAACTGGCCGCCGCAGGCCGCCGCACCGGCCAGAAGCAGCATTCCCCACTGGTAAGGGGACATGGGCGCCCGGACCACCAGTACATAGGGAAGCAACGACAGGCAGGAGACTGCGGAAAAACACAGGACAATGTGGCCTTTCGGGATACCCCGGTTACCCATCATCCGCACCAGCGTATAGGCCATGCCGGAAGCGATTCCGCTGCTCAATCCCACCAGAGCCGGCACCAAGACCAAATTATCTCCGGAGGGCTTGACAATAAATAGGCTCCCTACAAAGGCAGCCACGACTGCCACAGCCTGCCATACCGTAACCTTTTCTTTTAAAAGGATCAGAGAGAACACAATGGCAAAGAACGGCGCCAGCTTGACCAAAATATTGGCGTCAGCCAGAATCAGATGCTCTACCGCATAGAAATTTCCCAAAATAGAAAGGGTACCCACCACAGCCCGGGCTATGAGAAGGACCCAGTCCGTTCGGTTGCAACGATAGCTCTGCCGCTGGTTTTTCACCATGACGCCAGCCACTACAAGCGCCACCAGGTTCCGGAAAAAGGCCTTTTGCATCGAGGGAATGTCTCCGGCCAGACGGACGAACACATTCATCAGGGCAAAGCTCATAGCAGACAGGAGAATGCAGACAATTCCCTTGCTTTTGCTGGTGCCAAGTCTAATCTTCATGGCTGTCGCCTCCTTCTGCCCGTCTCTTGGTCCGGCTTTCCGTCTTCTTCCCGGCCCTGCCGGGTTTTCTTTTTTATTTTCCTTTTTCGGTCTGCTTTTGTCCCTGGCGGTTATTGTATACGGCCATGACGATGGCGATGGCAATGATCATGACATATCCCAGAACGCTCCATCCGTCCGGCACCTGCTGGAATACGAAGAAGCCCAGAACTGCCGAGAAGACCACCTGGGAATAGTCGAAGACGGAAATCTCCTTGGCCGGCGCAAACTTGTAGGCAGCCGTAATTCCGAATTGACCCAGGCTTGCCGCCACCCCTGCCAAAAGGAGCATGGCCAGCTGATAGGCGGACATGGGCGCATGGGCAAAAATCAGATAGGGCAGGGTGACCAGGCAGGAGAATGCCGAGAAAAATGCCACAATAAACGGGCCCGGTACTCCTCTCTGGCCCAGCATCCGGACAAAGGTATAGGCGGCGCCGGCCATAATTCCCCCCGTCAGGCCGATGGTAGCCGGCATGGCCTTGGTAAAGTCAAAAGAAGGCTTGATAATACACAGGCTTCCGGCAAAGGCCACCAGCACGGCAAAAACCTGCATCGGTGTCACTTTCTCTTTTAGCAGGAAATAGGAAAAAATAATGGCGAAAAAGGGCGAGAGCTTATTGAGCATATTGGCGTCGGCCAATACCAGGTGGTCAACGGCGTAAAAGTTACACAAAAGGCCTGCCGTCCCAAACGCGGAACGCAAAAACAGAAGCCAGAATTCCTGTTTGTTGAATTTATAGTGGACATGCTCCTTTTTCAGCAGGGCCAGCGCCACCAAAAAGGCAATAAAGTTCCGGAAAAAGGCTTTTTGAAAGGTAGGAAGATCGCCGGACAGCTTGACGAACATGTTCATCAGGGCGAAGCCAAAGGCCGCGCACAAGATGCACAGTACGCCTTTGATCCGGCGGTTGCTGGGGGTGATGCTCATAGTTTCAGACTCCTTCTTGTATGGTCTTGCCAAAAGACTTTATTTTGCCCTATCATAGCACACTCCCAGTGGAAAAGGAATCCCCTCCCCGCCAAAAAATCCCATTACCCGGCAGAAGCAAGCCCTGTCAGGGTGGCAATTTTGCCTCTTTTCCGGCTCCCCACCCTTGCATAGGGGCAAGCTGCCCGTATGGCCTGCACCTGCAGTCTGACCGCTACCGGGAAGGGCCGCACCACCCCGGTTTCCGGGCCGCCTCCCCAGACCCAGCCGTACCTTCCCAGGCACGGGACCCTGTTCCTGGAAGCCGCACTCCTGTGGAGGTCTCTCAAATTCTCATGCTCCCGCAATTTCCCGAAAGGGGAGATTGAAAAAAACGCAAGTTTCTGCTAAAATATTGTATTCAGATTCTAAAGAATCAGGA
>CALXCQ010000054.1 GCA_944386835.1 uncultured Oscillospiraceae bacterium | reverse complement strand
ATGGCGGATACCTTAATGGTATCCAGTGTGGGAGAAGCCGCTGTCTCTGGTGTCTCCTTAGTGGATTCCATCAACATTTTGTTGATTCAGGTCTTTGCTGCTCTGGCCACCGGTGGCGCCATAGTCTCCGCCCAGTATCTTGGCCGGGAGGACAAGGACAACGCCAACTACGCGGCAAAGCAGCTCCTTTTGATTACCGGCGTGCTTTCCCTGGGAATTATGACCATCTGCCTGGTTGGAAAGGCCCCCATGCTCCACGCCCTGTTCGGCGCTGCCGAACCTGCTGTACTGGAGAACGCCTCGGTCTATTTTCTGGTGTCCGCCCTCTCCTATCCCTTTATCGCCATCTATAACTCCGGCGCGGCCCTGTTCCGCTCCATGGGCAACTCCCGAATTTCCATGATTGTCTCTATTATGATGAACGCTGTCAACATCTCCGGCAATGCCCTGCTGATTTATGGCTTTCACATGGGAGCCGCCGGCGCAGGTATCGCCTCTCTGGTATCCCGCATGGCCGGAGCCATTATGATGGTTACTCTGCTGCGCAACCCACGCAACATCATCCATCTCAGCGATCTGACCCATTGGGATTATCAGCCCGCTATGGTCAAAAATATTTTGCGGGTAGGTATCCCCACCGGTCTGGAAAATGGGATGTTCGACATTGGAAAAATTCTGGTGGCTGGATTGATTGCCACCTTTGGTACTGTGGCCATTACCGCAAACGCTGTTTCCAACAATATCGCCTCCCTTTCTCAAATCCCCGGCTCCGCCATTGGTCTGGCCATGGTTACAGTGGTGGGACAATGTGTGGGCGCCAGAAACTATAAAGAGGCACAAAGCTACGCCATCAAGCTCACCGCCCTGGCCTACCTGCTGATGGGCGTTCTCAACCTTTGGTTGCTGTTTAACCTGCGAGCTGTCATTGGCCTATACGGAAACCTTTCTGTAGAAACCACAAATACGACGGTACAGATTATGACCTATCACTGCTACTGCTGTATGACCTTGTGGCCTGCCGCTTTCTGTCTGCCCAATGGATTGCGGGCGGCCAATGATGTTCGCTTCACTATGACCACCTCCATTTTTTCTATGTGGGTATTCCGTATTGGCTTTAGCTATATCATTGGTAAATTTATGGGGGTTGGCGTTTTGGGTGTTTGGATCGCCATGTTTATCGACTGGCTGTTCCGGGGAACTATGTTTGTCACCCGCCTATTGGGCGGAAAGTGGAAAGAAAAGCAACTGCTTTAACCCTGGTGTTCACTATTGCCTACATAGAGCCGACTATTCAAGTTTTTTGAAGAGCCGGCTCGTTTGATTTGCGCTTCTAAACTTGCTTAAAGCTATTACAAGGAATTTATAAATCCTGCATTTATTGAAAAACTCTTGCAAAAATGTTGATTTTTTCAATATCGACAACATAAATTGCAATTATTCATGCAAAATAACAATTGTATCTGCATCTTTCACAAGATATAATAAGGCTAATGAAGGAATAACTTCATTTGACGGATTAAATGCTGCATGATAAAAATAGGAGTGATTTATATGAACTACCGCATGGAAAGTGACTCCATTGGTTCTAAAGAAATTCCTGCCGAAGCGTATTACGGCGTACAGTCTCTGCGTGCTGCGGAGAATTTTCACATTACTGGTACCAAGCTGCATCCAGAATTCATTAACAGCATGGCCGCTATCAAAAAAGCCTGCGCCATTGCCAACTGGAAAGCCGGAAAACTGGATCAAAAAATCTGCGACGC
Organism: uncultured Oscillospiraceae bacterium; assembly: GCA_944386835.1. Lineage (GTDB taxonomy): Bacteria > Bacillota > Clostridia > Oscillospirales > Oscillospiraceae > CALXCQ01. Next base: position 2,306 of record CALXCQ010000054.1, on the reverse strand, counting down.
CATCTGCCAAGCCAGCGATGAAGTAATGGCAGGTAAATTCTATGACTCCTTTATTACTGACGCCATTCAGGGCGGAGCCGGCACCTCTGCCAATATGAACGCCAACGAAGTAATCGCCAATCGTGCCATTGAAATTTTGGGCGGTACAAAAGGTGATTACTCTGTGGTACATCCCAATGATCATGTCAACATGGCTCAGTCCACAAATGATGTTATCCCCACTGCCGGCAAACTGACCACCATCAAGCTGCTGGAGGGGGTTATGCATCAGATGGAGCGTCTGGAAAAAGCCCTGGCTGAAAAACAAAAAGAATTCAACGATGTGGTCAAGATGGGACGTACCCAGCTGCAGGATGCAGTTCCTGTCCGTTTGGGTGAAGAGTTCGGCGCATTTCACGCCTTTGTGGTACGGGACATTTGCCGGCTGAACAATGCCTGTCAGGAGATGCATACCGTAAACTTGGGCGGCACCGCTATCGGCACCAGCATCAACGCTGACCCCGCCTATGTTAAAGAAGTAGTTCCCGCTCTGGCTGAGATCACCGGTATCCCCCTCAAGCAGGCGGAAGATCTGGTAGACGCTACACAAAATTTGGATGGATTTGTGGTTATGTCCTCCGCTTTGAAAACCTGTGCTGTCAGCCTTTCTAAAATGTCCAATGATCTGCGTTTGCTTTCTTCTGGCCCCAGAACCGGCCTAGGAGAAATCAACTTGCCCGCTAAGCAAAACGGTTCCTCCATTATGCCTGGCAAGGTGAACCCCGTTATTCCAGAGGTAATGAACCAGGTGGCTTTCAGTATTATCGGCAATGACATGACCATTTGTATGGCCGCTGAAGCGGGACAAATGGAGCTGAACGCTTTTGAGCCTGTAACATTCTACAAGCTTTTTGAGTCTATTACCGCTCTGACCGGTGCCCTGGAAACCATGGTGGACAACTGTGTAACAGGAATTACCGCCAACAGAGAACGCTGCAAATCCCTGGTAGAAAACAGCGTAGGTATCATTACAGCTATTTGTCCGGTTGTGGGATACCAGAAAGCGGCTCAAATTGCCAAATACGCCATGAAAAACAACCTGTCTGTACGGGATGTATTGAAAAGTGAGCATCTCATGTCGGATGAAGAAGTGGACCGGATTCTGGACCCCTCTTCTATGGTTTGATCATATCTTTCTTTTTCTTCTCAAGACGCACCACAGTGGACACGCTGTGGTGCGTCTTATTTATTCTTTTTTCCTGAACCATTCAAGCAAAACACCTGTAACACTTTACCTCTTTCTTGTAGGTTTATCCAAAAGGCTAAGAGAATTTCCCAAATCTATTGAATTTTGGTGTTCAAATTGCTACAATACAATTATAAAAATTGCTCTAATACATTTGGAGCTCTGTGAGGATTTTCCTCCGGGCAAAAGAGTGCAGGGCGGCAAACAGGAGGTAGTTATGAAAATTTCCAAAACCGCAGTAGCCGGTACACTGGAATCCAACGACCTGTTCGTAACAGTGGAACCAAGTCCGGATGGCTGTGTAATCGAAATCGAATCCATTGTGAAAAAAAGATTTGGCGACCAGATCGAGGCCGCGGTGCGTAAAGTTTTGTCTGAGTTTGAAGTAGAAAACGCCAAGGTATCGATTATGGACCGGGGCGCCATTGACTGCACCATTATGGCTCGTGTTGAAACCGCTATTCTCAGAGCAAAGGGGGAGTAGATTATTATGAGACGTTCTTTGTTGTTTATCCCAGGCAACAACCCTGGTATGCTGCTGAACGCAGACGTACATGGCGCTGACGCTATTCTGTTGGATCTGGAGGACGCGGTAGCACCCGATCAAAAGGATGCGGCACGCTGCCTGGTTCGCAACGCTATTCGCACCCTCAACTACAAGGGCTGCGATGTTATTATCCGAATCAACCCCATTGAGACTCCCTATTGGAAGCAGGATCTGGAAGCTGTTATTCCTCTGGCTCCCAAGGGTATTTTGTTGCCCAAGTCCGGTGAAGCTCAGGACATTCAGACACTGGATGCCTACCTGACCCAGTTGGAAGCCCAATATGGTCTGGAGGAAGGTTCCGTTGAGATTATCGCTCTGATCGAAACCGCCCTGGGTGTAGAAAATGCCTACGCCATCGCCAAGAGCTGCAAACGGATTAAAGGCCTCTTCCTGGGCGCTGAAGATTTGACCGCCGATCTGCACTCGATTCGTTCCAAAGAAGGAAATGAAATCTACTATGCCAGAACCCGTCTGGTAGCTGCTGCCCGCGCAACTGGCTTGGAAGTATACGACACCCCCTTTACCGACGTCAAC
>CALXCQ010000053.1 GCA_944386835.1 uncultured Oscillospiraceae bacterium | reverse complement strand
GCATTATGACTCGGGGCTTGGTCGAGGAATCCGGCATGTTCCGGACACGACCTGTAGGCGTAGTAGACAGCGAAGGACATGTCCTGCATTTCGGTACGCTTCCACAATATGTTCCTGATCTGGTCATGGAGTTACTGGACTGGGTAAAGACTAGTGAGGTTCACATGCTCATTCGCAGCTGTGTATTCCACTATGAGCTGGAGTTAATCCATCCCTTTGCCGATGGAAACGGGCGTGTGGGCCGCCTGTGGCATACGCTGCTGCTTTCTAAATGGAATCCAGCCTTTGCCTGGCTTCCGGTAGAGTCTATTATCCATGACCGCCAGCAGGAGTATTATGATGCCATCAACGCCTCCAATGATGCCGGAGAGTCTACGGTATTTATCGAGTTCATGCTATCAGCTATCAAAACATCTCTCGTCGAAGCAATTAGCACAAGAGATGAAATGAGCGGTGAAAAGATCGATAAGGCAACTCTACGCTGGAACAAGATTCAGGAATATCTCAAAACTCACGACTATATTATGAACGCCGATGTGCGGGAATTGTGCGGGGTATCGGCTGCGACGGCGAATCGGATGTTAGCTGGAATGGTCTTAGAGAAAAAATTGATCAGGATCCGATTTAATGGGCATTGGACCTATAAACTGTTTGGATAAAATGTTGTACTTGAGACTAACTTTACAAAGCAATTTGCACTGGGAGGAATAATTAATATGGATCTAAAAATATTCGATTATGATTATTACGAAAAAGACATCTCAGCCAGAAGAGTTGAAACTATACTGAAACCCCTTTGCATGCAATTAGATGGATTCTGGTTATATAGAGAACCTGAAATTCGGACAGAAGGCAATGAGTTACCCACTTTTACATTGGTTTCTCCAAAACTTGGAATTTGTTTTATCGAGGTATTCTCGGAGAATAGCGAAACTCTCTCCAGCGCAGAAAATCGTTTTTGGGTAATTGATGGCGTTAAGGTGAAGAGCGGAATTCAAAAATTTCGAAACTATAGTCATAAGATAAAATCAAAACTAGAAGACCCAATTTTCGACATACAAGTTGAAATTCCGGTTAATACTATCTATGTTTTTCCTTATTTAGAAAAACACTTTTTTGAAAAAATAACACTAAAGAACGATGAGGAAATTTACGCAAATAACTTTTCAGAACTCAAATTACCCATCCTAAAGGAAAAGATAGATAGTGAAAGCTATTCGTTGCTTGTTAACATAGTTCAAAACGCAAACATTCTTAACAAGAGTACAAATATTTATGTAGATGAGCCTGCGCAAAATATGTTTGAGGCCATTGAACTAAACAACAAAAAGATAGCCCAATTCGATTACGATCAAATGGCAGCAAGTCTTACCATTACCGAAAAATCTGAACGCATCAGAGGACTTGCAGGAAGTGGTAAAACGGTTTTACTTGCAATGAAAGCAGCACGACTTCACAAACGCTTTCCAGAAAAGAAAATTGCATTTGTTTTTTTTACAAAGAGTTTGTATAGTCAAGCTCTTAATTTGATACGTAAATACTATAATCAAATTGCAGATGATGAGCCTAATTGGGACAATCTTAAGGTTTTACATTCTTGGGGTGGTGTGACTACTGGAGAGGGATTTTATTCGTATATTTGTAAAGAGCATGGTGTTGTTCCCAAAACATTGCGGCAAGGTGATTTAGCTTCAAATTGTAACGAGTTATTAAAAAATTACGAATTGCATCCAGTTTTTGATTGTGTTTTGATTGACGAAGCACAGGACTTCCCGCTAGAATTCTTTTTACTTGTGGAACGGGTAACTAAAAAACCTAAAAAGATCGTAATTGCATATGACGAATTACAAACTACTAATGATATTCATATTCCGGAATTTGAACAACTGTTTGGTACAACTGGAGGCAAACCAAATATTGTTCTTGAACCGCATTATGATTATATTCTTAAAAAGTCGTATCGCAACACATTAGAAGTTTTATTAACCGCATTCTCTTTTGGCTTTGGATTTTATCACAATATTACACAGATCATTCAAGATAATACTACTTGGGATGCTCTTGGATTCGAGTGTAAATCAGAACTTACCCCAGGGAATGAGGTGGTAATTCATCGGCCTCCTGAAAATAGCCCTAATTCAATAACCACTTTTTATCCGAGCGAAAAGCCAGTCAACTATGATATTTATGCATCGCAAGAACAGCAAACCACACAAGTTGCTGAAAAAATAGCTGCTCTTATTAACAAGCAAAAAGTTCGACCTGTAGATATCTTAGTTGTCGATATTCGTATGAACAAAAACAAAGTTCTCAACGAGGTTCAGTACAAACTAGAATCCCTGGGGATTGAATCTCATATTCCAGGTGTCGTTTCTGACGCAAGAGATTTCTTTGTTGATGGCAGAGTGACATTGACCACTCCAAGAAATGCGAAAGGAAATGAGGTTTCTGTCGTATTTGTTCTAGGATGTGAAGATATTTATTCTAAAGTTAGCGTGAGTCAGCAGCGTCAATCTAGAAATTTTATGTTTATCTCTATTACGCGGTCCAAAGGATGGGTATATTTGTCAGCAGTTGGGCGAGTAAAAGGTGTCTTTTTCGAAGAAATAAAACAAATTCAAAAGAATTTACCTGATATGAAATTCATCTATCCAAGCGAAGATAAATTACAAGAACTTGCAAAAATAGATTTCCTTACGAACAATCCAACTGCACGACTGCTTGATGAAGATGTTGGTAAACTTAAAAGCGCTATTTCGTCCGGAAAAGAAGAACTGCTAAAACAACTATTTGATTTAGATCCCGAGCTGAAAAACTCCTTGAAGAAGATTCTTGAGGGGTGATTATATGGACGCTCGCAAAATAGTTGAAGAAGACATGCAAGCAAACATTAGAAAAGCTATGAAGCTTGGAATTCTATCAAATCCGAGAATGTCAGGAGAGTTCTTTAAAGATAGACGAGCAATAACTAGCAAGTATACTAGGTTTGCAGACGAGCACGATTATTTAGAGAATTATTTTAGAAAATATGAGCAAGGTGAATTCTTGGCAGCATTTCAAGATGGAGCTTTTCTACAAATCAACTATGAATTTGATCTTCCGAGCAAGAATAGTTCGTACCTTGCGAAAATGAATTTGTGCTACTTACCACCGGTAACAGAAACAGGTGAAATCAAAAATGAATATATAAGAATCGATTATAGCAACTCACCCGACAACTCGTTTTTTCACGCATATGCACATGTTCATATTGGATTTCGGAACGCTATTAGAATCCCAATTGATGAAGTTTTACTTTTTTCTGAATTTCTAAACCTTATACTTTATCTTTTTTATCCTGAATATTTCAAGTTGTTTTGTCCAGAAGAGCACGAAACAACTAACACTCAAGACAAGTCTGTGTTTGGAAAATTAACAAAAGACAAAATTCTGACAAAAGAACTCGAAAGGTTCTTTTATTGGAAAACTGCGTAAAATTAGGAATATTTTAAGAAGAATGAATAGCCGCTTATCTTCCTAAAATTTTTGCCGTTTACAATAAGCACGAAGCTACCCCAGTTACATACAAAGCCCGGAAAACCTGTCTACATCAGGCTTTCCGGGCTTCGTTTACATTAGTGGCGTCGCTATACATAGCTGCGGCTGATGCCACACATACTGGCAATCTCCCGCTGGGTCTTGGGCGCCCTGTCACCCAAGCCGTACCGCAGCGCCAGAATTTCCCGCTCTCTGGGCGTCAAGGCCGCCTCCATTACACCATGGAGCTTTTCATAGAGCTCTCTGGTGCTTAAGTTGTCAAACAAATCGTCTTCGGTACAGATGACGTCCATTAAAGAAAGCGCATTCCCGTCTTTTCCCGTCTCAATATATTCAGATAGGGACACATCGGTGGCGGTTTTCTTTTGACTGCGGAAATACATGAGAATCTCATTTTCCACACATCTGGCCGCATAGGTTGCCAACCTGGCGCCCTTGGTACCGTCAAAGGTGGAAATCCCTTTGATCAGGCCAATGGTCCCGATGGAAATCAAATCTTCCTGATCCGATACCTGTGTATAGTATTTTTTCATAATATGGGCAACCAGGCGAAGATTGCGTTCAATTAAAATATTTCGGGCCTGCAAATCTCCCTTGGCTGCCAGAGCCAGATACTGCTTCTCTTCCTCTGCGCTCAAAGGTTTGGGAAACGATCCGCTGGTTCCAGACAGGCGCAGAGAATACAGCATGCTGCTTAGCATCAGCCAAACTGCCGCAGATAACATGACTTTCACCCCCATACCCCTACTGTATTCGCTGCCCGCTCGTCCCCATTCCCCCGATTTTTTGCTCTTTCTCCCCTGTTCTCCTTACCCGTCTTCCCCCTTCGCCGGCTTTCTGCCGGTATTGGTGGAAAAATCCATTTTTTAGGGGATTGCCACCTGTTTTTCCATAAAACTTCCCCAAAAAATCTAAACTTTTTCTTAAACTTTGGCAAAGAAATTGATTCTCCCCCATCTTTATGGTATGATAAGAGAACATTTTGTGGCAAATTTCGTCAAATTTTTCGTATGTTCACTAATGGAGGTCTCATTTCTTGAGTCAGATAAAATTATTCGGCAATCGCCGCTCTTCCCGGAGTGCGCCCAGAAGCACTTCCCGTCAGGCATCCGGCGGCGTGGCTGTAGAAACAAAGCCGAAAAAGAAACGCAGTCCGGTAAAAATCCTCACCCGGATTTTCCTGGTACTTGCCATTTTGGAAGGCCTGTACTTTACAGCCGCCTATTCCAACATCCCCTTTATTGAAAAGTGGCGGACCATTTATATTCAGACGGCCATGTCCACTATGCGCCACCAGTGGCTGGCTACTGCTTTCCTGCCGAAACCGGTAATTGATGAAGTAATGGCTGAGCTGAATGCGGCCCAGGCAGCGCAAGTGGGCGTTAACACCTCCTGGGATGGTCATACCGGCCCGGGCGGTAGTGAGGCGAATCAGACCCAGACCCCCCCTCAGGAGGAAGACAGTCTGTCCCAGGAAGCCAAGGACTTTTTTGAATTGTTCTGGGAGCTGGACCAGGAAGCTACGCTGGAATTTGTAGAAGCCAACCCGGAGGTTATTGCAAACGGCTGGGACCACTTCTATATCAACGAGGCCGGACTGGATGACAGCGGTACCTCTTTGTACACCACTATGGGGGAACAGGTTCTGGCCATTGACGCGGAAAATGGCATCTTACTCGTCCGGGTCTCCGGTTCCGGATACCGGGGAGTTCTGGCTGTAGCCAAAGATCCTTCCCGCTTGTCGGTACAGGCATCCTCCATGCTGGGCTCGTGTGGACAGTATGCCGGGGAAATTGCCGAAAATCACAACGGCGTTCTGGCTATGACAGCCAACGGCTTTATTGACGTGGACAGCCAGGGCAATGAGGGCAAAGGCAACGGCGGTATTCTGGCCGGCTACACCATGTGTGACGGCGAAGCCCATGGCAGCCATATGGGCTGGAGCTATAAACGGCTGGAGCTGCGGGAAGACGACCTGATGTACATTGTAGACACTTCCGACCCGGTTCACCCGGAAACCACCGATGCTGTGGAGTTCTCCCCGGCTCTGATTGTGGACGGTGAAATTCAGGTGGACTCCACCAGCATCTGGACCGCTCTGAACCCCCGGGCCTGTATCGGACAGTCTGACCGGTATGAAGTTTTGATGCTGGTCATTGAAGGGCGCCTGATTGACTCCATTGGCACCGACGTCATCGAATGCGCCGATATTCTGGCACGGCACAACTGTATGCAGGCCATGAATCTGGACGGCGGTACCAGCGCCATTTTGTATTACGACGGGGAATATGTCACCCGCTGCTCCAATACGGCTTGTCCTTATGGCCGTACGCTTCCCAACGCCTTTGTCTATGAACGGGCAGACTAAAGGCAGGTTCTGTTCCGGGAAATCCAGTTTCAGGCTCCGTGTCCAACATTGGCCACTCATAATTGTCCGCTGCAGGTCATATAGTGGAGTAATGACAATTGCCGGGAGTGGTGTGTTTGAGGACTAACATTGAAGAGCGCGCGTGCCAGCTTGCCAACTATATTATTGAAAACAAGGCGACCGTACGCGCCGCAGCGAAACAGTTCGGCATTAGCAAAAGTACCGTACATACGGTTGTCACATGTTAGAGCGTTTTTTCCAGGCCGAAAACAAAGGTTTTTCAAACCCTTTGTTTTCGGCCTGTCTGTCCCACAAGAAAAATCCTGGGCTGACAAATTTGTCAGCCCAGGATTTTGTTTGCTGCATTGGGCGCCGTGTCCCAGCTTCCTGTTTTCCACGCCAGTCCTGCGTTTTCGTACCGGCCTTGCCTCTGTCCTACCGATCCGGAACCACACCGTTTCTGTCTGCAACGGCGGCAGACGGGCAGTTCTGGTTCTCTGTTCTGGAAGTTTCTTTTTGGGCAGAGGGTCGAAGCCCCGGTTTTTTTATAATCCGGACGCGGCTTTTCAGCCCAACAGGCCATATTTCACCTTGATCCGATCCAGTTTCTCCAGGATTGCAGGTCCTCCCACCGCCAGGAAAATCACCGTGGAGACGCTGTAGACCAAGTCCATGGGAACTCCCGTCAGACAGGAGGCCACAATCATGGAAAGCGTCACATTGGCAGAATACTGAAAGACTGAGTAGGTATTCATACACACGCCGTAAATAAAAAACACAGACAGCCCGCCAAAGATACACAGGGCACTGCGGCTGCGGCTGAGCCAGCCTTTTTGGAACAGGATCCCCGCTAAAAATCCGATGATCCCTGTGGCAAACATCTGATAAGGTGTCCAGGGCCCCTGTCCGAAGAAGAAATTGGAAATCAGCATAGACACAGCGCCTACCAGGAACCCGGCCTCGCCCCCAAAGGCCACGGCAGCCAGAATGACCACCGCCGCCACAGGTTTAAACTGGGGCAAGAAGAAAAAGGCAGCACGTCCGGCCACCGCCAGCGCACACAAGGTGGCCAGCACTACCAGCTCCCTGGCCTGTGGCTTTCGATTTTCAAAAGCAAAAGCAAAGGGAATCATGGTCTCCAGCACAATCAGAAGAGAAATAAAGTAATATTGCCGGTTTCCAAAATAGTTCATCCCCACATAGAGGGTAGCTGGAATCAGCAAAACGATAATGCCAACTGCCGCCAGAGTCCGATGGGACAGTTTTCCGCCAGAACGAGGCTGCAAATTGGCCTGTTCCGGTTTTACGCTTTTGCGGCTGAGTAGCGCCGCCCCCAGGATTCCAAAGAGACAGATCAGTAATATTTTCCCGGCGTATTCCCACTGTCTGGGGACCGCTTGCAGGCTTGCCGGAAGCAGGTCTTCCAAACTGCCGCCACCTTGTATCAGGGTCCAGACAAGCAAGGCAGCAAAGCCCATGGACACGCCCCCCAACAGTATGCGCCAGCGGGGGAGTTTTTTGGCCCGGATTGTTTCCTGCACCTTTTTTGACCGCTCCTCATAAAGGGGTGCCGGCCGGATTTCCACCGGCTCTACGGTTCCTCCACAGGCTACTATCACATCCTCCGCCGTCACAGACAGCGGGCTCAGCTGCCGCGCCATCCGATTGGCTGCCGTGGTATAGAAGTTGTTGCCCGCAAAAAATGTCTGGGGCGGTCCCTGGCTGACCACTTTTCCATCAAAAAACATGGCACACCAGTCTGCGTACCGCGCGCAGAATTCCACATCGTGGCTGACCATGAAAATCGTCGTTCCCGCCGCCCGGAGAGAGCACAAAATTCGGGCCAACTTTTCCTTAAAATAGCCATCCAGCCCTTTGGTAGGCTCATCCAGGAGCAAAATTCGTGGCTCCAGGAGCAACACCTTGGCCAGAGCCGCCCTTTGTTGTTCCCCTCCGGAAAGGTCATAGGGATGCTGGCTCAGAAGCGGCCCCAACTCGCACAGTTCAATGACCTGCTCCAGCTTCCGCTTTTGTTCCGCACCGCTGAGATTTCGTTCCAAAACCATCTCCTGTAAATCCAAAGCCACGGTCTTCTTCACAAAAAGGTTCTGGGGATTCTGGGGCAGCACCCCCAAAAGGCCTGCAAACTTTTCCCCCTGGTGGATCTGATCCATAGCCCTGTTTTCCAGGAGGATTTCTCCGCGATAGGGCTCCAGAATTCCAGAGATCAGAGACAGGGTGGTGGATTTGCCGGTACCGTTTCCCCCGACCAATGCAAAAAAAGCGCCGGCAGGAACCGTCAGGCTCAGGCCCTTGATAATGTCCGGTGTCTCCTTTTCATAGCGGAACCACACATCTTTCAGGGAAATAGCCGGAGGCGTTTGTGGCAACGTATCCGGTCTCTGGGCAGTCGGTGTGAGGGGATGGGTTTGGACATACCCATGAAGCCACTTTCTTCCGTCCCGAACCGTCACCGGGCAGGTGCCACCGTCCGGAACGCCGGCAAAAATTCGCATCGGCGCAGGCATTGCCAGAAACATATCGTTTCCCATCTGCTTTAATTGCCGGGCCACCTGACTGGCCTCTCCGTCGGCCAGGATCCGTCCTTCCTCCATCACAATCACACGGTCGGAAAGGGGCAGGGCATCCTCCAATCGGTGCTCCGTCAGAATCACCGTTGTGCCCAGTTCCCGGTTGATACGGCCTACCGTATTGAGAAAGTCCGCCGCCGCAATCGGGTCCAGCTGACTGGTCGGCTCATCCAAGATCAAAACAGACGGCTGCATCACCATGACAGACGCCAGATTGAGCAGCTGCTTCTGTCCACCGGAAAGCTGGGTAACAGACTGATGAAACCATTCCTGGATGCCGAAAAAGGAGGCCATCTCCGCCACCCGCAGCCGAATGGTCTCCGAATCATATCCCAGACTCTCCAGGCCAAAAGCCAGCTCATGCCAGACTTTGTCCGTGACAATCTGATTTTCCGGGCTTTGCTGCACAAAGCCAATTCCCATGGCCTGCTCCCGGTGGCTCAGAGACTCCAGAGGCCTGCCTTCCCACAGAATGCGGCCGGACTTCTCCCCGTGGGGTGCCAGGGGGGGCTTCAAGTGGCGCAAAAGCGTCGTCTTTCCGCAGCCGGATTTCCCGCAGATTGTGACAAATTCCCCTTTCCCTATGGTCAGAGAAATGCCATCCAGGGCCAGATTTGCTGTTTCCGGATAGGCAAACGTAAGCCCTTCTATTGTATAGCACAGGTCTTGTCTCATGTCTGTGTCTCTCCTTCTTGTTGCTTCGGGCCCGCCACCTGGGCCAGTCTGGCCGACCACATCTGATCCTCCCGCACATCCAGGTAAAGCGGCGTCAGGCACAAAAGTCCATAGGCCAGACAGGCGGAAAGGGACCAGGCATCTATGTTTGCAATGGAAAAGGTGGGAAAATACCGGACATACAGTCCCCCCGCCAATCCCATAATCACGGTGTATCCTCCCAGCCCCGCAATCCAAGCCAGGGCCTGGCGGTCTCTTTGGTCCCACTGATACAAAGAAAATGCCGTTCTGCCCGGCAGGCCGTATCCCCGGCTGCTCATAGAGTCCGCCGTATCCAGCCCGTTTTCCAATGCCCAGGTGATCATCATGGAGAGCATCCGCACCCCGTGTTTGGCCCGGCGGAACCAGTTACCATGGGAGGCATCCCGGCCTACACATTTCTGGCTGTTGGACAGCTGCCGCAGCTGAGCCTGAAACCGGGGCACAAACCGCAAAGCCATGGAAATCACCAGGCTGAGAGCCGGAATGATTCTGCCAAAGAGATACAGAAATTTGTCCGAAGTCATCATGGCGTTATAGCAGGAAAACCAGGCAATCACCGCACACAACATACATGCCGCCACCAGCCCGTAGACAATGGACTCCAATGTCAGAGGGTTCCCAGAGGGCAGATACGTGAGAATTGTGGCCCCTTCATGGTTAAAAGCCGGATTGATCAGAGCCATAAATAAAAGCATGGGTAAAATTCCAAAGACGGTAAACCGAACCGCCTTCCTTCCTCGCAAATAGATGGACCAGGCTACGGAAGCAGCCAGGGAAATTCCCAGAAAAATCGGGTGCTGCACTACCATGGTAAATCCCAGCACCAATGCAAAATATAAAAAGTTTACCACAGGATGATACGTGGAAAAACAATCTTTCACCATAGCAATCTCTTCCTTCTTACGGCCAGATGCCGGCACCTGAAAACTGGAACAGCCGGGACAAGATACCTTGTCCCGGCCGTTTTTCCGGTGATTGTGGGCTGTCACCTGGCAGCCTGCTCTTTTGTAGGTCTTCTGACTCACGCTTTGGAAGAACCTGGTTCTTCTCCCAGGCTGCGCCTTCCCAGGTCTCCCCAGTGACTGGCTTTCGCCATGCAGCCCGGCTCTCACGTTCACAGCGGCGGTACCGTTCGGGATTCACACCCGATTTCCTTGTTCAGCTGCCCCGGACCTGGAAGGTGCCCCAGTGGCAGCCACAAAAGTTCTTTTTCCATTTTTCCATTCGGGAGAATCCCGGAAAGTATACCACATTTTTCCCCTTCTGTAAAGGAATCGGGTTTCCGCCCTTTCCCGGCGCACCTCCGAACATTTTCAGACCGGCACATTCTCTCCCCGACTGGAAGCCAGCGGGAAAAGGATTGCCTTGTTTCTTTCCTTTGCCGGTTTTACAACATGCCACCGGGCTTGTCAGGCAGGTGGCTGCCTCTCTGGTCCGGAAGCCTCTGGGGGAAGTTCCCCATTCTCTTCTCTCGGCTGCTCCTTCTGCGCTACGGCCTGTCGTCTGCGTATATCTTCTTTGATCAGCTTGTAAACGGAAGCCATCAGCGGCACTCCCAAAAGCATTCCCAATACGCCGCAAATCCGTCCGCCTACGGTGACCGCCGCAAACACCCAGATTCCCGGCAATCCAATGGAAGATCCCACCACTCTGGGATAAATCAAGTTGCCTTCCAGCTGCTGCAGGATGACCAGGAAAATCAAAAAGACCACGACTTTGACCGGCTCCACCGTTAAAATCATAAACGAGCCAATAATTGCGCCAATATAGGCCCCAAAAATTGGGATCAGTGCCGTGGCACCCACCAGAGTCCCTACCATGGTGGCATAGGGAATTCGCAAAATCAGCATTCCCAATGCACACAGGCTGCCTAAGATGACCGCTTCTGTACACTGACCTGCCACAAAGCGGGCAAACGTCTCATTGAGGACATGAAATGCATTTCCGATCCAAGCCAGCCAATGCTGGTTTTTACAATAGGTGTTGAGAACCTGTCGGGCCTGACGCAACAGGTTTTCCCGGCTGGCCAAAATATAAATGGCAAACACCATGGCAATGACCAGATTGACAAGTGCCTGACTGACCACACCCACTGCCGTAATGCTGAAGTTAAACACGTCGCCCACGCCGCTGGTGACAAAGTTGAGAGCCCTTTGCGCTACCGCGGCCCAGTCAATTTCCAGAGCTTGCACCCATTCCCGAACCATGGGCCAGTCGGCGCTGTATTTTAACAGCCAGACCTGGAGTTTATCCAGATAGATAGGCACATACTCAAAAATGACCAACAGTGCCTTTTTCAGTTCTGGGAAAATGATCCGGGAGAGCAGGAAAATTCCCAGTAGGATCACCCCAAAGGAACACAGTATGCTGAGCCACCGAAATCGTTGCCGCCCCGCCACCGGTTTGGGGAAAAAACGCAGTCCCTCAATCTTGGTCATGATAATATTGATAATATAGGCGATGATACAGCCCTCTAAAATTGGAAGGAAAAAACCAAAAAAGCTGACCACACCGCCCCAGATTTCCTTACTGAACTGCAGACACAGGAGGATAACGCCAATCACGATTAAATATTTAAGCCCGTTTTTTTCTTTTGGCATGAATTTACTCCTTTTCTACGGAAATATCAGATGATCTATACTGGTATTATAAAGCATATCCGATAAAAATCAATTACAAACCCCCAGATTTCGCCAACTTCTTTCTCTGATCCGCTGGCTCTTGCCAACTTTCACAAACCAGTTCCCCATTCCCAAAAACAACTGCGCGGAATTCGCAAAGGCAGACACCTTCCCAGGGCTTGAAAGAAACCAAAGACCGGCAGACATGGGAATCAGAACCGGACAGAAAGCAGAAATGGACACAGGGCGCAGAACCGGACAGGGTTCTATACGGGAACCCTGCCCCCGCAGGCAAGAAAAATACGTCAAAACCAAAGAACAACGAACGAGACATCCCCCCTGCTCCCGCAGGTAAAGAAAATACCCAACTCCCTACGGGGAGTTGGGTATTTTGACACAGGTGCTGCAACCCCCTTTTTCACAAGGCAGAAACGGAAGTCCTAAGACACCGGGAATGGATTTCCCAGAAGATCCTTCATGAGCATTTGGGCAACTTCTGCACGGGTAGCTGTGCCCGTTGGATCCGAAATACCGTTCCCCTTTCCGGTCAGGATACCTCGGCCCACTGCCCATAAAAGAGCTTCTTCTGCCCATCCGGAGGCCTCCTCGCCATCGGCAAACATGCCAAGATCGCCATTGGATGGGGTGTCGTATCCTTTATACTGGGCATAGCGGAACAAAAGGGTGACCAGCTGCTCTCTGGTGATATTGTCATTGGGGCCAAACAGGCCGTTGCCATAGCCGCTCACGATAGGATGGGAAACGGCCCAGGCCACTGCGTCCTCACTCCAATGTCCCGCTTCCACATCTGTAAAGTTTCCGCTGCCGGATACCGCCGGGCTGCCGTCCAGCCGGTAGAGAATCGTGACAATCATGCTGCGGGTAGCCGCCATACCGGGGCTGAATGCCGCCTCGCCGGCCACAAGAGGGATTGCTTCACTGAGCGCCGAACGGGTACCGTCCTCCAAAACAATCTCCACCGCAGCATATACTGTGCGGTCCCGGGAAATCAGATTCAGTCTCAGGTCTGTAGAACCGGCATAAAAACTCTTGACCGTTATCCCGTCAGCATTTTGTCGGTAAAAGGTTCCTCGCTGTAATAGACGTGATAGTATTTGCTGCCGGTATTGGGGTCGGTAAAGCAGAGGGTTACCACCCCATCTTCCTGTGTGGACGGACGGAAGGACAAGTTCTGAGCTGCCTCTGCCCCGCCAGCCGGCGCTTTCTTTGCCATGAGTACACAGGCCTTCGCCGGCCAAATCAGCCCGCGCACCAATGTTCATGGTCTCCTCTTCGCTGTAGTCGGTGTCCAGCCGGGTCCAGTCACCGTCGGCATACCGGAACCAGCACAATGTGGCGTAGTCGATATCCGCCAGATAAGAGGCAACACTGTTGATCTCGTTTTCCATGGGCCCGGTTGCATCAATTACAAACGCCATATCCACCTTTTTGGTTTCATAACTGGTGGGGATTGCCGCAGCGCACCAATTTCCGTTGGAATCCAGAGTTTCGGAGTGCAGTTCCAGGGTATAGCGATAGTAGTCTCCATCCCCGTCTTTGGGAAAGTTCCGAAACAGCTTATCCCGGTCCCCTCCGTCGATGGCAGTTCCCCGGGAAACCACTTTGTCGGCTGAGATTGTGGCATTCCGCCGCTTCACCAGGGAAAGACCGGCCAGAGAGATCTCAGCATCCCCGTTTTCATCAGAATAGGTAGTACGGATTCTTTTCCCTTTTACATAGAGATTGACACTGGCCCCAGGCACCGATACAGTTTCCCCGCTTGTCCGGTCCTTGGCTGTGACATGAACTTTCACAATATCTGCCGTAGATCTGGTACTGGCTGAAGAATCTGCAAAGGAATTCGCCATCTTTCAAAAATATTTTCTCGCCCCGTTGGATCCCCTATATTCTCTCTGTGCCGCCTTCCCTCCCAAAGGATGTTTGGCAATCTGCCAGCTCTGCGGTACTTTGTGATATCCAAACGAAAGTGGGCATAGAAATAGACAAAGAAGGGAAGGAGGTACAGCCCTTGTGAAACAGCAAAAACACAACTATCATTTTCACGACCCTAACACACAGGCTGCCGCCGCCCATTTCATTCTGCAAATTTGTATGGAAGCTGACGCCGCCAAAATTGAGCAGGCCTTAACGGCCGCTGTCCCCACCGACCAACCTGCGGACAGGCCTAAAACGTAATCTCTCAAATCCAACGGGCCCCTGTTTTGGCAGGGGCCCGCATTTCCCATATTGTGTCCTTATGATCGGTACTTTGCGATTTCTGTGAAAAGTTCCAAAATGGAGCCAGTCTTCCTGGGGAGGGAATGCCATGAATATTGCCGCATATTGCCGGGTATCCACTGATAAAGCAGATCAGTTGAACAGTCTGGAAGCACAAAAACAATTTTTTTCCGAATACACCCAACGCACCGGGAATACCCTTGTACACCTGTATGCTGACGAGGGTATCTCCGGTACGAAAATAAAAAACCGCCGGGAATTCCTGCGCATGATGGAAGATGCCCAGCGGGGCCTGTTCCAGATGGTCGTTGTAAAGGATATCTCCCGCTTTGCCCGAAATACCGTGGATTTGCTCCAAAATATCCGCAAGCTGAAAGCGTTGGGAATTGAAACGCAATTTCTCACCGCCAATATGACCAGTATGGGAAACAGCGAATTCATACTGACCATTTTTGGAGCCCTGGCCCAGGAGGAGAGCGCCAACACCTCCAAGCGGGTAAAATTTGGAAAAAAGCTCAATGCCGAAAAAGGTCGCGTCCCCAATCTTGTCTACGGCTATGACAAGACAATTGGTGATTATTTTCATCTTACGATCAATGCACAAGAAGCAGCTGTCGTCCGTCAGATTTATCAGTGGTATACGCAAGAAGGGTACGGGGCGTCCAAAATTGCAGCCTTTCTCAACGCCCGCGGCCTCCGGACAAAACGTGACTGTCAGTGGAGTCAGAACGGAGTTTGCCGCATCCTTACCAATCCCCTCTATATCGGGAAGATTGTCAACGGCAAACAGGAAGTGACTGACTTTCTCACCGGCCAAAGGGCTCAGAAAGCAGAAGATCAATGGATGATAACCGAGCGCTCTGATTTACAGATCATTGACCCGCAAACTTTCGCGCAGACACAGGCAATGATAAAGTCCCGGAGTGAAGCATTCCAAACCCACAAGGAGCGCCAAAGCAACAAGCACCTGTTTTCCACCCTCATTCAGTGTAAAGAATGCGGTTGGTCCTTTCGCCGTACTGTCCGTACCTACAAAAATACCTATATCCGCTGGGTCTGCTCCGGTCGCAACGGGCGGGGCCGTGATAACTGTCCCAACGCCGTCACCATAGATGAAGAGGAATTAACTGCAGTCTTGCAAGCGTATTTTGCTGCCCTATTAAAAGTCAAGAAAAATGTCATTTCCTATGTTATCAAAGAATTTCAAAGGAATTACAGCGCCAAAGACGATACCTTAAGCCGGGAAAAAGAGCTGAGTACCCAGCTTGCCAAGCTCCAGAGAACACGGCAAAAATATATGGATCTGTATGCCGACGATTTCATATCCCGTGACGAATTAGCCCAAAAGCTTGCAGGTATACGGAGCGAAATCGGACAGCTGGAAGCAGAATTGCAGTCCGCAACGTTCCTTCCCACAAGGAGTGCGCAACTGGAAAACATTCTGCAACAAACGTTCCAGAAAATCGAAGATATTGTAGACGTGCATCAAATGACGAACGCACAACTGAAACGAATTATCCAAAAAATTGAAGTGGACAAAACCGGAAACGTGGACATCTATTTGCGCCTTCTGGAGCCTTCCGCTTTGGAAAAAAACGTTCTTGTTTCTCACATCCATACATAAAGATCTATCCGAACGCCTTGCACAGTACAATCGCACATTATACCTCCAGGTTCAGGAAGTCATGCAGACAAATAAAGCGGAGCGCCATATCCGTGGCGGAATAGCAACGAGGAAGAAATATAAAGGAGAATAAAGAATACCCCAAACCAGACGGGATGAGAGCACTTTGACTTCTCATCCCGTCTGGTTTCCTGTTTTCACGGCGGCGCTCCCCTCGCGTGTTCGCCTTGTGGGACCTGGTTTTTTCCCGCAGTACTTGCGCCCGCTCCCGATGCCCGGGGACCGGGGAATACCACGAGCCCGCTCCAATTCCAGAAGACTCCGCCCTGCCGGGAACCTCACCCAGTGGGATTCCCGGCACATTGGGAGCCAACATCTTACGGGCCGCGATCCAGCCCATGCACACTTCGGGAAACCCGGCACACTGGGAGCCACCCCCATACCAGGACATTCTCCCGCTTTCAGGCGCTGCTACCATGCCGGAAACTCTGTAAACTTGGTTGGTCCCGTCCCAGGGACAAGCTTCCGTTATCTTTATCGTGGACATTTGTCCGCACATTACAGTACAAAACAACCAGTTTTGGCAGGTAAAATGGAGCAATTTTTGTGGAATTCTCCGTATGAAAGACACTTGTTTTTCTATCAAGGATACTATATACTATTCACAAGATGGTACACGAGATGGAAGGGCCACGAAAATGCCCTTGCTTCTCGTCTCATTTTTTAGGAGGCATCCCAAATGAACTATGAACGTAAGTATAATTTCTCCGCCGGCCCGGCCATGATGCCGGAAGCCGTTCTGGAAGAAGTGGCCGCAGAACTGCTCAATTACCGCGGTTCCGGCATGAGTGTCATGGAAATGTCCCACCGTTCCCGGGTCTATCAGACCATTCTGGAAGAAACCGAAGCGGATCTGCGTGCTCTTCTCGCGATTCCCAACAACTATCGCGTCTTGTTTCTCCAAGGCGGCGGGACGCTTCAATTCTCCATGGTACCCATGAATCTGATGGCCCATGGTGCAGCCGAATACCTGCTCACCGGCGCCTGGTCCCAAAAAGCCATGGAAGAGGCCAAAAAGTTCGGGACCGTGTATGTGCCAGCCTCCAGCCAGGAACGTGGCTATTGGGAAATTCCCGCGTTGGAGAATCTCTCCTTGCACCCGGAAAGTGATTATGTCTATATCTGTGAAAACGAAACCATCCACGGTACTTGTTATCCTTCTGTGCCGGACACTATGGGAAAGCCGCTGGTATCCGATCAGTCCTCCCTGTTTCTCTCCAAGCCCTGCTCCGTTTCGGACTACGGCCTGATTTTTGCCGGGGTTCAGAAAAACGTGGGGCCAGCCGGACTGGCCATTGTTATCATTCGGGAAGATTTGATCCGGGGGGACCTTCCACAGGCGACTCCCGTCTATCTGGAATACGCCACCCATGCCGGGGCCAGCTCTTTGTATAACACCCCCAATTGCTGGGCTATCTATGTGTGTGGAAAAGTCTTCCGCTATTTGCGCAGCACTGGCGGTCTGGATGCCATGGCCCGGCGCAACGAAGAAAAAGCCCGCGTGTTATATGATTTTTTAGACCGCTCAAGTTTTTATTCTTGCCCTGTAAAACCACCCTTCCGCAGCCTCATGAACGTGCCGTTTTTTACCCCCAATCCAGAGCTGGACGCCCAATTGGTTGCCTTCTCCCAAAAAGCCGGATTGGAAAACCTGAAGGGACATCGCTCCGTGGGCGGTCTGCGGGCCTCTCTCTTCAACGCCATGCCCCTGGAAGGTGTCAAAGCACTGGTAGCATGCCTGGAAGAATTTGCCCAAAACTGCGGGGAATCCTGAGTTCTGGCTGTTACCGGCCCAGATAAGAAAGAAGGAGTATTGGAATATGAAAATATTAGTTACCGACGGAATTGACAAGGCTGCAAAAGACCAATTGGAGTCCTATGGGCACGCAGTCATCGAGCATTCCTATGCCCCGGAACAGTTGGGGACCGCACTGCGCCAGTTTGATGCGGTCATTATCCGCTCTGCCACCCAAATAGACCAAACCATAATCGACGCCTGCCAGGGCTCCAGACTCAAGTGGATTTTACGGGCCGGTGTGGGGCTTGACAATATTGCCGTTTCCTATGCCAAAGACCACGGTATCGGCGTATTCAATACTCCCCAGGCATCTGCCGAATCCGTAGCGGAGCTGGCCATGGCCCACATCTTTTCCTGTGCGCGGTATATTTCCATCTGTGGCCAACAGATGCGGCAGGACCGGTGGGAGAAAAAAGCCTGCGGACATGGCATTGAAATTTTGGGAAAAACCTTGGGCATTATCGGATATGGACGAATAGGTCAAACTTTGGGCCGTATGGCTCAAGCCCTGGGAATGTGCGTATTGGCCTATGACATTTCCCGCAATGATGCATTTGAAAATAGTACAATGAAATATGTTGATCTAGATGAACTTCTGGCTCAATCCGACTTTGTTTCTCTGCATACCCCTTCTCTGGACGGTAAGCCTCTGGTGGATGCCCCCTTCTTGCAGAAGATGAAAGATGGTGCAATTTTCATCAATACCTCTCGTGGCAACAACGTGGATGAGCAAGCCCTTCTAAACGCTCTAAATACTGGAAAAATAAGGGCTGCCGGCCTTGATGTCTATGCCCAGGAACCGGCCAAAAACCACGCTCTGTATGCCCATCCCTGCGTGTCCTGTACCCCGCATATCGGAGCAGCTACCGAGGAAGCACAACAGCGAATTGGCGCGGAACTTGTTGAGATTATCCAAAACGTCCAACAAAATTTGTCCAATCTTCCAATTGCATCCTCCGCATAAACGCGATATAGTAGTGCCAGTCTAAAGTATATCATTCGTAGTCACTACGAAATAGGGAGGCACTACAATTATGAATGCTTATTTGGAAGGTGTCCTGGAAACGGTAAAGCAGCGGCATTCCGGAGAGCCGGAGTTTGTACAGACTGTGGAGGAAGTTTTTACCTCCATTGAACCGGTTCTGGATGCTCACCCCGAGTATGAAAAATTCGACCTGTTGGGCCGTATGGTGGAGCCGGAGCGGATGTTTACATTCCGGGTCGTCTGGATGGATGACCAGGGAACTTTCCACACCAATACTGGCTACCGCTGTCAATTCAACGGCGCTATCGGCCCCTACAAAGGCGGCCTTCGTTTCCACCCTTCCGTTTACTCCGGTATTATCAAATTCCTGGGTTTTGAGCAAGTCTTTAAGAATAGTTTGACCGGTTTGCCTATCGGTGGCGGCAAAGGCGGCTCCGATTTCGATCCCAGAGGTAAATCCGATGCCGAAATCATGCGGTTCTGCCAAAGCTACATGACGGCCCTTTACCGGTATATTGGTCCTGATGTGGATGTGCCCGCCGGCGACATTGGCGTAGGCGCCAGAGAAATTGGTTATCTCTATGGACAATACCGCCGTCTGAAAGGTGTCTGGGAGAATGGCGTCCTGACTGGTAAAGGTATGTCCTATGGCGGCAGCCGGATTCGTCCCGAAGCCACTGGCTACGGCGCCATGTATTATCTGACAGAAGTGCTGAAACACGAAGGTGAAGAGATTCGGGGCAAAACCATCGCCATCTCCGGATTCGGCAACGTGGCCTGGGGCATCTGCAAAAAGGCACTGCAACTGGGCGCAAAGGTAGTTACCCTCTCCGGTCCGGATGGTTACATTTACGATCCGGAAGGAGTATCTTCCAGCCCGGAGAAAGTGGACTATATGCTGAAAATGCGGGCCTCCGGCAGAGACAGAGTGCAAGATTATGCCGACAAATTCGGCGTGGAATTCTTCCCTGGCGAAAAACCGTGGGGAAGAAAAGTTGACATTATCATGCCAGCTGCCACCCAAAATGATGTGGAGCTCTCCTCAGCCAAAAAAATCGTGGCGAACGGAATCAAGTATTATATTGAAGTGGCCAACATGCCCACTACCAACGACGCTCTGGCCTATATGATGAAGCAGGAGAATATGATTGTAGCGCCCTCCAAAGCGGTCAACGCCGGCGGCGTAGCTGTCTCCTGCCTGGAAATGAGTCAAAACTCCGAGCGGCTCGTTTGGAGCGCCGAAGAAGTAGACGCGAGACTCCATGAAATTATGGAAAATATCCACAGAACTTCTGTAGAGGCCGCCGAGGAATATGGCCTGGGCTATAATCTGGTAGCCGGCGCCAATATTGCAGGGTTTAAGAAAGTGGCAGAAGCCATGATGGCCCAGGGCGCTTTCTAACGATACCCTTTTTTACAAAAGTTGCAAAACCCGGACGGCAAACTTGCCGTCCGGGTTTTCTGTAATCTATCTGGATTTTCCTTTTTCCTTTGTTGTCTACTGCGGAAACCCGCCCGTTTTTCCTCTCTGCCACCGACTGGAAAAGACCTCATCTGTCGAACTCTACAGGTAAATGGGAACGACCGGGGCCGGCAACAACGCAAAACAAAGAAATTTCACGCCTTCCTGCTCCCGGCAGAGTGAGGACCTTGCCTGGCAGAAGCTTTCCGGTCCTTACGCCTGTGCCTTCCGCTTTCGGGAAAGGGCACGGGCGTTGTGCCAAATCTGATCCAAAACCATCACAATTAAAATGCCAGCGGAAATGGCCACAGCCAGAAGCAGTGTTTCCAAACCTTGATTGAAAAAGGCCTGCCAGTCCCGGCTGATGCCGTAGCTCATGGTGCGATATAGAGCACCACCGGGAATCAGCGGAATGCTTCCGGCCACAATGAATAAGGTCGTAGGGCATTTTTGCCACCGGGCCATCCCTTCCGCGTAGGCCGTCAGAGCCGCTGAACCCAGCAGATAGCACAGTGCCTCATTGGTCAAGAACGCTGCGGCAAGCAACTGTACCCCCCAGGCCAGAAAACCACCGATGCCGTCATAGAAAATTCGTTTGCCCTTTACATTAAAAATATAGGCAAATCCCAGGGAACTGGTAAAGGCCGTTATTAACTGTATCAGTATCCTTTCCATGTGGGCTGCCTCCTAAAACGTAATTACCGCAAAGCCCCAGGCAATGGCCATGGAGACAATCACCGCTTCAGCAAAACACAAGACGCCAGTAATGGTATCGCCACGAATCATATCCCGGATCGCATTGGTTAATTTGATGCCAGGAATCAGCAGCATAATATTGCCTAAATTGATCATGGCCGGGTTTTCTCCCAAGCCCAGACGGAGAAACAGATGGGCCATTACGCCACCGAAAATGCTGCACAAAATAATCGTAAAAAAGTCACTGGGGCAGGTTTTATTGAGAAATGTCTGAACAAACTTCAGTAAAACCCCAATCAGCGCGCTGGCCAAACCATCCCACCCATTGCCGCCAAAAAACATGGCACAGCTTCCGGAAACCAGGGCGTACATGACCACTTGCGTTCCAAAAGAATACTGGGGCAGCACCTCAATTTGCTTGAGCATGGAGCGAACTTCCGCCACACTGGGTTTCGTCTGGCAGATATAGCGAGACAGGTCATTGAGCCGGTCCAAAGCGTTCATATCCAACTTCTGCCGGGAGATTCGCCGGGTCTGAGTGATCACCTGCCCGTCAGGCATCCCCATGGTCACCACAATGCTGGACGTAATGGTGTACACATCCACCCGCTGGGCCCCTGCCGCCTTACAAACCCGGGTGATCGTATCCTCCACCCGGTTGACTTCACCGCCACTAATCAGCATGCGTTCCCCAATATCCAAAGCACATGTTAAAAATCCCTCTATGGTATCTTGTGCATTTTCTGACATGTCCCCGCCTCCACATTGCTTTTCTCATCTATATTGCTGCTCGGATGGAAAGCCACCCGCCATCCCATGCTCTTGCTACTCCGGGATGGAAAGCCATCTGCCATCCCATGCCGTTGCTGCCCGGAACAGAACCGGCCGGCTTGGCTGCCCTGCGGAGCCTGGCTCCTGAGATAAGCGTTCTCTCCGGCCGGAAATCCACAGAGTATAAATTTTACTTTTTTCAGGCTTTATCCTTCCAAAATCCATCGGGACTCCCGAATTCCCCGACCATGCAAAAAAGGCAATCCGATTGGTGCTGCCCATCGTCTTGCCTTTGTCCTGCCGGTTTGTGCGACTGTGCCAACGTCCTGTGCCCATTGGCGCTGTCCTTTTGCCTGAGATCGTGAATCCTTCGGCGGCGCTTTTCGCGCACTCTCCAGCGTTGCGTCTGCCAATTGTCCTTTTCCGTGGTAGATTCCACAGAGCTTCCTGGCCGGAACTCTGCTTGCGCCTTACGTGGCCCCGAGGGGGCTCTCTCCAATTGGCTTCAACCGCATGATGCAATTTTTCCAGTTTTGTTTTCAAAACCTCTTGTAGTTTACCAGTCTGTTTATGAAAAGTCAACAAAAATGTCCCGTTTCCTCTTGGTGAAACGGGACATAATTTTGCCAGAAAACAACTTACTTGTTGTCAACTTTGTACATATGCCGGATCAAATCCAACACTTTGTTGGAATAGCCAATCTCATTGTCATACCAGGAAATTACTTTGACAAACGTATCCGTCAGAGCAATACCGGCCTTGGCATCAAAAATGGAAGTATGGGTATCGCCCAGGAAGTCGGAGGAAACTACATCGTCTTCCGTATAGTCCAGAATGCCTTTCAGCTCGCCCTGGGAAGCTTCCTTCATGGCTGCGCAGATCTCTTCATAGGTAGCAGGCTTTGCCAGGTTGACCGTCAGGTCCACAACCGACACATCCAACGTGGGAACCCGCATGGACATACCCGTCAGTTTGCCATTGAGGGAAGGAATGACCTTGCCCACAGCCTTGGCTGCACCGGTAGAAGAGGGGATAATATTACCGGAAGCCGCACGGCCGCCTCTCCAGTCCTTCTTGGACGGGCCGTCTACTGTCTTCTGGGTCGCTGTGGTGGAGTGAACGGTGGTCATCAATCCGTTGATAATGCCAAACTTGTCATTGAGAACTTTGGCAATCGGCGCCAGGCAGTTGGTTGTGCAAGACGCATTGGAAACAAACTTCATGTCAGAAGTGTAGGTGTCGGTGTTGACGCCAACTACAAACATGGGGGTATCATCTTTGGACGGAGCCGACATAATGACATGCTTTGCGCCGGCATCAATATGTCCCTGGGCCTTCTCCTTGGTCAGGAACAGACCGGTGGATTCCACAACATACTCTGCACCCAGTTCGCCCCAAGGCAATTCGTTGGGATTAAACTTTGCATAGACCATAATTTTCTTCCCATTTACCGTGATGGAAGATTCGTCATAGCTGATTTCCCCCTGGAACCGGCCGTGCATGGTATCATAACGAAGCATATACGCCATATAGTCCGGAGTCATGCCAGGATCGTTAATGCCTACAAATTCAATATCTGCACTGTCAATTCCTGCCCGGAAAACCAATCTGCCAATGCGGCCAAATCCATTGATGCCAACCTTAATTGCCATACATATTCCTCCAAATTCAGATATCAACCGCCTTCGCAGTTGTAAAAGTTCCATTCCATACTTTTGTAGCGAATCAATTATAGTATATATTTCTTCCACTGTCCACTATATATTTTACCTAAAACGCCCAATCATTTGCCCACTTTCCTGGATATTTTCAATAAATTACCATGGTAAATTATACCGGTTTCCTGTAATTCAGGCAGTTTTCGCAAACCAGTTCTCTATAGTGTGCGCCATCTGCATTTTTTTATTTCTCTGCTTTCTTTTTTCTCCATCGTCTGTGAATATTTTTTTAAAAATATAAGAAGTTCTTAAGAAAAACGGTGAACAATTCCTAAGATTTTCCGTCTATTATGAACACAGTGTGAACAGGTTGTATAATGTCCATAGAATTCCGGAAAACCGTTTCAAAAATCTTGTCCTTATTGAAATATTGTGTTTCAAAAGTATTTGTTCTAAAATGTATTTAAAAGAAAATTTTACGAAGGACTGACACAATTGGATCGAAGCCATGAATTATGCCGGCTGATGTTCAGCATAAAAGGTCACCTGGACACACTGCTTTTCACAGTGTCCTCCTCTTGTCAGGTGACCCCTTTGCAGATGGCAATTTTGCTTCATTTGAGGCGAAATCCCTCCTCTCTCAAGGAGCTGCGTTGTCAATTACATCTGAATCAGGGCAACGCCTCCACGATCTGCAAGAAAATGGAAACCGAAGGGTGGCTCCGCAGAGTGCGGGACGCACACGATGAACGGTTGGTGCAGCTGGTGCTGACACCGGCCGGTCAGACCCTGGCGGCGGATCTGGATTGCCGCCTGGAACAGCTGTCCCAGCTTTTGGAAGCTTACCCAGAAGCCCAAATGGAACCGATTGTCCGCGGCATGGAGCAGGCCTCCTCGGTTTTGCTTCAGCTGACCGCGGCACTGCAAACCCAGACGCAAAACCAAGTCAAGTAAAAAGGAGTATTCCTATGGAAACAACTATGACAACGGAAACCACTACCCAAGAACCGGAAACGAAGCAAAAAAAGCGACGCTTCCAGTGGAAAAAAATCAAGAAAAAATGGATTGCCATTGTGGTAATTCTGGCCCTGGCAGTAGGATACATGGCCTTTTCTCCCAAGAAAGCGCAAACGCCTGTATCTACCTATTCCCAGGCTACAGCGGAATATCGGGATATCTCTGTCACGGTCAATGGCTCGAGCACCGTCTCTCCCAAAGATTCCTACACTGTGATTTCTCTGGTCCAGGGCGAAATTTTGGAAGCTCCCTTTGAAGAGGGTGACACCATTGAAAAAGGTGACCTGCTCTATCAAATCGATACTTCCAACGCAGAAAATAATGTAAAAGCTGCCCAGGTAGGCGTAGAACAGGCCCAGGTGGCCCTGGATAACGCCCAAATTAGCTACCGCAGTATTCAGAAAACCCTGGACGATCTGAATCAGACATCCAACTACACGGGACAGATTACCCAGCTTCTCTATGATCCAGGCGATACCGTCTCCTCAGGGCAGCCCATCGCTCAGCTGACCGACTCCAAGACCATGCTCTTAAAACTGCCCTTCCACAGCTCTGATGCACAGAAGATCACCGTGGGCCAGAGCGCCAGCGTCACCATGACTGCCACCGGGGAAACCCTTGCCGGTACGGTCACCGCCGTTTCCAGTGTGGACACGGTGGGCACAGGCGGCGTCATCACCCGGGAAGTGGAAATTTCTCTCTCCAATCCCGGTGGCATCACCCAGGGTGCCTATGCCACTGCACTGGTCGGCTCTTACGGCTGCGCTGCCAGCGGCACCTTCTCCTATCAGGCCAGCAAATCCATTCTGGCCACCGCATCCGGAGAAGTGAAAACCCTGAACGTTCAGGAAGGCGACTGGGTCACCTCCGGACAAACAATCCTGACTCTGGACTCTTCCGATCTCGCGGATCAGCTGGATTCTGCCGCCAATGCCGTGGCAAATGCGGAGCTGAGTTTGGAAAACGCGAAACTTTCTTTGGATAACGCAGAAAAGGCCCTGGATGACTACACCATCACTGCCCCCATTTCCGGCACGGTGGTGGAGAAAAACTACAAAGTCGGCGACAAACTGGACAACACTTCCGCCACTGCCTCTCTGGCTGTCATTTACGATATGTCACAGCTGGAATTTGAAATGTCCATCGACGAATTGTACATAGGCCAAATTGAAGTTGGGCAGGAAGTGGTCATCACAGCCGATGCTTTGCCCGGCGAAACCTTCCAGGGGGTGGTAGACCGGATCGGTATCCGGGGTACCTCTACCAGTGGTGTCACTGCTTACCCGGTTACGGTCAAGCTGACCGACTCCGGCTCTTTGCTGCCCGGCATGAATATTACGGCGGATATTCTCATTGAAGAAGCTACCCACCTGCTCACCATTCCGTTGAGCGCTGTCTCCCGCGGCAACACGGTGCTGGTAGCGGATCCCAACTCTGCCGGAGACTCCGAGGCCAATATTCCCGCCGGTTACCGTCAGGTAGAGGTTACTTTGGGCCGCAGCAATTCCGACTATGTGGAAGTGCTCTCCGGCTTGGAGGAAGGGGATGTGGTAGCCATTGACACCTCTACCAGTAATATTTTTGAACAGATGATGGTGGGGATGTATTGATATGATTCGCCTGGAAAACGTTTATAAGATTTACCACATGGGCGACACGGACGTCCATGCTGCCGATGGGATCAATCTCCACGTGCAAAAAGGAGAATTCGTCTCCATCGTGGGCCAATCCGGTTCCGGAAAGTCTACTATTATGAATATTATCGGCTGTCTGGACGTTCCCACATCCGGCAAGTACTACCTGGGCGGTATCGACGTTTCCACGATGAAAGACGACGAGCAATCGGAGATCCGCAATAAAATGCTGGGGTTTATTTTCCAGCAGTACAATCTGATCCCCAAGCTGAACGTTCTGGAAAACGTGGAAGTTCCCCTGATGTACGGCGGTATTCCCAAAGCCCAGCGGCGCAAACGTGCCATGGAAGCCCTGGAACGGGTGGGCCTGGCTGCCAAATACAAAAACCTGCCTACCCAGCTTTCCGGCGGCCAGCAGCAGCGGGTCTCCATCGCCCGTGCCCTGGTGGGAAATCCTTCCGTGATTCTGGCCGACGAGCCCACCGGCGCCCTGGACTCCCGGACCGGCATCGAAATTCTGCGGTTTTTGCAGCAGCTCAACCAGGATGGCAATACCATTATCCTGATTACCCACGACAACTCCATTGCCGTCAAGGCCCATCGGATTGTCCGTCTGTATGACGGAAAAATCATCTACGACGGCCCCTCCGACGACCCACAAGCTCTGGTACAACCCTACGAGGAGGAGCATTTTTCTGAGGACGTCATTTTGAAAGGCGGTGGGAAAGCATGAGTATTACCCAGTCTTTCCTCTTGGCCATGAAGAACCTGATGCTCAGCAAAATGCGTTCCCTTCTGACCATGCTGGGCATTATTATCGGCGTCGCCGCCGTCATTACCATTATCAGTCTGGGCGACGGCATGTCTTTGTATGTGGAGGAGCAATTCGAGTCCATGGGCTCCAATCTGATTGTGGCCTCTGTCACTTCTCAGTCCACAGCCCGGAAAGCGGAACCGGAAGACTTTTATCAGCTGGTGGATGAGCACCCGGACGCCCTGGCTGCGGTCAGTCCCTATGTGCCAGCCAATGCTCCTTTAAAGTTCGGGACAGAGTCCTATTACTCCACTTCCGTCATTGGGGTAGCCGAGACCTATGGGAAAATCAGCTCTGCCGAACTGGAGGAAGGCCGGTATCTGCAATACCTGGATGTGGAAAGCATGAATCAGGTCTGCGTGATCGGCTCCTATGTAGCCAACAACATCATGGGAGGCAACGCCCTGGGCAACACCTTGCGTATTGGCGGTAACACCTATACCGTTGTGGGCGTTTTAAAGGAAAAGACCGGCTCCTATCAGGGCAGTGAGGACGACAGCGTCTATATCCCCTATACCAATGCCACCCGGTTAAACCGGTCCTCCATGATTTCCGGCTACTATTTTAGCGCCGTGGATGAAACCCAGATGGACACAGCCCAGTGGCTGGTGGAGCAGAAGCTCTATGCTATTTACCAGGATGAAGACAGCTATTATGTTATGAACATGGCCCAGGTATTGTCCATGATGGATTCTGTTATGGGCATGATTACTACCATCCTGGTTGCCATCGCCGCCATTTCCCTGATGGTAGGCGGTATCGGAATTATGAATATTATGTTAGTCACTGTCACGGAACGCACCCGGGAAATCGGCATTCGGAAATCTTTGGGAGCCAAAAGAAAGGATATTCGCACCCAGTTTATTATTGAGGCCGGCGCTACCAGTGCAGTGGGCGGCGTCATTGGTATTGCCCTGGGCTCCGCCATGTCCGGCGTGGTCGGCAACCTTTTGAATATCTCCGCGGCAGCTTCCGTAAAAGCCATTGTGGTTGCCTTTTCCGTCTCGGTCGCCATTGGCGTTGTCTTCGGATACCTGCCTGCCAACAAGGCTGCTAAACTCAATCCCATCGACGCGCTTCGCTATGAATAGGAGGTCACTATGAAAAAACGCATTGTCAGTATGTGCCTGGTTCTTGTCCTGCTTACCAGCTTTCTGGTTCTGCCGGCCCAGGCCGTAACAGCTACCCAATCGGAAATGCTCCAGGTTCTGGCCGTTCTGGGAGTTCTGGGTGGAGACGCTTCCGGCAATCTCAATCTCTCTAACCAGGTCACGCGGGCCGAATTTTCCAAAATGGCGGTCACCGCCTCCAGCTTTCAGGATTTGGGAGAAGAAACTTCTGGAATTTCCCCCTTCTCCGACGTGCCTTACACCCACTGGGCAGCCGGGTATATTACGACAGCACGGGATGCCGGCTGGCTCACCGGGTACCTGGACGGAACTTTCCGTCCCAACGGAACCGTAACCCTGGCGGAGGCAGTCACCGTCGTTTTGAAAATGTTGGGCTATACGGATTCGGATTTTACCGGCACCTGGCCTTCCGGGCAGATGACCCTTTACCGTTCCTTACAGCTGAACACCAACATTTCCGCCGATGCCAACACCCCTTTGACCCGTCTGGAGTGCGCCTGGCTGATCTATAACTGCCTGGGCGCCACCACCAAATCCGGCAGTGCCTACGGCCCCACCATGGGCTGTCCTCTGGATGCCACCGGAAAGCCAGACTATCTGAGTCTCATCAACGAAAAACTGGAAGGTCCCTACATTGTCTCTGAGGGCAGCTGGGAGTCGGCCATCGGCTTCACCCCCACCACGGTTTACCGAAACGATGTTTTGAGTACGGCCTCTGCCATTGGCCAATATGACGTGTTATACGCCTGCGAAACCATCTCCACCGTCTATGCCTACTCCACCCGGCATACCGGTACCCTGGATCAGATTACTCCCAACCGCTCCGCGCCTACGGCGGTCGTTCTCTCCGGCGTCACCTACACGCTGGGTACCGCCTCCGCCAGCTACGCCGTCTCCAATCTGGGCACGTTCCAGGTAGGCGATACGGTCACACTCCTGATGGGCCGGGACGGCACCGTGGCAGGGATTGTGTCTGCCGAGGCCATGAATCAGGTCCTCTATGGCGTGGTCACCGGTACCGGAACTGATATTTATACCAACGCCCAGGGCGGCAGCTATTCTTCCGATTATGTGGACGTTCTGGCAGTAGACGGCACCCAATACCGGTACGCTACCACCAAAGATCTGGACACGGGAGATTTGGTCCGGGTCACCACCTCCGGCGGAACCATCACAGTAGAAGCCTGTTCTCAAAACACCACCTATGCCGGAACCGTAAACACCTCCGGCACCAAGCTGGGCAACTTCTCTCTGTCCCCGGACGTGGAAATTCTGGACGTATACAAAACCTCGGGGAAAACCATCCCGGTACAGCGGCTGGCCGGCGCTACTCTTTCTTCTGGCGACATTCTCTACGCTGCTACAGATGCCCAGGGAGCTATCACCCAACTGATTCTGGACGACTACACCGGCGACGTGTATGCCTACGGTCTTATCCTTTCGGCGGATGTTGTCAACCAGGGAGTCACTGCCTACAGCTCGTATGAGTTTTTAATTGACGGTCAGAAGGCCCAGTATGTGAATCCCTCCAAGGCCTTTACCAACAAAACCGGCCCTGTTCAGATCGGGTATGAAGGCACGGAGCTGGTAAAATTGCAGCCCCTTTCCAAAGTGACGGCTACCGGTTTGACCCAAACGGCTCTCACGGCAGGTGGCACTACCTATACCCTGTCCGGGAACGTTCAGGTATATTATAAGCAGAACAATGCCTATCAGCTCTCCTCGTTGCAGGCCATTGACGACTTATCCCAGTATACTGTCACCGGATACTACGACAAGACCGACCGGGAAGGCGGCCGCATCCGAATTCTCATAGCAGAAGCAAAATAGGCAGCTCCCCGTGAACCTGCCAGCAAGCAAAGCGGCATTTTGCAGATAAACAGGTAAGCGAAAAATCCCGGCGGCTTTCGGGTGGAACCCCGGTAAAAACACCGGTACTTTGCGGATAAACAGGTATGCAAAAATCCTGACAGCCTTCGGGTATCACCCCGGCAAAAACGCCGGCACTTAGCGGATAAACAAGTATGCAAGAATCCCGGCGGCTTTCAGGTGGAACCCTGGCAAAAACACCGGCATTTCCTCAGGAAAAGCCCAACCAAAATTCCGGCAGCTCCCCCTGCAAAAAGGCCGGCAGGGATCCGGGCGGTTTTCCCGTAAAAAATTCGGCAAAAATGTGGGGAAAGTTTGGAATTTCCCCATTTACTTTCCCACAAAGGGGCGTTATAATTGGGCCGTAGGGCGAAAGCCCAAAGAAAAACCGAATGGACTTTTTTGTGGCTGTGTGCCAGAGCCGGCGTACAGCTGAACAAGGGAACGGGGTGAAAGACCCGACGGTGCCGCCGCTGTAAGCGTTGAGGCCGCGCTCATTGGTGAAAGCCAGTCATTGGGGAAACCTGAGAAGGCAGAGTGCGGACGTATCCGGAACCTTTTCGGATTAGACGCAAGTCAGAAGACCTACAAAGAAGCCTGGCCCCGGAAAGGGAGCATCCGCGGAAATACGGCCGCGACGAATGTTATGTTCGTCGCGGTCTTTTTTGCGGCCTTCAAAATCCTCGATTCGGTTCAAATCAACAAGGAGGAGAAAAGATGAAAAAAAGAATCCTATCCCTGATTCTGGTATGCGTGCTGGTCTGCAGCCTGCTTCCCACAGGCGTCTGGGCCGCGGATGCGACGGAAAGCGCAACCGTCACCCTGTCTTACCAGGATCAAAACACCTTTGTGGTAACCCCACAGGCAGTTTCCGTGCCGTCCAATTTGGCGGAGAGTTACGGCTATGAAGATGCCGTCACTTCCGGCGTTTCGGCTCTGGACGCGCTGGTACTGC
>CALXCQ010000052.1 GCA_944386835.1 uncultured Oscillospiraceae bacterium | reverse complement strand
AATAGACCTTTACCCTGCTCTAAAACTGATGTATCCCCACGCTGTGGTGTTTTTGTTCCCGCTGACCGGTTTTAATGGGGCAACGGGCGCCAGGAAATAGTATATTCTCCGTCGGTTTTTGTAAATTTTACCGTAATCCAACACCGTCCAGTTGATTCTGCTTGTATCACCGCCTCAGGCGAGTTGTCGTTGAGAACGGCAAGCACTTCCGTTTTCCTATTTCGAATCTCAATCTCCACCGACCCTCTGGCAATGGCAGAGAAAACAACAAAGATATAAGGAGTTTGCCGCTGCAGACGGATCACTCTTCGGACAGTTCCGCTACAAAGGGAAAATTTTGCATGGACACGCTTTTCTCCCTTGCCGGAAACAAAGGAACCTTTATAAAATAGTGCTGTTTTGGTATTTACGACCAACCATCCGTTCCGGTAAAGAAAATAGCCCAGACAAGCTACGGCGACGAGCATGCCGCCAATTATGAACCAATCTGTCAATCACTCAGCTCCTTTTGCTTTTTTGTCTTCATAAGCTGCCGGGAGAATGGAGAACTGTTCCACTTCCTGTCCAGATTCACAGACCTCGGAGCCTGGAAAATCAGTTCCGGTTTGCAGTACCTAGGCACAGCCTGTCCCATTTGCCACTTTGTTCCCCCGATTGTATCCGCTCTCACTTTTCAATGAAACTTGGCCGACATATAAAGACAACCCCCATACAGTGCCCGGAAGGCACTGTATGGGGGTTGTTACTGATCTGCTAAGGACCGTTCCAGGCATGATTCTGCATCGAAAGCGTATGCAGCTGTGTTTTAGATTACACTACAGTGTGATACCGGGTCAAATGCAGAGGAACCAGAAGACCGGCTCTTATTTACCTGGATTCTTGATTGCAGCCTGTGCGGCAGCCAGACGGGCAATGGGAACCCGGAAGGGGCTGCAGGAGACATAGTTCAGGCCCACTTTATGGCAGAACTCAATGGTGGAGGGATCGCCGCCATGTTCACCGCAGATGCCCAGCTTCAGATCGGGACGGGTTTGCCGGCCCAGATCAGCAGCCATTTTCACCAGCCGGCCGACACCGACCTGATCCAGACGTGCAAAGGGATCAAACTCGTAAATCTTCTTTTCATAGTAAGCGCTCAGGAACTTACCAGCGTCGTCACGGCTAAAGCCAAAGGTCATCTGTGTCAGGTCATTGGTACCGAAGGAGAAGAATTCTGCTTCTTTGGCAATTTCGTCGGCAGTCAAAGCAGCACGGGGAATCTCGATCATGGTACCAACTTTATAGGTCAGCTTCATACCGGACTTGGCAATCAGCTCATCGGCAATTTTGACAACGATTTCCTTGACGAAATGCAGCTCTTTTGCCTCACCGACCAGCGGAATCATAATTTCCGGAACCAGCTCCCATTCAGGATGCCGGCCCTGGACTGCCAAAGCAGCCTTGATAATGGCACGGGTCTGCATGGCGGCAATTTCCGGATAGGTTACGTCCAGACGGCAGCCACGGTGGCCCATCATGGGGTTGAATTCGTGCAGATCGGCAATAACGGCTTTCAGCTCTTCTGCGTCCATTTTCATCTCTTTGGCAAGAGCCTGAATATCTTCTTCTTCTGTGGGAACAAATTCATGAAGAGGGGGATCCAGGAACCGGATAGTGACAGGATAGCCTTCCATCGCTTCATAGATACCTTCAAAGTCACTTTGTTGCATGGGCTCCAGCTTGGCCAGAGCAGTTTCTCTTTGTTCCACAGTTCCGGAGACAATCATCTCCCGAATGGCAGCAATCCGGTCCGGGTCAAAGAACATGTGCTCTGTACGGCAAAGGCCGATACCTTCGGCACCAAATTTCCGGGCTTGTGCAGCATCCTTTGGTGTATCCGCATTGGTACGGACATTGAGTTTACGGTATTTGTCAGCCCAGCCCATGAGACGGCCGAATTCACCGCCGATAGAGGCATCTGCCGTGGGAATTGCTTCGCCGTAAATATTACCGGTGGAACCGTCAATGGAAATCCAGTCGCCTTCCTGGTAAGTACGGCCGGCCAGCTCAAATTTCTTGTTGGCTTCATCCATTTTAATTTCGCCACATCCGGAGACGCAGCAAGTTCCCATACCGCGGGCAACAACGGCAGCATGAGAGGTCATACCACCGCGAACGGTGAGAATGCCTTGTGCATAGTGCATGCCTTCAATGTCTTCCGGAGAAGTTTCCAGCCGCACTAAGACAACTTTTTCGCCTCTTTGTGCCCAGTCGGTTGCGTCTTCTGCAGTGAACACAATTTTTCCGCAGGCAGCGCCGGGAGAAGCAGCCAGACCGTGGCCAACAACCTTGGCAGCTTTCAGGGCAGTAGGATCGAATTGGGGATGTAGCAGAGCGTCCAGGCTCTTAGGCTCGATCATGCAAACAGCTTCCTCTTCGGAAATCATACCTTCATCTACCAGGTCGCAGGCGATCTTCAAAGCTGCAGCTGCGGTACGTTTG
Source organism: uncultured Oscillospiraceae bacterium (assembly GCA_944386835.1). Lineage (GTDB taxonomy): Bacteria > Bacillota > Clostridia > Oscillospirales > Oscillospiraceae > CALXCQ01. The sequence goes on along the minus strand of CALXCQ010000052.1, from coordinate 19,218 downwards.
CCATTACGAGTCTGAAGCATATAGAGCTTCTTGTCTTCAATGGTAAACTCCATATCTTGCATGTCACGATAATGCTGCTCCAGCTTGTTGCAGATTTCCACAAATTGCGCGTAAGCTTCCGGCATGACTTCGGCCAGCTGGTCGATTGTCTGAGGAGTCCGGACACCGGCGACTACGTCTTCGCCCTGTGCGTTCATCAAAAATTCACCGAACAGCTTCTTTTAGCCGGTAGCGGGATTCCGGGTAAAGGCAACGCCAGTACCGGAGGTATTGCCCGTATTGCCGAAGACCATCATCTGCACATTGACAGCGGTGCCCCAGGAAGAGGGGATGTCGTTCATCCGGCGGTAATAGATAGCACGGGGATTATCCCAGCTGCGGAAAACAGCCTTGACAGCACCCATCAGCTGTTCTTTGGGGTCCTGGGGGAAGTCCGTGCCAATTTTGGCTTTATACTCAGCCTTAAACTGATTGGCCAGCTCTTTCAGATCTTCCGCGGTCAGCTCAGTATCCAGCTTGACGCCCCGCTTTTCTTTCATTTCGTCAATCAGTTGTTCAAAATATTTTTTACCCACTTCCATCACGACGTCGGAATACATCTGGATGAAACGGCGGTAAGAGTCGTAGGCAAATCTGGGATTATTGGTCTTTTTCGCGAATGCTTCTACTACAATATCATTGAGACCCAGATTTAAGATTGTGTCCATCATGCCGGGCATAGAAGCACGGGCGCCAGAACGGACAGAGACCAGAAGCGGATTTTCCAGATCACCGAATTTTTTGCCGGTGATGCCTTCCAGTTTGGCAATATACTCCATGATTTGGCTTTGAATCTCGGAGTTGATGGTTTGTCCGTCAGCATAATACTGGGTACAAGCCTCCGTAGTAATGGTAAATCCCTGCGGAACCGGCATTCCAAGATTGGTCATTTCAGCCAGATTGGCGCCTTTACCGCCAAGCAGTTCCCGCATCTTGCCGTTACCTTCAGAGAACAGATAGACAAATTTGGTGGACATTCAGTTGACCCCTTTCTTTTGTGGAAACAGACCTCGATATCTGTTTCAATTTATTAGACTTTGAAACCGGTAATAAAGTATACCATGTTTTCACCATTTTGAAAATAGAAATTTTCATTTTCTACAAAAGAAACCTGGGGAATTTGGGATTTTTGGCAAATTTTACAAAAAAGAGGGAGAATTTTTGAGAAAAAGACCAAAAGACCAGAGACAGAAAGCTCTGCCTCTGGTCTTTTGAAAATGAAAACGGGTTTTAGCTGGCTTTTTTGGGAATGCGAATCGTTAAAACAATTTCATCTTCTGTTTCCTGCTGGCCGCAGTCGGCGTCAATTCCGGCATTTTTAATCAATTCCAAGTTATGATTGATGGTATTGAGGAAAATCCGGACATCCCGTAACATGAATTTTCCCAGACCGCGGCGGGGTTCTTCCTGAGGTTGCAGAAGGGAGTCTATGTACTGTTCGGCCTTTGCCACATTGAGGCCTCGCTGGACAATTACGGCAATGGCGGCCAGGCGTTCTTCCTCTGTCTCCAATTTCAGAAGGGCGCGGGCGTGACGTTCCGAAAGATCGTTTTTCCGGATTTCTTCCAATACGGCCGGCGTATGTTTGAGCAGTCGCAGTTTGTTGGCAACAGCTGATTGACTTTTGCCGATGCGCATAGCTGCTTGCTCTTGACTCATGCCATATAGGCGCATAAGCCTGGCGATTCCTTCTGCCTCCTCAATAAAGTCTAAATCTCTCCTTTGTAAATTCTCTACAAGAGCCAGCATACCCGATTGTTCTTCATCCACCCGCAATAAAATACAGGGGACCTCCGTCAGACCTGCGATTTTTGCTGCCCGGAGCCTGCGTTCGCCAGCTACCAGTTCATAGCCGTCCTCTCTGCGACGCACGCTTAAAGGCTGAAGTACACCGTAGTGCAAAATACTTGTGGCCAATTCATTGAGGCCGTTTTGATCGAAAATTTTTCTCGGTTGGGACGGATTGGGGAAAATACTTCCCACCGGCACAAAGATGACTCTGCCGGATTCCATAAAGGTCCTCGGCTTTTGCATGGGGACTCCTCCTTGTTTTTAGCACAGTTTTTGTCATGTCTATTTCTCGTCATTTCCTGTCTCTATTGTAAAACATTTTTCGGCGAAATCCCGCGAAAAAAGGGGGACACCACAAGAAATTGTTGTTCAGATATCGACAAAGCACAACATATTGTTGAAAACAAGAGAAAAGTCTGACCCTTTGTGTCGAACAAAAGCGAAAAAAGGCGTTGCAAAAATACAGAACCTGGGATGATGGAAAATTTGGCTGCAAGGAAAATAAGAAAAGAAAAGGAAGCGGCATTTGCGCCGCTTCCTATGGTTTTCTCACTAGGAGAAACATGTTTATTAAATAGTTTCCACTTTAATCAGGTTGGTATTACCGACCAATCCGTTGGTCAAACCGCCGGTAATAATGATGCGGTCTCCCGCCTGTAAGTGCAAAGTGTCTTTGGAGAGTTTTTTTGCCGTATAAAACAAAACTTCCGTAGAGTCAAACTGCTCCGTCATTACAGGCGTAACACCCCAGGAAAGGGCTAATTTTCGCCAGGTTTTTTCTTTCGTGGTAATACCAATGATATCTACCGGAGAGCGGAAGCGGGAGACCATACGGGCAGTCATACCGGAAATGGTACATACTGCAATGGCTTTCGCCTTCAGGTGAATAGACATGTCACAAGTAGCGTGGGAAATAGCATCCACCATGTCCTTGATCTGGAATGCTGAGGATTGGAACCGTCTTTCATAATGAATGGCCTGTTCTGTTTTCTCAGCAATCCGGGCCATGGTTTGCACAACCAATACAGGATGCTTTCCGGCAGCTGTCTCCCCGGAAAGCATAATGGCACTGGTGCCATCATAGACAGCATTGGCTACATCTGAGATTTCGGCTCTTGTGGGGCGGGGATTGTGGATCATGGATTCCAACATTTCTGTGGCCGTAATTACCTGCTTGCCCAGCATACGGCTGGTTGTGATCAGATGTTTCTGAATCGCAGGCAGTTCCTCAAAGGGGATCTCTACGCCCATATCGCCACGGCCGATCATGATACCGGAGCACTCCTGACAAATTTCTTCGATGTTGTCCACGCCGGTCCGGTTTTCAATTTTGGCGATCAAGTCGATGCCGTCAGCGTTATTTTCTTTTAAAAAGGCCTTAATATCCAGAAGATCCTGCCTCTGAGAGACAAAGGAACAGGCGATAAAATCTACATCATTTTGAATGCCAAAAAGGATATCGCTTTTATCTTGTTCACTGAGATAGGCCTGCTTTAAAACTTTGTTGGGGAAGCTCATGCTTTTCCGGTCGGAAAGTTCCCCACCTTCCAGAACAGTGCAGATTGCGTCAGTTTTTGTAAGCTTTTTTACTTCAAAAATCAACAGTCCATTGTTTAAAAGAATCTTGTCGCCTACCCGCAGATCATTGACCAGCCCTTTATAATTCACACTGACTCTGGTATTCGTACCTTCAATTTCTTCAATGGTGAAGGCAAAGGTATCACCGGCATGGAGCTGCACCTTTCCTTCAGCGAAGGTTTTGATCCGGTATTCCGGTCCTTTTGTGTCCAACATAATGGCGATGGGTAAATTCAGCTTTTGACGCACCGCTTTAATCAGGTTAATCTTCACCTGATGTTCCTCATGGGTGCCGTGAGAAAAGTTGAGGCGGGCCACATTCATGCCAGCCAGACACATTTGAGTTAAAGTTTCCTCGTCAGAACAGGCGGGGCCAATGGTACAAACTATTTTTGTTTTTCTCATAAGTAAATTACCTCCAAAACTCCCTCAATCTATACTATAGAAGATGAATTTGCAACTTTCTATTGGCATGTTGTCTAAAAACTAGTGCGTAATTTTGGAGAGATTCTGGACAAATTGGCAAAAGTCCCAACCTGTGTGTCTGCAGGCGTGGGACTTTTACCAAAGTCTGGGTATTTAACAAGGAAGCAATGAAACCAGGCATCCAAAGGCAATGGCTTTTTATAATAGAAAGATAGGTTTTCTGTGGAGAAAGATTTTTGTGCAAAGGGCTGTGAAATCAGCGTGCTTTCCTGTTTTCGCAAGGGAATGAGGGTAATACTTAGCCTACCTGAACGAGATCTTCCACCGGTAGCGATAAAACCATTGCCTTTGCGTCTGTACGAAGACCAAATTGGGTATTGACGGCTTTCATGATTTCCAATCTCTGTTTAGCGGGGGTTACGATGGCCACAATTTCCCGCTGAGCCTGAATGGAAATGCCTAAAAAGTGATTCGATTCGTGGCTACCGACACCACGGCCGTACAAGACGGTGCCGCCAGTAGCGCCAGCGCTGCGAGCGGTTTCCACAATTTTATCGGTATAACCAGGCTCTGCCACTACCAGAACCAGGCTGTAACGGTCAGATGTTTCCATAGGTGTCTCCTTTCTTTCCGGACGGGCTCCTGACTCCAGCAGTGCGGCTTGTACCAGCGAGCTGATGCCGGTCAGCCTCAAGGAGAAGGCAATACCTTTACCACTGCTTTTGAGAAATTTTTTCCCGCTGAGTTCCGTTAAAATAATGGGCAAAACATCGGCTGGTACGAGGGAAAAGATTACATCTTTTTCCACGCTGTCCAGGCCCAAAAGCGCCATAATTTCCGAACCGGCCGTTCCAACGCCCATAGTTAAAATGTGAATTTGAGAGTATCGCTTGTTCATCAGTGCAGTCAAGGAACTGCCACGACCCCGGTCCACAATGGTTACCAGGCCTTTAATGGCACCGTTTGTAGAGTTTCCCATTATGCCACCTCCTGTTGATAGTCCACAATCGTATCCGGCAGGGAGTCAGCCAACTTACGGACGGCCACTATGGCAGCCAGTTTGCGCTTATACAAAAGCCCCAATACCTGGATGGTAATAAGTGGCGTCATAGCTACCATGGATACCACCCCGAATGCATCGGTCAAAAGATTGCCGCCCAGACTTTGGCAGGCGCCAATGGCGAAAGGCAGGAAAAAGGTTGCGGTCATAGGACCGGAGGCCACCCCGCCAGAGTCAAAGGCGATTCCAACAAACAATTTTGGCGTTGAAAAACTCAGGGCAATTGCCACCAAATAGCCGGGAATGAGGAACCAGAAGATGTGAATGCCAGTCACAACCCGAATCATAGCTAAGCCAGCGGATATAGCCACGCCAATGCAAAGACTATGATTCATGGCGGCCTGAGAAATGGCACCATTGGTGATTTCTTCAACTTGTTTGTTTAATACGTGGACGGAGGGCTCTGCCATGACCATAAAGTAGCCAATCAACATTCCTAAAGGAATGAGCAGGAATGGAAAAGTACCAGCACCGATTTTTTCACCCAGATAGTAGCCGGCTGGTAAAAAACCTACGTTCACACCAGTCAAAAATATCGTGAGCCCCAGGTAGGTATAGAGAAATCCTATGCAGACACTGCCCAGTCTCCGGGCCCGGAAGCGCCGGGTGCACAGGTTGTATAGGAAAAAGACAAGGCCTATGGGAACGATGGCCAGGGCTACTTCTTTTCCATATTGAGGGATAGCCTGGAAAAATGCCACAGCCACATCCCGTGAGGTCTCTACTTGGGAAGTGACAGCAATACTGTATGCGGCTTCCGTGGGCTGATAACAGATTCCCAAAATCATGACGGCCAGAATGGGGCCAATGGAACAAAGAGCCACCAGACCAAAGGAATCGTCGTGTCCGTCTTTATCGCTGCGGATCAGGGACATGCCGACGCCCATGGCCAGAATAAAAGGTACCGTTACTGGACCCGTGGTAACGCCCCCGGAATCGAAGGCAACCGCCAGAAAATTTTGAGGCGTAAAGGAGGCCAGAAGGAATACTAAAAGATAGAAAAACAACAGCATATAACGGAGGGGAATTTTATAGAGAATACGCAATATTGCAATCACCAGGAAACATCCAACCCCTACGGATATTGTGAGAATTAGCGTGAAATTAGGAATGGTAGGCACTTGATTGGCCAGAACCTGCAAATCCGGTTCAGCAGCGGTGATAATTGCGCCAACTAGAAAGCAAATCAGAAAAATCAAAGTGAGCTTTCGGGAACGGGTTATAGAAATACCCATGGCCTCGCCCATGGGAGTCAAAGCCATATCAATCCCCAGAGAGAAAAGGCCCATACCCACTGTGAGCAAAATGGCTCCAAAAGCAAACATAGACAAAATATCCAAGGGTAAAGGGGTTATGGTGATACCTAACAAAATCACAATGACGGTAATCGGAAAGATGCAGAGAAACGCCTCTTTGCATTTCCGCGGATAAGTTCCATACATAAAATACCTCGCTTTCTTGAATGTTTCATAGAGATTACAATTACATAGGAAGCAGCAGGCATCAGAGGCTTCGGTACATAAAAAAGCACGATTCGTAAACGATAATCTATGAAACCTGAGTCAGACTTCCTTTGTAAAAATCTTTATACAATCTTAATACTAGTATAAAGGACAAGAAGAATTTTGTCAAAGTGTCTGTAAAGTAGTGTAAGACCATACTGCCGTTGCATAATGTCTGGCTTTGTGGTACCATAACGGTAACTATTGGCGTGTTTTTCCAGAGCCAGTTGAAAAATAAGAGAGCAGGAGCATAGCTATGTCGGAATTGATTACCCAAGACACTGTCTCAGAGTATGAGGCTTTTTTACAGTCCCACCCCAAAGGTAATTTTGCCCAAAGTGCGCTGTGGGCGAAACAGAAACCTATGTGGATTTGGCGGGCCATTGTTTCCCGTGGGACGGACGGTGCGATTCGGGGAGCCATGTCGGTGCTGATTCGGAAAGTGCCAGGGACACCTTTTACTATTATGTATGGCTGCCGGGCTCCTGTTTGCGACCTGGATGACAGACAGACCATCCAAGATTTGATTGAGGGAGCCAGAGCTCTGGCGAAAGAGTATCGTTCTTATGTAGTAAAGATAGATCCGGATGTACCATCTTCTAACCAGGAATTCGCAGGCATTTTAAAAGAAATAGGGTTCCGGTGTAAAGAAGGCGGGAAAAACTTCGAGGCAATTCAGCCTCGGTATGTATTTCGGCTGAACATAGAAGGAAAAACGGAAGAAGAAGTGATGGCCCAATTTCATCAGAAGACCCGCTATAATATCCGGGTGGCTGTCAAAAAGGGTGTAGAAGTTCGGATCTGTGGAAAAGAGATGGTCCCGGAATTTTCCAAAATTATGTTGGAAACCGGAATCCGGGACGGATTTGTCACCAGGCGGCCCGAGTATTTTGCCAATATGCTGGAAAATTTGGGAGAGCATGCCAGACTTTATATGGCTTTTTATGAAGGAGAGGCCATTGCCGGTACTTTGGCTATTTGGTATGGGGATAAGGTTTGGTATCTCTATGGGGCATCCTCCAATGAACACCGCAATCTTATGCCAAACTATTTGCTCCAGTGGAATATGATTCAGTGGGCCATTGAAAAGGGGTGCCGAATCTATGATTTCCGGGGTGTTTCCGGAGATTTGCGGGAAGACAATCCGCTGTACGGTCTGTATAAATTCAAAAAAGGATTCGGCGGAGAATTTACGGAATTTATAGGAGAAATGGATCTGGTTTTGAATCGACCGGTTTATTTTGCGGTGGAACATGGCACAAATGCCTTTAAAGAGCTGCGAAAGCGCGTGTTTTTACTGAAGAACCGGAAATAGTGTCAGTCTTAACCAAGAAAAGCCGATTGCCTGGAAGAGAAAGAAAAGAGGGATACCATGAAGGCGTATGTGGTGGAAAAGGAACGTCTGGAGAACAATTTGCGGATGATTAAGGCACAGGCGGGGGATACCCCAATTTGGGCAGTTGTGAAAGGTGACGGCTATGGTCTTGGTGTGGTGCCTCTTGCAAAAATCTGCCGGGAGAACGGAATTTCCCGGTTCGCTATTACCGAAATCTGGGAGGGAAAGGCCCTTCGGGACGCAGGATTTATTCAGGAAGAAATTTTGATGCTCCGCGCCACGTCTGAGAAAGAAGAATTGGAGCAGATGCTGGACTGCAATCTGATTGCCACGGTAGGTTCTCAGGCAGATGCAGTGGTACTCAACGGGCTGGCTGTAGAGCGTGGAACCGTGGCGGAAGCGCATCTGAAAATCGACACCGGCATGGGCCGATATGGTTTTTTGCCTACAGAGATGGATAAGATTGTCTCCATTTATGACTATATGGAGGGAATTGCTGTTTCTGGTGTATATACCCATTTTCACTCTGCCTTTTGCAGTGAAAAAAAGACTTGGCAGCAATATGAAAAGTTTCAAGAGGTCTTAAAGCAAATCACACAGGCAGGTTATGAGACGGGAATGGTACATTGTGCCAATTCTTCGGCTCTGTTCCTCTATCCGCAGATGCGGATGGGGGGTGTTCGGGTAGGTTCGGCGCTTTTGGGCCGACTTAGCTGCAAAGGAAACTTTGGCCTGAAACCGGTGGGACATTGTCAGGCTCAAGTAGAAGAACTGCGCTGGATTCCCAAAGGTCACACCTGCGGCTATGGGGCTGCATGGAAGGCGAAACATCCTACACAGATTGCCATTGTGGATGTGGGATGGTATCATGGATTTGGGGTGGAAAAAGGACGGGATGTGTTTCGCATACGAGACTGCATCCGTGGTCAGCTGTCATTGTTAAAAGCAGCAGTGCTGGGTCGGGCTTTTTATGCTGCGATAGACGGGAAAAAATGCCGGGTTTTAGGCCATATCGGGATGCTCAATATTGTTTTAGATGTAACGGATATAGAGTGTGCAGTTGGGGATCCGGTGACTTTGGAGATAAATCCACTGCTAGTGAAGGGAATGCCTGTGGAATTTCGGTGAAAGAGAACTTTGTTAGGAAATAACAAGGGACTGTTCTAAAAGAACAGTCCCTTGTTTGGCTTTACAAGATATTTTCTTTTTCAAAGGGGTAACTGGGGTGGAAGTGGTCTGCGCTAAGATGTGAGACTGGAGGGCAGATTGCCTGTGCCTAAAAACAGATGGATCCAACCCCGCCAGAGTGCACAGTGAGAAGATTCATGGCCTACCTCTGCAAAATGGGCGAATCTGCAAATACCAGAGTGTGAAGTAGGAACGTTGATAACCTGCTTTGGGTAAATAAAAACGTACCGCCATCTTGTAAGTTGGAAACGCCTGTAACCTGCTTTTCACAAATAGATAAATCTGTCTGTGCGATGGTATGCAGCGGAAATATCCAAAGTGGGATATACATATGCGCGCAAAAACCATACCGTAGAACAGAATGGAAAACACAGATGAGTAACGGCGCTTTCTACGTTGCTGCAAAGAAGTAACACAGCTTTTGCACCCTTTGTGGCCATTATCAAGAAGCATGGGCGGTTAAAAGGCTGCGTGATAGTTTTGCATAATTTTCGCCACTTGACTGCGCGTTGCCTTCCCCACTGGATTCAGAGTGATATCGGGGTTACCCTGTAAAATGCCGTGATATACCGCCCAACTCATGGCATTTTGGGCCCAGGAAGAGACTTGATTTCTGTCCCGGAATTTTCCCAGTTCACTGGTGTAAGCTGTTACATATACCCTTGGTACTGGGTACTGGGCATAGCGATAGAGAATTGCAGTCAACTGCTCCCGGGTCACACTGTCGTCCGGACCGAAGGTATCCCAGTCATACCCATTGACTAAATTGTGCATTCTGACCCAAGATACGGCGTCAGCGTACCAGGCGTTTCGCGCCACATCCGTAAAGGAATTCCCGGAATTTGCACCAGAAATGGCAGAATGTCCTTCCATATTATAGAAAATCTGCACGATCATACCGCGGGTCAAATTGGCATCCGGAGAGAAGCGGTTGTCGGAAGTACCATTTATGATACCAGCCTGATAGACATACTCCACTGCCTCATGGAACCAGTCAGAGCGGGATACATCAGTGAAAGGCAATCCCACATCGTTTGTAAAGACTACCTGAATGGTGTGCTTGGTGCGGACATCTTTCAGGGTATGCTGGGTAACGGCACCGACAGATTTTCCGTCTATCAAAACATTGGCAACCCGATAGCCCCGGTCTGGAGTGATGGTAAAAGTTTGATCGGTCCCATAAGAAACGCGGACGTCTCCGTTCGGACTGATTCGTCCACCAGCCCCTGAAGTCACCTGTATCAGACATTGGGTCGGTGTATTATCGGGATCTTCCTGATTGCTCAAATCTTCCGGCCTCATGGAATCTTTGTAGTAGTAGAGCTCGGGATTGACCAGATTTTTTCCTCCTGTAGCCGGTGCATATTCAGCGGACTGACTGCCGTAGCTAAAAATGTCGTTGGCAGAGTCAAGGTTCCGGATACGGGGAGCAGTAATGGTGTCGCCAAAACGGAAGAAGTTGTGTAAGAGTAAAGCTGTTGTCTTTTGAGGCTTTGGGAGAAAAGGCAAAGGCATAGGGGACATTATAGAATTTATTCTCCCGGTATTGAAGATTTTTTCCAGATAGGGAAGCGCCGGCTATACTCAGAGCCAGGTTAGCGTTACGAAATGTGTTTTCTGTGACGGTTACCGTACCGGATTGAGAGGCGGAAAGAGCCAGTACAGTGGTGCCCAGTCGGCGTTCGCCTTCGTAGACTTCTCCCAGAAGCTGGATGGTGCTTCCGTGGAGATAGCTGCCACTGCCAACTCCCGACAGGGCCAATTGGGTGTGAACGGTAACCGTGTTGTCAGTAAAATGTAGCTGATAGCTGGGATCAGCAGGGGTTCCGGTGCCCAGTATTAAGGTTCCTGCATACGGTATGGCCTCATTCACAGTGAAGTCACAGTGGTCAATTTTCAGGGTACCGGCACTATGAAGCAGATACCACTGGCCAGTTCGGGTTGCAGACAGCTCCAGATTTTTCCGAGTCAAGGTATTTCCTGTTCCGGAGAAGGAAATCATTCCCTCATGACCGCAGAGTGTAGGCTTGGAGCCGTCTTTTTGATTCTGCCCCTGAAGAATCAGAGTTTTGTTGATGGTCACAGGAGCGGTCAGAGAGATATCTTGCAGTATTATGATTGTGGCACCGGGTTGGGCGTCCAAAATGGCGGCTTCCAAACTGGTATAATAGGTTCCGGAAATTTGTGCAACCGACGCCTGGGGGGAACCAATTTCCACAGCGACCCAGTTACCGGAAGCATCCTTTGAAGCCTGATACTGTGTGCCATCGGCATATTGGGTGAGATAGAAATAGTCGGAACCGGGTGCCGAACAGATAGAACCAGTCTGGCCATTGACAGTCCCCAACTGGGTAAAACCAATTACTTCTAAAATGGCATCTTTTTGTAGATAACCGTACCTCAGGACATAGCCTGTGGCACCGTCAGCAACAATACTGCCTTCGTTGGCGCAGCTATAGAAGTAAATGTTGTCACCCGATTGGTTTGCTGCGCCCAGCAGTCCGCCTACATGCTGGGACTTGCTTCCATCAATCCGGGCCCTGTTAATGCAGCGGATGAAATACGTATTTCCAAAATCATTTTCATGGCCAACACAGGCAACGAGACCGCCCAGGCCATAGGAAGTACCACTTGCGCCAATGAGACCGTCTACGACAATATTTTCAAAGATATTATTGGAAATGGCATACCTGGCGACGGCGCCGACAAAACCGGTCTGGGTTCGAATTTTTACGTCCGTCCGTCGGAGATTTTGGATGGTACTGTCTTTCAAAGCATAAAACAGTCCTCCTTGATCGGAAGCCGTCTGCACCTGGAGATTCTCAATGGCGTGGCCGCCTCCGTCGAAGGTGCCTGTAAAAATCTGTTTCCCAGATCCAATAGACTGGAAGGACACACCGTCGGGAATGCGGATGTCTGCAAGCAGTTTTACATTAGACTTCCGGCCGTTCATCATGTGTTCCACAACATAACTCAGCCACTGTAACTCCATGGGAGTGTCAATTTCATAGGTACCATCTGAAGAAAGCGGTAAATTCCCGATGGTGCCATTGCCCTCTTGAATGAGCCGGGCCGGCAGCCCAAGTGGGAGGTGTCAGAGTCAAGACCAGACAAAAGATTAGAACAGTGGCGATCCATTTACGAGCAGTTTATCGCATAAGAAGTCTCCTTTCTAGCTGGACGAAAAATATGACCAGTGTACTGAGGCTTCCGGCGGGACCAGACGCTTACAAAAGTTCCATCAGCTGCCCCAGGGCAGATGGCTGTGTAGCCCAACTGGTGACAAGTCGGACTACCACTTTGTCGTCGCCCAGAGGTTGCCAGATGGAAAACTTGACTTTGTCGGAGAGCCGGGCGGCCTGGTGAGAAGGGAAGATGACAAACTGTTGATTGGTGGGAGATTCCAGGTAAAAATCGTATCCTTTTTCCCGTAAGCCGGCTTTTAGCTGGTTTGCCATTTGGATGGCATGGCGAGAAATCTTAAAATACAAATCATCGGTAAACAAGGCATCAAACTGAACTCCCAAAAGCCGGCCCTTTGCCAAAAGAGCGCCGTGCTGTTTCATAAGGGTGAAAAAGTATTTGGGAGCATTATGATTGGGGAAGACAAGGGCTTCTCCGCACAAAGCACCGACTTTGGTACCGCCAATATAAAAGGCATCACAATAGCGGGCGATAAGAGGGAGATCCACGCTGGCACCTTCTGCCATCAGCCCGTAACCCAGCCGGGCGCCATCCAGGTACAGGGGCAGTTGATATTGCCTGCAGATCCTGTGGAGCTGCTCTAACTCTTCAGCGGTATATAGAGTCCCCAGCTCTGTAGGATGGGAAATATAGACCATGCCGGGATGAACTTTGTGATTGGCAATGGGATCAGCCTGACAGCGGGCCAGGTAAGCTTCCAGTTGTGCAGGGTCCAGCTTACCCTGGCAATTGGGCAGCGTCATCACTTTGTGACCGGAGAATTCCACAGTGCCACCTTCATTGGTGAAGATATGTCCACTGTCTGCACAGACAACACCTTCACACGGGGATAAAAAAGAGCGAATTACGGCCCCATTGGTTTGACTTCCGCCTACAAAGAAATAGATATCGGCCTGGGGACACTGGCAGGCCTGACGAATTTTCTCTTTTGCACGCTGACAATAAGGATCGGCTCCGTAACCAGATACGCTTTGTAGATTGGTACGGGTCAGAGCTTGTAAAATAGCCTCGTGGGCGCCTTCTGTATAGTCGCTTTCTAAGAATATCATGGGTACCACATCCTGTCTTTTTCAGTTGGAATTTTATTGGACTTCTATATATTTTCATTATACTGCCGGAAACAGGTGGGAACAACAAGAAGAAGGGGGAAAGTGGCAATCTTCAGATTTCTTCAGAATTTACCAAAGCGCCTTTTAAGAATTCCTTTTTATTTAGACGGAAGAACAGGTGCAATGTTCCAAAATATGGGAAGGAATTGCCGGCAAACGGTGTGACAAAAAAGCGCAGCCACAATTTGTGACTGCGCAAGTTACTATCCTTTTAAAGTTAAAATGGCCTTTTTGAGTGCTGCTTCCAACTGAAAAATATGATCTTCCGTAGTATCCATACTCAAAGAGACCCGGATGGAGCCATCAATTACGGCCGGTGGAAGCTTCATGGCTTCTAAAACATGGCTGCGGTGCCCTTTGGAACAGGCAGAACCGGCGGAGACGTATACCTGCTCTTCTTGAAGACAGTTAATCAATCCCTGGGAACGCAGCCCGGGGACAGACAGATTGAGAATATGGGGTGCATCGGCCCGTCCCAAAAGCACGACACCCGGTAGTGCCTGAAGACGGGTACGGCACAGATCCCGCAGCTTTTCCATGCGTAGAATGTCCTCTTTATAGCTGACAGAACCCGCTTGACAGGCGGCGCCAAATCCGGCAATGGCCGGGGTGGCCTCGGTACCGGAGCGATAAGTCCGCTCCTGTCCGCCTCCCAAAAGGAACGGGGGAAAAGACAGGCTTTTGCGGATATAAAGAGCACCGGCCCCCTTGGGGCCATGTACTTTGTGGCTACTAATGGTGATGAGATCGGCGCCCAGCAGTTTGGCCTGAAATGGGATTTTTAGAAATCCTTGGACCGCATCTGTATGGAATAAGGCCAGCGGCGAATGCCGCCGTACGGCTTTTACCATCTGGGAAATGGGCATGACGGAGCCAACCTCATTGTTCACCATCATAATACTGACTAGGATTGTGTCAGGGCGAAGTGCCTGTTCCAAGGTTTGCAAAGAGACAAGTCCATCAGCATCCGGCGACAAATAAGTGACCTGAAAGCCCAGCTCCTCCAACCTTTTCATGGGATGTAAAACAGCGTGATGTTCGATAGCGGTTGTTACAATGTGTTTGCCCCGTTTCCCTAGCCGCTGTGCTGCAGAAAAGATTGCCCAGTTGTCTGCTTCTGTGCCGCCGGAGGTAAAGAAAATCTGCTCCGGTTCAGCTCCCAGAGCGCGGGCCACCTGGCGGCGTGCACCGTCCATCAGACGCTGAGCTTCCATTCCTAAATTGTGCAGGGAAGAGGGATTCCCCCATGTGGTTTCCAGCGCATTTGTTATGGCCTCCACGGCTTGTTTGCAGGGTTTGGTTGTGGCAGAGTTGTCCAAATAAGCAATCATGGTAAATCCTTTCTATTTTCCAACACAAAATCGCTCAAAAATACGGTTGGTAATTTCTTCCCGCATGACCTTTCCGGTGATTTCGCCCAATGCCTCCATGGCAGATTCTACATCCACCAAAACGGCGTCCGGCGTCATACCGGTATCCATGGATGCCAGCGTATTTTCAATGGCGGTCAAGGCATGATAGATAGCACCTGCCTGCCGGGTATTGGTTAAAATGGAGCCGTCACAGGCACTGTCTTGGCCGAACAGAGTAGTAATGGCTTGTTCCAGCGTTTCAAGCCCCTGGCCTGTTTTGGCTGACAGACAGACGACCATGTCAAAAGGCAAATCAGAAGGTGTCAGTACCTGGGGCAGGTCCATCTTATTTAATACGGCAATGGAGTGAGGGCAGGACTGAGCCAGTGCAATGGCTTCCTGATCTTCCTGGGTTAATGCCTGAGAGCTGTCGCAGACAAAAATAGCCAGCTCCGCTTCTTTAGCGGCATTCTTCGCTCTCTGAACGCCCATCTGCTCAATTTCGTCACCAGAGTCCCGAATTCCGGCAGTGTCCAAAAGCCGAAGACGAGTTTCTCCCAATTTTACCATTTCTTCCACCGTATCCCGGGTAGTTCCCGCTGTGGCAGTGACAATGACCCGGTCATAGCCGGCTAAGGCATTGAGCAAACTGGATTTGCCGGCATTGGGCCTTCCCAAAATGACCGACTTGACGCCGGATTTGAGAATTTGACCCCGCCGATAAGTCGATAAGAGATCAGCTAACTGCCTGGCATCTGAGAGCAAGGTAGAACGAAATTGACTCAGCTCGAAAGGGGCAATCTCCTCGTCAGGATAGTCCAGAACCGCGTGAAAATGAGACATAATATCCGTCAAATCCTGATAGATGGGATCAATGCGGCGAAAAATCGCGCCACCCAGCTGTCCGGCGGCATTGGCCGCCGCATCAGCAGTCTCAGCGTCGATAAGGTCCACAACGGCCTCTGCTTGGGAAAGATCCATCTGTCCGTTTAAAAAGGCACGTTTTGTAAATTCACCCGGCCCGGCTTGCCGGGCACCGGCCTGAAATAATGCTTCCAGTCCTGCCGCCAGGACTGCCGGAGAACCGTGGCACTGGAATTCTACAGTGTCTTCTCCTGTATACGACGAAGGGCCATGGGAAACGGTGACCAATGCTTGGTCGATAACGCGACCCAAAGCATCCTTTAAATAGCCCAATACCAGTTTCCGATCAGGAATTTCTGTAAGAGCGCGGCCGTTTTGGCAGAGAAAAACTTTCTGCGCAACGGCAATTGCGCCTGTGCCGGAGAGGCGAATAATACCAATCGCTGCGGCCTTCCATCCGGTAGCTACGGCGGCAATGACATCTGACATTCCGCTTCCTTCCTTTCTGTGGACAAATCGTAGGAAAATTTTTTTGCATTCCTATACTACCGTGTTTTTCCTCAATTCTCAAGTCTGTGGGGAGAAAATGGAATATTTTTGCCTGAGGTCAGGAAAACTACCCAAGAGGTGAGAACATGGAACAGGCCTATACGCCACCTGAAAAACCCAGTATTCCAGGACCTTTTACCGATTCGGCAATTCGCCGGATTTTCCAGTTTTCCGGAGACTTTATTATCCGGGAACTGCAAATCGGAGAGATTAGATTATACGCCTATTTTTTAGACGGGTTGACCTCTGGCGGAGATATTGCCCGCCTGGTATTTCAACCGTTTACCGATAATTTGCCCCAGGGCACAGAAGAGGAACTGTATCAGGCGGCTCTGGGGGGGTATATCTATGCGGCCAATACTTCGGAAGTGATGGACTTGGAGACGGCCTGTATGAAACTGGTCAATGGGTTTTGTGTAGTGCTGTTTCCGGGACTGGAAAAGGGGTTGTCTTTTGAAACCAGGACGGGAGAAAAGCGGGGTCCATCAGAGACGGAGGTAGAAAAAACAGCCAAAGGGCCCAAGGATGCTTTTACAGAAACCATGCGTACCAACACCAGCCTTTTGCGCAGACATTTGCGTACGCCCGAACTATGTCTGGAACAAGGGGTGATTGGCAGGAAAAGCCTGACCAATTACACAGTAGTATGGATTGAGGGCCTGACTAACCCAGATCTGGTAGAGCGGGTACGCAGGAGAATGGCAGCTATTGATGTTGACGGATTTTTGACACCGGCTTCTGTGGAAGAATATCTTACTGGCAGCCGCGCAACGGCGTTCCCTTTGGTACAAAGTACGGAGCGAACGGATAAGTTCAGCCAAGGCCTGTTAGACGGACGGGTGGGCCTGTTGGTGGACGGATTACCTTTAGGGTACCTGTTGCCGGTAGATCTGGCTGCCATGATGACCTCGCCGGAAGATAAGACGGTAGACTATATTTCCGCTTCGTTTTTAAAGATTTTGCGATACGGAGCACTTTTGGTCAGCTTATTTTTGCCTGCTCTTTACATCGCCATGGCAGAATATCACCAGGAAATGCTGCCGACTGGGATGTTGCTGTCTATGATTGAGAGTAAGCAATCGGTGCCCTTTCCCACAGTTGTGGAAGTTTTGGGACTCTTGTTGGCCTTCGAGCTTCTGCAGCAGGCAGGTTTGCAGCTGCCGCAAAGTGTGGGCCAAACCGTTTCCATTATTGGCGGCTTAGTGGTAGGAAGTGCTGCAGTGGAAGCAAAAATCATTTCGCCGGCTGCTCTTATTGTAGTATCGGTGGCGGGCGTATGTGGCTATACCCTCAGCGGACAGGATTTTTCCGGTGCAGTACGGATTTGGCGGTTTGGCCTGAGCTTGTGCGCATCGGTAGCTGGGCTTTTTGGCATCGTGGCAGGTTTCTTGGCTTTGTTAATCCATTTGGCAGGGTTGGAATCCATGGGGAGAAGTTATCTGGCACCCTTTTCGCGATTGTCCGGTGGGAGTCGGCTGCTCCGCCGCCGGCTGGTAACCGATAAATACCGGGACCCCAGTTTGGCGCCGGAAGACAAAAGAAAGCAGAGGTAGTCTATGAAATCCGTAGCAGTGGTCTTGCTTTTGGTAATAGGGGCATCTTTACTGGGGGTACTCCCCTTTGAACGTCACGACGTATCGGAATTGCAACCGGCTCAGACATTGGTCGTGGAATATCTTCAGGAGGA
Organism: uncultured Oscillospiraceae bacterium; assembly: GCA_944386835.1. Lineage (GTDB taxonomy): Bacteria > Bacillota > Clostridia > Oscillospirales > Oscillospiraceae > CALXCQ01. The sequence continues at coordinate 1,533 of CALXCQ010000052.1, read as the reverse complement.
CCAGGTGCGTCTTTCCAGCGACGGCGGACTGACAGCTACCGGCCCGGACTGGACGGCAGCTGTGGAACAGCTTCGCCGTAATGCGCAGGGATATCTGTTTTTAAATACAGCCGAACGGGTAATATTTGTAGGTCGGGCGGTAACCTTATTACCACAAGTTGCGGCAGATGAAATCCTCAGGCCCGCTGCACAGGTTTATGCTGTTGACCAAGCAATCAGCCCCGACGGGGCGACCGCCTATTTAAAGACACGGGATGGAAAATTGACGTTGGGACAGATTCGAACAAAAATTCTGGAAGGGGAAACGTTTACGTTACCGCAAATTTATTCCACAAAAGAGGGAATTTATACCCGGACCTGACAGGCGGAAGGAGGAGAGAGACTTTGCATGAGCCTTGTTATGTGCGGCAATTATATGGGGCGGTGATGGCCGCCTGTTTTGCGCCGGTAGCAGTTTACTGCGCCCGGCTGGATGCCCGTTGGATTCTGGCTGCCGGAATTCTGGTATGGGGATACTATCTATATATGTGGTATCTGGCCAGGCAGGTCTCCTCCGGAGAAAATTTGCCGGGGCTTTTGCCACAAGCGTTTGGAACGCTTGCGGGGCGTATTTTGCAGGGCTTTTACGCAGTGTGGTTTTTTTTGCTTGCTTGCTTCGCGGCAAATCAAAGTGCCAGCGCTTTCCCAAGAGGCAGGGGCTTCCCCTTTATTCCTGTGGTCTTAATTTTGCTTGCCGTTTGGGCGGTGGGAAAAGGGGTAGCGGTGGTGGTCAGGTGCGGCAGTATCGTTTTCTGCTTTTTGACAGCAACTTTTTTGTTGACCATGAGTTTTGGATTTCCGGAGATTCGCTGGGAGTATCTGGGTCAGGCTGCCGGCGCATCAGACGGCGTTGCGGCGCTGGCCGTCTTTTTCCTGCCATCTCTCGTCCTGCAGTTTCGGGATAATCTTCGGGGTCAGGCAGCTACCGGAATATGGACTATGGGACTTATTCTTCTGGCAGTAGCTGTGGGGCTCCTCACCATAGGTACACTGGGTCAGGCCCAGGCCAAAGCTGTTGACAGCCCCTTTTATCTGGTAGTGGAAGGAATCAGCATCTTTGGCGTTATGGAGCGATTTGAAGCACTGATTTCCGCTGCTTTGACAACCTCCTATTTTATTTTTCTATGCCTTGCGTGCCTCAGCTGCGCGCAAAATTTAAAGAAGCTGTTTGGTTTTTCCAAACTGCAGCCGATTGCACAGGCGGTTGCTGGCGCTATTCTTCTGGGAATCTGGGGAATTGGGCGCCTACAGACCCCCGTGCTGCTCTGGGGGAGCCTGCTATTTTGTGGTATGCTTCCTGAGTTAACCCTAGGTATAGTATGGGTAAAATTTAGGAGAAAAAAGGCTCAAAAAGGGATTGACAAGGGGGGTAGTATCTGGTAAGATAAGCAAGCTCACCCCGCGAGGGAGACGAAAAAAGTCCGGAAATGACGAAAAAAAGTCTTGACAAAGCGGGAGAAGCTGAGTACAATATAAAGGCTCACCTCGAGAGAG
>CALXCQ010000051.1 GCA_944386835.1 uncultured Oscillospiraceae bacterium | reverse complement strand
CCCACAAAGGTATTCTTTTTGCCGTCCATTCCCGTTTCTTTCCCTAGCTTTTGGAAATCACCTATTACATCTAAAATATCATCCTGTGTTTGAAATGCCAGTCCCAGTGCCTGTGCATATTGTTTTGCTCCATCCATTTGTTGGAGGTTGCCGCCTGCGTAGACAACCCCTAATAGGCATGCAGCAACAATTAATGCTCCTGTTTTCAATTCCTGCACCCTATGAATCTCTTCACTGGAAAACGGTCTGGTTTCCCCTTCCATATCCAGCACCTGGCCGCCAACCATTCCTTCATAACCGGCACATCTGGAAAGAATCTGAATTGCTTTTACCACACGGTCGCAACTGACATTGGCATGGGAAAGTGTCGCAAATGCTGCTGTTAGAAGGCCATCTCCTGCTAATACTGCGGTAGCTTCCCCATACACTCTATGGTTGGTAGGTTTCCCCCGACGATAGTCATCGTTATCCATACACGGTAGGTCGTCGTGAATCAGGCTGTATGTGTGGATCATCTCAACTGCACAAGCAAACGGTAATGCGCCTCTCCAGTCTCCCCCACAGGCTTTGCAAAATTCCAGCGTTAAAATCGGCCGAATTCGTTTTCCTCCAGCCAGAAGACTGTAACGCATGGCGGAAAGGAGCTGTTTTTGCGAAACCTCTTCCAAAAAGCACTGAGACAGATAATTCTCTATGGCTGTATGATATTGATTTAGCTGTTTTTCCATGCTATCCATGATCGGAAATCTCTCTTTCTACAGGTTCTCCGTCCGGTCCCTTGGTTAAAAGTGTCACTTTCTGTTCCGCCTCATCCAACAGCTGATTGCAGACCTTTACCAATGTAGTCCCTTCCTGAAATAGGGCCAAAGCCTGATCCAGAGGAATTTCTCCCTTTTCCATAGTTTTTACAATCTCTTCCAATCGGCTGATGGATGCCTCAAAAGTCTTAGACTTATTTTCCATAAAATTCCTCCTCTATCTCCCTGACAGTGGTATAGATACTGCCATCCGTTACAGTAATCACCAGGGTTTTCCCTGGAGTAATGTCCTGGACAGATTTCACCAAGGCCCCATTTTCCTGTCTGGCCATGGAATAACCCCGGCTCAGTACCTTCAAAGGGCTCATGGCATCCAGGGCAGAAGCGAGACTGGTAAACTCGCCTTTTTTTCTCTGCACGAAACTTTGCATCAAAGCTGTGAATCTTTGCTGGAGATAATCTAAGTTTAAACGTCTGTCTGCTAGATAGTTGACTGGGTCCAAAAGAATCCGATGATTTTCCAAATAGCTTAATTGTTGGCGAGATACTTGCACCTTTTTACTCATTGCCGCAACCAAACGGCTTTGCAATTGGGCCAGATACGGTAGAAGCTCTGCTTTATCCGGAGACACTATTTCTGCGCCATTCGACGGAGTTGCTGCTCTCACATCTGCTACAAAATCAGAGATTGTTACATCCGGCTCATGGCCCACTGCGGAAATGACCGGTATTCTGGAAGCATAAATAGCACGGGCCACACTTTCTTCATTAAATGCCCACAAATCTTCCAACGATCCACCACCGCGGCCGGTAATGATCACATCTGCTAAACTGTGTTGATTAACGTATGCAATTGCCTCCACAATTTCCGCTTTTGCCTCTTCGCCCTGAACCCGTACAGGAACCAGCATCACCTGAGCCAGGGGATACCTGCGCGCCAGAATGGTCAGCATGTCGTGAACTGCCGCACCGGCTGACGATGTAATAATAGCAATTTTGTGGGGATATGGCGGCAGCATTTTTTTATGTTGTGGGTCAAACAGACCTTCCTGGTAGAGTTTTTGCTTCAACTGCTCAAACGCTACATGTAAATCCCCCACGCCATCTGGTGTCATTGCTGCGCAGTATAGCTGGTATGCACCATCTCTTGGGTAAACCGTAATTCTGCCCATAACAATCACGCGCATCCCGTTTTCCGGCCGGAACCGCAGCCGCATTGCGCTGGACTTAAACATAACACACTTCAAGCTACCCTCTGCATCTTTTAACGTAAAGTAATGATGTCCAGATGGATACACTTTATAGTTACTCAGCTCGCCCCGGACATAGATGTTGGCCAATAGTGGATCTGTATCCAATTTATCCTTTAAATATGCGTTAATCTGCGATACTTCATAAACGGTATTCAAATTTTCTCCTCCTGAAGCCAAGTCAACACAGCAACTCCCATTGCATTATCTGTCGCATATTGGGGCGGACAGAAAACAAAAGAATTCCCCTGAAATGTTTCCCGCAACATGGTATTGGAGGCCACTCCACCTGAAAAAACAACGGGATAATCCGGATACATCCGCAAGGCGTCGGCCGTCGTGTTCTGAATCGCACTGCAAATGCACCCAAGACAAAACCGGGCAATATCGCCCGGGTTAGCTCCTTGTACAGCCATTTTTTGTACTTTATTTTCCATCCCCGACAAAGAAAAAGTTAGATTTTTGACTTTCACAGGAAACGTTTCGTTGGATTGAGAGGTCAGGCTCAATCGGTCCAGTTCTTTGCCGGCTGGAAAGGCAAGACCCAGAAGTTTACCTGTCCGGTCAACCAGCTGTCCTGCAGAAATGTCCGAGGTTCCACCCAGCTTAGTTGCCTGAACACTTTGCCCATCCGGTTCTACCAGGAGTAATTCCGTTGTGCCTCCTGATAAATGCCATGCCAAATGTTTCTTTTTCAATAAATCCATCCGATTGGAACTCCAGAGGGATGCCGCAATATGGCCTTGCTGGTGGGAAAAAGAAAACACCGGCACTTGTAAGACAGCACCTAGACATCTGGCCAGAGAATCTCCCACCAAAAAACACGGCATATAAGATCCGTTAACTGCCCTTGGCCGGGTGCTTACGCCTATCGCCCTGATTTGAGAACCACTTCTCTTTTCTCCAACCAATTGAGACACCAGCTCCGGTAACCGTTTCACATGCGCAAATACTGCATCACTTTGGCGAAGCCCCAATTCTCCTGGTTTTACATCCAAAAGACGAGAGCAATTCTTCCCCTCAGCCCCATCGTAAAAGGCAACGGAGGTGGTATAATTGCTGGTATCAATACCTAGCACCATAGTCTATTCCTCGTTTTCCACACCTTGCATGACGCTCTTCCCCTCTAGGCAAGAAGGCTCCAATTCCTCTGCTCTACTTTCCTTTACGCAGGAATTTTGCTGTGTTTGCCCTCTGGAAAAAGATCCCAAAATACCATTCACAAAGGCCACTACTTCTTCACTTTCATATTTCTTAGCCAATTCCACCGCTTCATTGATTGCAACCCCTACAGGAACATCCTCCATATATAGGCTTTCATAAATCGCCAGCTGTAAAATTGCCTTGGCCAAACAGGAAATTCGGTTGATGTTCCACCCGATTGCATATTGAGAAATATATTGATTGAGCGAATCCCGGCGGGCATCCACGCCTCTGAGAATCTCTTCTACATATTGACGTTGTTTACGATTCGGCCGCTCGGAATAAACTGCATTTTCTTCCGCTAAACAATCATAGTATCCGTCTGCCAGCCGAACCGACAAAATTTCTTCTGGTTTTTCACCCGTACATTCCATGGCATAAATGAAATGCAGTGCAATTTCTCTGGCGCTTGACCTGGTCATATAGGCTCTCCTCACCCAATATAAATTTTATTCATTATACCAAAATTGCCAAAAAAAAGAAACCCTCTGCCAGAGCAAAGGGTTATCTTTTTTATTTTTTTTGCTCCTTGGGCAAGGAGATTCCACAAATGTTCACATTTACCTGCTTTACATGCATACCCGTCATTGACTCTACTGCCGTTATCACTTTATCCTGAACATTTTTGGCAATCTCCAAAACAGAGTGTCCATAAAGTACGATTACGTTACAGTCGACCGACACTTCCTCGCCGGAGATATCCAACTTGACGCCTTTTCCCAAATTACGAACACCCAGCATTTCTGCCAAGTCAGAGCCTAAATTTGCGCTGAGGCCGCAGACACCTTCAATTTCATTGGCTGCCAAAGCGGCAATGGAAGCAATCACTTCTTCCGCAATATGAATTGAGCCGTTTGCCTGAATTGCAGATAAATATTCCTTGGTTTCACTCATAGCGGCTACCTCCTTTAATTAGGGATATTGTATCACAATTCAGGAAAAATACAACCTTAATTTACTTCAATGACACGAATCTGTGTCATGTCATAAGATGTCTGTGTTGTAACAATATCCGAAATCAGCGCTACATCTGCTGGCTGTAACCCTTCTGCCGGTGCGGCAACCGCAATTGAAATTGTGTCGTCTCCCATGTACGCAACACAATCCTCAAACCCCTTGGCTATAATAAGGCTCTCGATCTGCGCTTCGGAAAGGGCACTGTTAACAATTTCATTGAGAGAATCAGTTGCTGTGGTCTGTGCATCCCCTTCTTCATAGGCGATTGTTTCTTGTAGAAGTCCAACCGCACTGTCTCTGGATTCCTGACGGCTCAGACGCATTTCTGCAAAGTAATCGCTGGCTGACTGTGTCCCTTGGCTCGCCAATTCTTCCAAAGTGTCCGTGTCTGCGGTTGTACTGGTTGCCTCTTCACTAACCACCAATGTTGAATCTCCCATCACTTTATCGGCATCTAATGTCTCTGTAAGATCCATAACAGCCTGGCTTTGGTTAAATGACCAATTCAAATAAATCCCGGCGCAGACAAACAGTAATACAGTGGCAACAATGGCATTTCTTTTCCAGCTTTTCATTCTAGGTCCTCCTACTAACTTTTCATTTTGACAACGGAAATTTTATCGCTACCAAGTCCTGTAAGACTTGACACCGCATTTACAAGGTCTAACTTTACCTGTGGTTGATCGGCCCCCTCACACACAATAACAGCCCCCTGACAAACCGGGTATATGGTTTGTTGTACCACTGCTTGTTGCTGAGAACTACCCGAAGATATCAGGACTGTTTGTGTCTGCGTGTCGGTAGTCTGTTTGGAATCGTCTTGGGTACTTGACTGTGTGGTATCTGTTTGAAAAACCAATTTTTCACTGCTTTTGTATGTAAGCATTACTTGTACCTGGCCTGCACCCTCTATCAAAGACAGAATTTGGGACAGTTTCTCTTCTGTATCCGCTTTCTCGGATACCGTTGCAGCTTCCACCTGCTCTGGTAACTCCGACTGTGCGGGCACCTGAACCGACGAGGATTTTGTTGGAATCATTAACAGAACAACTCCAACCAGTGCAATGGCGATGGCAAATTTGTATTGATTTAGTTTTTTTAAGAATCGTTGAAGGATTTCATTGGATTTCCAGTTCATCACATGTATACCATGCCTGCCTTTCTTTTGGAATTGCCAGTGAAGATTCCAAATACTGGCTTAATAGTGTCTTTTGTGCCTGTGTATAGTTGCCACGAATCGTTGTGGCGTTGGGATACGGTACGGAATCTTCCCAAGCCAGCTCAATATCTACTGTAATTTCCATTCCCAGAGATTGTGCTTTGTCCAATATATATGACTGGGTCTTTTCAATTATGAGCTGGTTCAAGACGTCTTGAGACTTAAAATTTGCAGTCTGGGAAAGGCTGGAATCCTGCACCGAAAAATCATCCAATACATCCTCAATTGCCTCAAAATCCAAATGGACAACAGGTGCAATCACGGCAAGTACCACAATCAGGCCGCCTGTAAAGGTTACCAGATTCTTCAGGATACCTTTGGGTACAATTGCATTGGCTAAAGTCACCAGGAACCCCACTGCAACTACGGAAAGCAAATAATTACGCACCGCTTCCATCATAGGACACTCACCTGCATGGAACACACACACGAAATTAATGTCATCAAACTATAGACACCCGTCATAGCCAGCAAAAACCCCATTGCTTTCGATAGTGCATCTATATGCTGAATAATAGGCAGTGTGCCCACCGCAACACCCACTGCAGCTGTCACCTTTAAACATAAGTAAAAAAATCCAATTTTCAAAAAAGGTGTGAGACATACTGCCAAAACCGCAAGTAAGCCAAAGGTGCCGGCACAACTTCGAATGAACATAGCACTGGCCAAGACTGTTTCCGATGCATCTGATAAAATACTTCCTACCACAGGTACCATACCGGACATTGCCAGTTTGGCTGCTTTAATTGCTGCAGCATCTCCAGCCCCACCGATAATACCCGTTAGGGCCAGATATCCAGTAAAAACATATAAACTCCCTTTCAGTCCCACCGTGATGATCCACTGAATAAAATTGCACATCCTACCCATGGTATCCAGGGACAAAACAGCGTTTACCAAGGATATGGCAATATAGACATACACCAGTGGAATCAACAGTTTCAGGATGCAATTCATAAGTACATTGGAAAATACAACGGTACCTCCATAAATTGCTGCAGACGTGGTAATATTTCCCGATGCAGCGCTGGCTGCCGCCATAACTGGTAGCAATAATGTATTTAAACTGAGCATTTCCTCTAATGTTTGTGCACATTGGTCAATCATGTTGGCAAAACCGGTACTGCACAAACTGGTAATCGCCAATAAACCTACTAAGGTAGAAACAGGAAAAGCCTTATTTTGATCAATTGTCTTAGTCATGGTCGTCAAAATGGCCACCATTACTATCAATACTCCTGTTGTAAGACCTTGTCGCAAAACAGATTGGCTCTTCCACAATGAGCCCAAAAATATGTCTTGGATGCTCGAAGAGAAGTCTGCAGGCTCTGTCGGTGAAGCATCTCCTAATAATTCTCTAGTCTCCGGGGAAATTCCCTCTTCCAAAGTTTCCAATCCAAACGCTTCTTCCTGCTCCTTCTGGACATCCACAGCTTGTACAGCTTTGGACAGTAGCAAGCAAATTAAAATTCCTAAAATTATTTTACGCAAGTGGTTCAGCCCCCCTGTAAAATGGAATCAAACAGGGAAAACACAGCTTTAATCAGCGGTAACGAAACATACAGCGCCACAATCGTCCCACACAATTCAATTGTCTTTGCCAGTGCCTGCTCCCCGGCGTCCGCGCAGACGCCTGTAACGATTTGGCAGACAATTCCTACTGCAATCGTTTTAAACAACGGAGCCAGGACCTCCGTATTCAGCTGACAAAGATTCTGTAATTGGTGAATATATTCCACTACAGGCTGTAAATAAGTAAGTGCACCAATCAGAACCAAGACCATACAGGCGATACTCAGCAGCAGCGCAAAATCTGCATTCTGCTTGCGAATCAACAGTATCCATATGGCTGCTATCATCCCGACAGCTGCAATTCTAAAAAAATAACTCATATTAAAATTCAAACAGTGTCTTTACCAATTCAAACAGTTCTGCAATTTTCTGTACCACCAACATTAAAACAACCACCAGTCCCACTAATGTCGTCATAGTAGCTTGTTCATCCCGGCCTGAGCGAACCAGTACCTGGTTTAGAATTGATATAATAATCCCCAGACCAGCAATCTTGAAAATTAAATCTACATCCATAGGCAACTCCCTATATTACAATAATAAGAAAGCATAAACCAGCACATGCGCACACCGCGCCATAACTCCGGCACCGTCCTTCCCGTTCTGACTCCAATGTAATGTAAATTCTCTCCAGACGTTCTTGCGCATGGGTAATAGCAGTCAGTTGACTATCCAGATCATATCTACCTAAACTTTTTGCCAACTCTAAAAAGACTCCCTGTGCCGATCTGGGGAGCAACAGTTTCGGCACTGCGCCAATGGAGGATTGGATGGCATAATAAAAAGTCTGTGGATCTCCCTTTTGAAAGGCATTGGCAATCTGCCCACAAAGTTCTCCAATTGGCCCCGAAATGGTTTTTGCCCCCTGTGCAAAAATATCCGGTAGGGGCGTCATGTGGCACTGTATTTCACTGTGCATTAGTTGAAGTAAGCTTTGTAAGGCCCTTGTCTGATCCAGAGTCGCGCGTACACCTCCAACCATTGCCATTCCAGTAGAAAACGTACTTATTAAAATAAGTACAATACCCAAAAGTTTAATCAAAAGGTTCCATCCTCTCTATTGTGTAATGTTTTGTCCCATCCAGCACCAAAATCGTTTGGAAAATTCCCGCCGCTAACAGTGCGCGGTACAAAGGCCTGGACTTTAAATCTTCCAGGTTAAAGGCATGGGCAGTAGCAAGAAAATGAACACCACAATAGCTGGCTTGCAAAATAGCCTGGATATCGTTTGGTGTCGTGATCTCATCAATGGCAATCCACTGTGGATTCATAGTCCGAAGTACCATCGCAATTCCAATACTTTTCGGACTTCCTGTCAAAATATCAGTGTACATTCCTAAATCGAATTGCATGATTCCATTCACAGAGGCAGCCAATTCACCCCGTTCATCCACAACACTGATCCTCTGTTTTTGCCGGTTACTGGTCTGTAAAATCAAGTCACGAAGCAAAGTGGTTTTTCCAGCCCCGGGAGGCCCGACAATGAAAATGGAAGAAGATAATCGTCCCAGCTTTTCTAAAATAGGGAGGGCAATTCCCACTCTTTCCCTTGCAACTCGTAAATTGAGGGAAGAAAAATGTTTAAGTGCTGTAACAGAACCATCTTTTAGAACAGCTGTTCCACAAATGCCGATTCTGTGGCCTCCGGGCAGAGTCAAAAATCCATCCTTTAATGTAGCAGCCTGATATAAGGAATAATCCGTCGCCAATTGAAGAATATGTTCTACATCTTCTTTGCTGACAGCTTGTCCCAAAGGAAAGGCCTGTTCCTCACCGTTTAAAACCATCGTAGGCTGCCTTCCAAGCCGCAGACGAAGCTCTTCCAAATTCGCCAGCTCGTCCGGAGTTAAAAAACTCATTGCTCGCTGATAGGTATTGGGTAAAACCTTTTGTAACTGTTTCATCGTATCACTTCCGTTACCATCTTATGTCCACAGGATTTGGATTATGAAACTGATGACGCCAAAAAGTTCCAATAGTTCTGAGTTCATTCCCGTTTTCTTTTACTTTTCAGACAAATGTTTAATCAAAAGTTAAATTTTAGCGGATTGACTGCATTTTTATTGAATGCTACAATAAGATTGCATTTTTTAGAATATTGTAATGAGAGCTTTTGCGGTTTTATCTCTGAAAAAGTCAGGTGGATTTGACTCGATGTTTGGCAAACTTCTCTGGAAGATCCGTTGGAAAAGAATTATTTTACTGGCACTTCTATTCTTCCTTTTGTATTTTATTCTCGCTTCTATTTTACCTTACCTCACACAGAAAAAGGTTTCCGCAGCTTATGCTGAATCCTTTGATCCCCAAGAATTCTACAGTGAAGAGCTTGGCAGTGAGCGCGTTCTTTGTGTTGATGAAAATTTGGATGCTTTGCTTTGGCGCTTCCGGCTCATGGAACAGGCGCAGAAAGAGCTGATCTATGTAAGTTTTGACTTTGTAGATGATACCAGTGGAACTGATGTCATTGCAGGACTGCTCAGCGCTGCGGAACGAGGCGTGCAAGTAAAACTATTAGTAGACGGTTTTAGCAGTACCTGGATACTTTGGGGGAGTGAAGCATTTCAGGCACTCGCCTCACACCCTAATGTAGAAATGAAGATATACAATCCCGCCAAATTGATAAAGCCGTGGCGCAATCAGGCCAGACTCCACGACAAATATGTCATCGTTGACAATACGATGTATCTGTTAGGAGGAAGAAATACCTCAGACTATTTTCTAGGTGATTATCATGAGAAGCCCAACATAGACCGTGAGATTTTAGTATATGATACAGCCCCCAGCAATGATCACTCCCTCGGTCAACTGAAAAGTTACTTTTCTTCTGTCTGGAATCTGCCAGATTGTAAAAGTTATGCAGGAAAAGACACTCCCAAAGCACAGGAAACACGGGAACAGCTGTTGCAGCGATACGAGGATCTGAAGCAGACCTACCCAGAAGCCTTTACCTCTACAGATTGGATCGGCGTTACAACCGAAACCAATAAAGTCTCCTTACTCTCCAATCCTGTAGAACCGGTTAATAAAGAGCCCCGGCTCTGGCATTCCTTAGTTCAACTTATGCAAACTGGTGACACAGTTTTAATTCAAACCCCATACGTCATCTGCAGTAATGACATGTATACAGATTTGAAAACCATTCAAGATGCAGGAACCCAGGTGTCAATTTTGACCAACTCTCCGGAAAGTGGTGCAAATGTGTTCGGTACCAGCGATTTTCGTTTGGAACGAAAAACCATCCTGGATACTGGCGTCAATGTGTATGAATTTGCTGGCCACCGCTCCAACCATACCAAGGGCCTCCTAATCGGCAATCGGTTGAGTATCATAGGCTCATTTAATATGGACATGCGCAGTGCCTATTTAGATACCGAACTCATGGTCGTGGTCGACAGCGAAAAGTTTCAAACACAGATGCAATCCATTGTGGGAGAGGCATTGTCACAAAGTAGGAAGCTCCAGCCAGACGGGACCTATACATATGGAGAAAACTATACCGGGAAAAATGAGAATCCAATTGTTGCAGTAATTTCAGTTTTATTGGGCTTAATTTCACGTCCTTTCCGTTTCTTGTTATAACAAGTACCCACATCAGATACGATAAAAACAAAAACCACTGGCTATTGCCAGTGGTTTTATCATTTCAATATTAAGAGGAGCTGATGAATCAGCTCCTCTTTTTATGATGACAGGCAGTAAGAAAGGTTGCTTAATGTATGGATTATCCCCATATCATAAACAAATACAATTTATTTTTTCTTCTTATTTACAAGCCAGTTCCAAATAGGCCCTGACAGGAACACAGAAGAATAGCAACCGCACAAAATACCTACACAAACCGGAATGGCAAATGTGCGTATCGTGCTCACACCGAAGATTACCAACATAATAATCGCAAATAAGGTTGTGAGCGTCGTGTTAATGCTTCTTGCCATGGTCTGTTGAATACTATGGTTGACAACTGCTGAAAATTCCCATTTGGGATATAGCTTTTTATTTTCACGAACTCGATCGAAAATAATAATCGTTGCGTTTACGGAATATCCCAAAATAGTTAATGCGGCAGCAATAAAGTTCATATTAAAGGGAATCTGGAAGATTACATAAACACTAAGCATTACCAGAAGATCATGCACAAGTGCAATTACAGCTGCCAGGCCAGAACGAAGTTCAAAACGAATCGTAATATAAATCAGAATTAACACCACAGCAATTGCAGAAGCAGTTACTGCGCTTTTTCTGAGATCGGAACCTACCGAAGCTGAGACATAGTCACTCTTAATGGGTGTGTCATCTTCCGGAAGTTCATAGGCCTCTTTAATTGCCTGAAATACCTGATCACGGGTTTCTGAATCTAACTCCGTAGACTTTATCTGGACTTCTGTTCCAGAATCACCCGCTTTGGTAACTGAGGAAGCATGTTTCCCTGTGACTTCCTGAAATATGGATTCGATATTCTTGGTTATTTCCGGTGTCACTTCGGTATGCAGTTCATACTGCAAAGTCGTGCCGCCAATAAAATCAACGTCATAGTTAAATAGGTGCACACCAAAAACCGCCCCAATAAGGCCAATCACACCGGCTGCAACCAAAACCAGAGAAATCAGAGAAGTTACCTTAAAGGCTTTTACAAAATCAAATTGCTTTAACATGATAACTCCCCCTTTCTCAGACACAGTAGCCCTTGAGGTTTGTAATCTTGAGGCCTACTGCTGTTTTCAAAAGTAACTTTGTAAATACCAGCATAATAATCATGGAAAGAATTACGCCAATCAGCAATGTCTTTGCAAAGCTTAAAATTGCACCGGTTCCTTGCCACCAGAGTACACCCGCTGCAATAATCGTGGTAATGTTGGAATCAATAATGGCCCGTGCTGCCCCCCGATATCCGGAGTCAATTGCATAGCGTAAGGTCTTACCAATTCGTAAATCTTCTTTAATGTGCTCATAGATAACCACGTTAGCATCTACAGCCATACCAATCGTCAGAATGATACCCGCAATTCCAGGCAGGCTCAAGTTAATGTGGAAAATTGACAAAACCACACAGTAGGCAGCACCATAGATAGCAAGAGCAATGCAGGAAATCACACCCATCACCCGGTAAACAATCAGCATAAAAATTGCCACCAGTGCCAGTCCAACCGCACCAGCAATCAAGCTGGTCTCCAAACTTTTTTCACCCAATGTAGCACCAACTGCCTGTAACTTTACATTTTCCAAAGTGAATGGCAGCTGGCCTGCAGATATAATGTTAGCTAAATAAGATGCACTTTCTGCCGTAGCATTACCACCCAGAGTAATAATAGCAGAATCGCTGTCGATACCAGTTTCCGCATATTTTGACTCTACATACGGCTTTGATATTACACTTCCGTCCATCATAATTGCCACATAATTTGTGCCGTCCTCCGTGCGGTTGGCGACCGACTTAGTGGCTTCAGAAAATTTCTTAGCACCTTCATCTGTAAATTCCAGTACAACGTGGTGCTGGGCAATACCAGTTTCGTCTACAGCCGAATATTGATAGTAAGCCGATTTAATATCTGAGCCAGTAAGCCATTCCTTGCCATCTGCATCCTCAAACGTAACCACAGCTGTGGTACCCAGTTGTTGCACAGCTTCTTCCGGGTCATCTACATTGGGAATTTCCACGACAATGCGATTACCAGTGAATTCATAAACATTGGCTTCTGTATAGCCCAACACATCTAATCTTTGGCGCAGCATTGTTATGGCACTTTTCATACCATTTACAATCTCAGTTTCTTCTGTTCCTTCCGGAATCTGCGCTTCATACGTGATTTCCGAACCTCCAACCAGGTCAAGGCTGAGTACAATCCCGTCCGCAACACTGTCAATTTTCGCAAATCCCAAGTTCAATCCGTTGAGGGCAGTCGTAAGCAATAGCGCTAAAAGCAATGCCACAACTATTAGAGTAACAATACTCTTCTTCATTTGTTTGGCCTCCTATACAAAACGCACTTACGGCGCAAATACCGTAATATTATAGTACGTTTCCCAGATTCCGTCAATGCGCAACAATCTAAATTTACTTTTTTCGG
>CALXCQ010000050.1 GCA_944386835.1 uncultured Oscillospiraceae bacterium | reverse complement strand
AAAATGTGATATTGTTTGTGCCTTAATCCTTTGTAGGACGGTGAAAACGCCCTTGATAAGTCTCTTTCCATAATTTAATTCACTTCTCCTCCCCAAGCACGTAAGTAACCCCTTTCCCTACAAAACGGAGAAAAAACGTGCTTACCCGGGTCACATCCATGACAAAACGGAGAACTTTCGTAAAAATGATGATTTTTCCACACCGACCGGTCAAAAGGGTGAAAAAATGCCCTTTTGACCAATTTAGGTATCACATTTTTGTGATACCGGCCGACACTCCGCCGACCGTGGCCGACGAAGTTGTCCTTCGGGCAGCATGACAGAAACTCGCCGCCCACTTGCCGCCCAAATAGATCTGTCTAAAAACGAATAGATATAAAAGTAGCTCAGCTTATGAAAATCAAGGTAAAACAAGAAAAAGTCCTTAGAACCCTGTTGGATCCTAAGGACTTCGTCAATTACATCTATTTATAGCCTACTGTAGTAACGATATGGGCACTCATTACTCTTCTTTGAACCGACTTTAAAACGCTAAGAATCAGAACAACGTAGTGTTACCAGATTCTCTCAGAAAAACCTCTAAAATATAGTACTCTGACATTTTCTGACGTGTATCATAGTAATTTCCGGGATCTATTCGTTAATTATAATGATGTGACACTAGCAAAAGCCATATCACAAAAACGGACATTTCGGTCACTGGTAATGCCAAAAAGATCAAACATCTGCTTTGTACCGTCAGAAATCCATAAATAGAGCTTTTCTCCAGAAAATTGGAATTTCCAGGTCTGGTAGTGCCCAGTTTCCCGCCAGCATATGGTAACCAGCAGAGTATCCTGATCGATCCAGGCATGATGAGCAGAGTATGCCCAATCCCGGGAACGCTGCTCCTGACCCAGCAGTGGGCTGCTGCTGGGCAGTTCAATGGCGAATGGAGTTACTCCATGAATATCTGTTACGCTAGAACTGTCTATCATCTGTTTACTATCTATAGTAATCCGCAACCGGCTGTTGAAAGAATCCAGACAGAAGGTGTGCTGCTCTTCCGGCGCATCGATACTTTGAAGGGTAAACGTTTTATTTTGCAGGAAATATTGCAGATGAGAGGAAGTCGCCTCATATACCACAGGAGCTTCCCACTGGGCAATTTCCTTTTGCAAGCAGGCAAATGCCCACGCATCTCTTCCTATCGGATGATCGGCCAGACCCGTCAATAAATGACGCTCCACCAAAGGAAAAATCCGGCTGCCATCCATCTCCTCTGCGGTGGTGACAATCACCATATCCAGCTGAGGGAAAACCATGCAGTATTGCCCAAATGCGCCATCTGCCCGGTAACTGCCAGGAATATTCTCCCAAATTTGATAGCCATACCGCTGACCCCAACCGGTAAGGCCTTTGCTATTGGTAGCAATATGAGGAGTAGTGGCTTCCTGAATCCACGCCTCAGAGAGAATTCTTTGACCGTTCCATACTCCCTTGTTTAAATACAGCAATCCTACCTTACAAAGATCCCGGGGAGCAATGAGTAATCCCCAGGCTCCCGTGTTTGCATCTCCATGGGTGTCCCAGCTCACATCAGTAATACCCAAAGGTCCAAAAAGCTTTTCTTGCAGCCATGTCAGCAAACTTTTTCCAGTAACCCGACTGATTACCTCAGAAAGCATATAGGTCCCGCCAGAATTATACACAAATCGCTCTCCTGGAGTATATGCCATTTTTCGAGTAAAGAAAATCTCCGGCCAGGAAGTATTCTCGCTGTTGCACATATCCCCCACAGTGTCGCGCTCATGACCGGTACTCATGGTCAGCACATCTCTCAAGGTAATTTCCCTGGCGCGGGCGTCCATTGACAAGTTTTGGCACTCAGGGAAATAGTCCAGCAGCTTATCTTCTACCCGAAGGATGCCTTCCTGCACTGCCAGTCCAACGGCTGTGGAAGTAAACGTCTTGCTCACAGAATAAACAAGGCGCTTGTCACTGGCCTGAAAGGGATAGCGAGCGATTTCGGTAATAAATTTTCCGTGACGCACAATGTGAAGCGTACGAAGTTTATAGTGGATTTTTTCACAGTCCTGCAAAAAATTTGCAATGGCAACAGACGAAATACCCACATCCTCGGGAAGACAAAATTTATCAAATACATCGGTCATTTTATGCACTTTCCTTTCTCATTTTAATAACTTCCTTATCAGCATCCATACGGCTGCTAAACAACACCAGTATGATACTGCAAATCATAGGTACCACGGCGTAACCCACCGTTTCCATCACCAGGGTGAAGGAGGACTGAGCCATTCCAGCATTGGCAGCCTCACCGCTGTAGCCGCCGATTGCCAAAATAGCCGTTACCCCTACGCTGCCCAGAAGCATTCCAAACCGCATACCGAACTGGGCAATACTGGTGGACAGTCCTGAAAGATCTGTCTTATTTTTCAGGTTGATGTAGTCTGCGACATCGGCGGTAGCGGTGCCCAGCAAAACCCCAAAGAAGGCATTGCCGATACCATTGGCAAAGGATGCGCGCAAATCCACTGCCTACCATATAAATAGAATACCATTTGGAGAGCAAAAAAAATATAGAAGAATTGATTGAATTTTAAGAGAAAATTGACTATTCCACCCGATCATAACGAGTTGGTGTTATTTCCTTTCGATATTTTCCAGGAGTGCAGTTAAAATATTTCCGGAAATATTGAATAAAGCTGCTCTCGTCTGGAAATCCGGTTTCCTGAGCAATTTCAGAAATAGTCAATGTATTTTTAGAAAGAAGCTGTTCCGCCTGGAGAACGCGGT